>JANOKS010000146.1:0-12545 GCA_031419455.1 Alphaproteobacteria bacterium
CTCCCCCGGCTTCGCCGAGGGAGGACATCGCGCCACACGGGGAAGTCCTCCCTCGACTGCGAAGCAGGCGGGGGAGGTGGATCGCCGCGTCTTCGCGGCGAGACGGAGGGGGCTGCCCGCAAGGCGTGCGGACGTATGGGCAGTCACCGATAGCAATTTCCTAATGCACCAGCCCCACTTCGCCGCACGTCGCCGCGGTCACCTTCACGTCCGCCTCGGCGATATGAAGCCCCAGCTTCTCCAGCAGGCTGTCGACCGGGTTGAACAAAAGCTTCTGCGCAACTGACAGCCCGCCCAGCTGCAGCCCCATGCCCGAGCGCACGGGTTTGTAGGTCTGTGCGTCGATGTCCGCCTTCGAGAAGGTCAGCTTCTTCGTCTCGTCGCTGGCGAGCTTCACGGGAATGCGCGGCAGGATTGACGCCTTGACGCCGACGCTTGCCGCCTCTGTCTTCGCCTTGATGACGACCTCCGCGGAACCATCCGCCTTGCACGTGATGTCGTCGATCTCGATCTTGGCGTTGGCGAGCGAGATATCCACCTTCACAGCCGTCAGAGGGGAGAGGCCGAGCGCGCCGATATCGAGGCGTATCTGTGAGGTTTCCACCTCCTTGCCCTCGCCGGCGCGGCCAAGGTAGCTCACGGTTTGCGGTTTTTCGCCGACATAGAGCGACGCGTTGGCGATACCAGGATTGCCCAGCACGGATGCCAGGTTGATCGCGATCTGGTGATCCTTGTCAGACAACGCGGCCGATCCGGCGAGAACCTCGCCGACGCTGAGCGGCACAGTCTGGCCCGACAGGAGGGTGTCGATCGGCAGGCCACTCATGCTGCCAAGATCGACGACGTCGCCGATCACAATGTCCTTTCCGCCTGAAACCGGAGACGCTTTCGAGAGCAGCGCGAGCACATCACCGTCGCTTGTCGTTGCAACGAACGCATCTACCACCTCGCCGATCGACACGGGTGCGGACAGCACCTGGTCGAAGCTGACGGCCTTGATGTCGGCCTCGACATTCAGCGCCTGAAGATACTGCAGTGCGTCCACCTCGGCCGCCGCAAGCGATTCATAATCAGCAATCGTGATCTTGCCCTTGTAGCCCAGCGTCGCGTCCAGCAGCGCGGCGCTCAAGCCGCCCTCGATGCGCACAAGGCGCGAGCCGACTGTGACAGTCGCGCTCGTCCGTCGCGCTGCGCGCGCCGTCGCATCCATCGTGACGCCTGCGGGCATCATGCCGGCGAACATCGCAGCCTCGCCCGTGACCTCGGCCTTCACCTCGACCGCGTTGTAGGGTGTCGCGAGCGGTGTGAAACGCTTGCTCTCGTTAACGGCGGCGTCGGCGGCGTAATGCCCTCGCGTGACGGTGACCGTGCCGATCTTGTCGTTGAGCTGCTCTTCAAGCAGCTCCTTCGCCTTGGCCACGGTGAGATCGCCGGATTCCATGATCAACAGCGCGGTCATGTCCACGGCTGCCTGCAGCTTGCGCTTGGCCGTGTAGAAAGACAGCTGGTTCATCACGATAGCGGTCAGCACGGCCAGAACCATGGAGGCGAAAGCGAAGACCGTAATTACCGACCCGCGACGGTCGCCGATGAAGGAGCGCCTCACGTGTCCGCTCCATCGCCGTCGGTGATGATCATGCTGTAGGACAGCGGCGAGTCAGGCAGCGGCAGGAGATTGTCCAGCGCGTAGGCCGGATGGCCCGTCATGTCGTAGCTGAAGGTGAGCCGGCTGAGTTCGTCGCCATCATTCTCGTTGAACGCGAACGTCATCTTGGCCGGATCAAGCATCGGATACTTGCTCGCGATCGACGCCAGCTTTGCGTCTGCAAGCGTCTTGCGCTCGCTGTCACTGAGTCCGCCGATCGTCGCCCGCGCCGTTTCCGCCGCGATCTGCTGCACGCTCAGCGATGTGGCGAAAATCGACCCGTAAGTCAGGACCGCCCCGACCAGCATCAACAGGAACGGCGCGATCAGCGCAAACTCGACGGCCGAGGCGCCTCGCCGGTCTTTCCAGAACCCAACCATGTCGACTTCCCATCCAGCCATATATAAGCTACTAGCACATATAGACTTAAAGCCGGATGAAGCGCCGCCGGTGGATTGGTTGGGTCACCGCATCAGGTCAGGCTCAGCAATTCATCCCGGCCGAGCGCAAAATCGCTGGAAATCCAGGCTTCCTCAGCCTTTTTCAGCGCCTGACCCAGCCCCGGCCCACTTTCAAATCCCGCCGCCAAAAGATCAGCGCCAGTCAGCGGCATCGCCGGTGGCGCCCAGCGTTCCGCCTCTGCCAGCACCGCCCGCCAGTGCGCGTCGCTGGACCCAGCCCCCGCGAGCACGGCCCGATCCTTCACCACCTGCGCGCCCTTGCGATAGATCGCAGCACGCACCTCAGCCGGGGTCGCGGCATCCAGCGGGGTTTCGTCGCGCGCGGACCAGCGAAGGCGGTCGCGCTCATCGTTAGACATCTTCAGGCGTACGACCGTAGCATCGACCGCGCGCGCATCCTTCCAGAACAGCGCGAGCATGCGCTGCATCGGATCGGCCGCCACATCGCCATCTCGCGCCAGCGTCACCAGCCTGTCCAGCAGCGCCAGTCCCTTCGCTTCCGGGAACAGCTGCGCCAGCACCCCGCTCGTTTCCATCGCGCGCAGCGACGGCATGGGCTGAGGCGCCGCCAGCAGCTTCTTCGTCTCCATCCAGATCCGTTCGGCCGAGATACCGTCCAGCCCCGCGCGCAGCCGCCCACACGCGTCCAGCCCCGTCGCATCCGGCGCCGCGCGGCCATACCAGGCCTGGAAGCGAAAGAACCTCAAAATGCGGAGATAGTCTTCCCGGATGCGCGTGTCCGCGTCCCCGACGAACACGATCCGCCGCGCCGCCACATCGTCGAGCCCGCCGCCGGTCGGGTCATGCACCACGCCATCGCGATCGACGTAGAGCGCATTCATGCGGAAATCGCGGCGCTGCGCATCCTCCGCCCAGTCCTGCGTGAAGGCCACCACCGCGCGCCGCCCATCCGTCTCCACGTCACGGCGCAGCGTCGTCACCTCGAACGGCATGTGATCCGCCACCACCGTCAGCGTGCCGTGCTCGATACCAGTGGGATGCACCGCGATGCCCGCCACGCCCATCACCTGCTCCACCCTGTCTGGCGTCAGCTGCGTTGCGATGTCGATGTCAGCGACCGGCTCGCCCAGCAGCGCATTTCGCACGCATCCGCCGACGAAACGCGCGCAGCCCGGTTGCGACGTCTCCAGCGCATCCATCACCCGCTGCGCGGAGATCATCCAGGGCTGGGGCGCCAGCCGGTGCATGGCTCAATTGCCCGTATCGCGCGGCGCGACGGGCGCCTGCGACGGCGTGATGGTCGTCGTGTTCTCGCCACCCGGCATCGGCGCCTGCGCGCAGTCGATCTCCCGTGGCGGCACGATGCGGCCCTCGGCATCGTAGCGCACGGGGTCGTAGCACTTCTCGGTCTCACGCGGCTGGAACAGCGCAGGCAGGATCAGCCCGAGCACAGCGATCACCCCGCCGATGATCACCAGCCGGGTCAGAGGCCAGCGGTCACGCACCCGCAGGTCTTGCGATGCCGCCCGATAGACGAGGAACACCGCGAACGGGATCAGGAAGAGAAGAATCTCGATGATGATGCGCTGGGTCATGCTTGTCCGGGTCAGGCGCCATAGAGGCGGTCATAGAGGGATTTGAGAATGCCCGCCGTGGCGCCCCATATATAGCGCCCGTTGTGCGGCATGGCGTAATAGGCGCGCAAGACCCCCTGATAGGCCTTCTCATGGCGCTGGTGGTTCCCTGAATCCATCAGGAAGCTCAGCGGTGTCTCGAACACGTCGGCGACTTCGCGTGCATGGGGAACCGCAACGAAATCCGCCGGCAGCAGCCCCACGAAGGGCGCGATCGCGAATCCGCTCCCGGTGAGATAGGTGTCGCCCTGCCCCAGCACCTTCACGGAAGCCTGATCGACGCCCACCTCCTCGTGCGCCTCGCGCAGCGCCGCCTGCAGCGGACTCTCCCCCGGCTCGATCCGCCCGCCCGGGAACGCCACCTGCCCCGCATGGCTGGGCATCGTGTCCGGCCGAAGCGTCAACAGCACGCCGAAATCCTCGCCCCGATCAATCAGCCCGACCAGCACGGCGGCGCGTCTGTAGGCGCCGGCAGGCGGCGCACGCCAGTCGGGATTGAGGTCATAGTCGGTTCGCACCGGCTCATCGAACGTCGCATCGATCGATTCCAGACGATGGGCCGCACGCAAAAGAAAATCCGCTTTGGTGCTGAAGGGCATCCGCCGCTCAGACCTTCGGCGCGAGATCGGCGATCACCAGCCCCGCGCCGCCTGGGGCATCAAGCGCATCGGCAAACGCCACCTCGCGTGGCGCGCCATACGTCCCATCGGGACCGAGCGTGTGAACCAGCGTGCGTTTCCCTTCGACGTCCACGACCCAATACTCGCGAACACCGTGCGCGGCATATACGACGGACTTCACTTTGAGATCGTAGTCGAGGCTGGAGTATGCCACCTCGACCACCAGCAACACGTCGCCGCCACGTACGTCGTTTACACGCATACTTTCGGGATAAAGGAAGAACTCTGGCTCAGGTTCGTCATCTTCGCTCAGACGCAAGGGACCTTGTGAGGCTATTCTAAGGTTCAAAGGCAGGTTGACACGGAACCAATGCGACAGAGCGGACGTCATGTCCCAGTGCAGAGGTCCTTGCGGCGCCATCTCGACCAACTCCCCCCAGACCAGTTCGATCTTCTCGCCGTCCTTGATTATCCCTGCATTCAGCATGACTTGGACGTCCGCCGCTGTGAATCTGCGTCGGCGGGTTTCGGTCGGGAAAGATGATTGCGAACCATCCATGCCACCATACTAGCACATCTGGCGGGGCGGTTGAAAAGGGCGGCGTCAGGCCAGCCGGCCGACCGGAAAGCGCATCCCCGACGACGCCACGCTCATGCTCGCCGCCCCCGCATCCTGCTCTGCCCAGCTCACCAGCTCGTACCACGCCGCGCGCGCCAGCCGCGCCTCCAGCCCGCCGCGCACGCGCACATAGGTCGAGGGTTCGCCCGTCCCCGCATCTGTCTCCACACGGAGGGGGTGTTCGGCGTCCACCGCCACGACATCGCCCACATTCGTCGTGACCAGTATCACCTGATGTCCGTCCGACTCATGCCGGTCCACGCGAACGCCCAGAAACGGGGCGTCCTCAACCCTCACCACCACTTTTTCGTGAGGGGTGACGAGATAGTGCCCGTCCGCATCCCGTCGCAGGATCGTGGAGAAGAGGCGAACGAGCTTTTCCCTGCTGAACCGCACGCCATCCTGCCACCAGGAGCCGTCGCGGCGGATTTCCAGGCCGATGTCCCCGCAATGGGCGGGGTTCCACAAATGCACCGGCGGCAAGGAACGGGGCTTTTCCAAACCCGCTTCCGCCTGCAAGGTGGAAACCAGCTCCGCAAGCGACAACACATTCGGGGCAATCGCGTTCGACATGGACGGCTCGGCTCCGGGCTGGCCTCAAGAGATAGGTAAATGCGCAGCATGAGTGAAGCCGCTATCGCCAACGCTCCCTCCCCGGAGATCGTCAAGGAAGCCGACGCGGCTGTGCAGCTGCTTGGCCAGGTCCGGGCCGAGATCGGCAAGGTCGTGTTCGGGCAGGAGCGCGTCGTCGAGCTTGTGCTCGCCACCATCCTCGCCGGCGGCCACGCCCTGCTGATCGGCGCGCCGGGCCTCGCCAAGACCAAGCTGGTGGAAACCACCGCCCGCGCCCTCGGCCTCGACTGGGGCCGCGTGCAGTTCACGCCTGACCTCATGCCCTCCGACATTCTCGGGTCCGAGATCCTCGACGAGAGCGGCGGCGGCGGTCGCGCCTTCAGGTTCGTGAAGGGTCCGATCTTCACCAGCCTGCTGATGGCCGACGAAATCAACCGCGCCTCGCCGCGCACCCAGTCCGCGCTGCTGCAGGCGATGCAGGAACGGCACGTCACGGTCGCCGGCGCCAGCTACGACCTGCCCAAGCCGTTCCATGTGCTCGCCACGCAGAACCCGATCGAGCAGGAAGGCACCTACCCCCTGCCCGAAGCCCAGCTCGACCGCTTCCTGCTGAAAGTCGACGTTGACTACCCAGATGCAGAAACCGAACGCCGCATCCTCGTCGAGACGACGGGCATGGGCGACGCCGTCGTTCGTCCGATCCTTGATGCCGAAAAACTGATCGCAATGCAGTCGCTCGTGCGTCGCATGCCGGTGCCGGAGACTGTGCTTGAGGCGATCCTCAAGCTCATCCGCTCCGCGCGTCCGGAACAGACCGATCATCCGCAGGTGAAGAAGCGCGTCGACTGGGGTCCGTCGCCTCGTGCTGGCCAGGCGCTCATGCTCGCCGCCCGTTCGCGTGCGCTGTTGCGCGGTCGCCTCGCGCCGTCGCTCGACGACATCGAGGCGCTGGCCGAACCGGCGCTCGGTCACCGCATGTCGCTGGCCTACGATCCGACCGGCCAGGGGGGAACACTGTCGGCGCTGATCCAGGAACTCGCCGCGAAAGCCGCCTAACTAACGCCGACTACGTCAGGACTCCCCGCTTGCCCCAGGCGCCACTCTCGCAACTGAAAGCCGAAGCCGCAGCGCTTGCCGGCGACCTCGGCACGCTGACGACGCGCGCCCGCGCGGCGAGCGCGGCGCATCTCGGCTCGGCGGGGCGTCGCAAGGCAGGCTTGGGCGAGAATTTCTGGCAATATCGCCGCCACACCACGGAAGACAGCATCGAACGCGTCGACTGGCGCCGCTCCGCGCGCGAGGAACATCTCTTCGTCCGCGAGACCGAGCTCGAAACCGCGCGCACCTTCCTCTTCTGGTGCGATCCCAGCCCCGGTTTCCACTGGTCGAGCGCCGACAGCGCCCCGTTCAAGGCTGATCGCGCCCTGCTGCTCTCCATGTCGCTTGCCGGTGCGCTCGCACGCTCGGGCGAACGTTGCGGCGCGCTTGGCGGCGGACGTGGCGCAGTCTCCGGCGCACGCGCAGCCTCACGTGTCGGCGAGGACATTCGCAATTTCAGGTCGGATTTGCCCTTCCCCAAGCCCCCGCGTGACACAGCCGCCGCCGTGATCTGCAGCGACTTCTATTCGCCGCTCGCAGACTGGCGCTCGCGCCTTTCCCCACTGGCCGCGAAGTGCCGCGACGGCGTGCTGCTGCAAGTCTGCGATCCCATCGAGGAAGCCTATCCCTTCAACGGCCGCGTGCGCTTCTTCCGCCCGGGACAGGACCGCGAGCGCCTGATCGGCCGCGCCGAGTCCATCCGCGAGGGTTATCTCGACAAGTTCGCGAAGCGCCGGCAGGACATGACCGATCTCGCGGCTGAACTCGGCTGGCGCTTCGTCTCCCACGTCACCAGCGAAGAGCCGCGCACGCCGCTCGGCAAGCTCGCCTACGGCTTCGAGCTGAGCGGGGTCGCCGCTTGAGCCTGGGTCCGTTTCTCTTCCTGCAGCCATGGGCGCTGCTCGGCCTGATCGCGCTGCCACTGCTCTGGCTGCTGCTGCGCGCCACGCCGCCCGAGCCCAAGCGTTTCGCGCTGCCCTCGCTCGCCCTGCTCGACGACCTGAAGCCGGAAGAGGAAACCCCCGCCCGCACGCCATGGTGGCTGCTGCTCCTGCGCATGATCGCGCTCGCGCTCGCCATCTTTGGTTTCGCGCGTCCAACCTGGGCGCCGAATGCGCAGGTCAACACGATTGGCGGCACGCTCATCGTGGTGGACGATGGCTGGACCAGCGCCGAGCGCTGGCGCGATGTCATCCGCACCGCCACCGCCGCGGTCGACGAAGCCTCACAGGATGGCGGCGCTGTCCACGTGCTGTTCACCGCCCCGCGCGACGTCGCCCGCGACCCGTCCGAAGCGCTCGACGCCGAGTCCGCGCGCCAGCTCTTGCGCAACGCCCGCCCCGCTGCATGGCTGCCGGACCGCAACGCGGCGCTGGAACAACTCAACGCAACCGAGCTCAAGCCCGGCCGCATCGTCTGGGCGACCGACGGTTTCGACCATGACAGCGCCGGCGCCTTCGCACGCGCGCTGGCCTCGAAAGCCGCCACTGACGTGCGCATCAACCGGCCGAAAGGCGCCTTCGCCATCACCTCCGCCGACTCGTCGGCTGAAGGCGCGCGCGTCTCTGTCGTCCGCTCCAACACCGAGCCGGGCGTCACCGCAGACATCATCGCCGAAACCGCCGAAGGCGCTTCCATCGCCTCCACGCGCATTGCGTTCGGCGGCGGCGACACCACTGCCGAAGCCGCCTTCCCCATTCCCGCCGCAGCGCTCAACCGCGTCGCACGCTTCCGCATCGGCGGATCGCCCTCCGCCGGCGGCGTCTGGCTGTGGGACGACACGGCCCGCCGCCCGCATGTCGGCCTCGCCGACACGCGCGACGAAGCCCAGCCGCTGCTCTCCGAACACTACTACGCCCGCAAGGCGCTGCAGCCCTACGCCCAGCTCACCGAGAAGCGCCTGAACGATCTTCTCGACGCTCCGATTGACGCCATCATCATGGGCGATCGCGGCACAATCGACGATGCGATGCGCGATCGTCTGTCCGCCTGGATCGACAAGGGCGGCGTGCTCATCCGCTTCGCCGGCCCCCGCCTCGCCGCACAGGAAGGCGCGCTGACGCCCGTCACACTGCGCCCCACCTCGCGCTCGCTCGGCTCGTCTCTCTCGTGGGAAACCCCGCAACGCATCGCCGAATTCCCGTCCTCTTCGCCCTTCTTCGGCATTCCGCGCCCCACCGATACCGCCGTTCGCCAGCAGGTTCTCGCCCAGCCTTCGTCCGAACTCGAAAGCCTCACCTGGGCCAAGCTCGAAGACGGCACGCCACTGGTCACCGCACGCCGCATCGGCCGTGGCGAGCTGATCCTTTTCCACGTCACCGCCGACCCGGACTGGTCCGACCTCCCCTACACCGGCGCCTTCGTCGAGATGCTGCGCCGCTCTGTCGTTTCGGGCGGCGAGCGGTCCGGCCCTGCAGCGCTTGGAACCGAAGGCACACTGACGCCCGCTCGCGTGCTCGACGGCTTCGGCGTCCTGTCGCCGCCACAATCGTCTGCCATGCCCATTCCCGCGGCCACCTTCCTGACGACCCGCCCGGGACCCACCACCCCGCCGGGTCTTTACGTCGGCCCCGGCGGCGAGCGCGCGATGAATGCCGGCGCGCCCGCGCCCGCGGCATTCGATGGCTGGCCCGCGGAGGTGAGCGTGACCGAGCAGGCGCAGATCGTCGAACGCGCCGGCCTTGGCGGCTGGATGCTGGCGCTCGCCCTCGGCATCGTCGCCGCCGACCTCATCATCGCGCTGGCCTTCGCCGGACGCCTGCCCCGCCTGTGGGGCCGCAAGGCCGCCGCCGGCCTCGCCATCTTCTTCCTCGCCGCCGCGACGCTCACCCTCGCGCCGGGCGCTTCCGCACAGACATCCGAACAACTCGCCCGCGAAGCTGCCGCGAAACTCCGCTTCGCCTACATCAAGACCGGCGACCGCCGCCTCGACGACACCACGCGCGCCGGCCTCTTCGGGCTTTCCTACCAACTCGGCCTGCGCACCTCCGTCGAGCCTGACCTGCCGCACGGTGTCGATCCGGCGCGCGACAGCCTCGAACTCTATCCGATGATCTATTACGCCGTGCCGCGCGACGCGACGCCGTTCTCCGCCGCCGCCGCGGCGAAGATCAACGGCTATCTCCGCTCCGGCGGCGCTTTCATCGTCGACACCCGCGACGCAGCCCCCGGCCGCGATGTCTCCGCCGACCTCCAGCGCCTGCTCCAGGGCATCGACGCCCCGCGCCTGCAGCCCGCGCCCGCCAATCACGTCCTCACCAAGAGCTACTACCTGATCCGCTCCTTCCCAGGCCGCCTCAACGGCCGCCTCTGGATCGAGAGCGGCGCGCTGGACCGCGACTCGCGCCGCGGCGATGGCGTCTCCGGCCTCTTCATCGGCGGCTCCGACTGGGCCGGCGCATGGGCGATCGACCAGGCCTCCGGCAAACCGCTGCTCACCATGGATGGCGGCCCGCAGGCGCGCGAGATGACCTACCGCTTCGGCATCAATCTCGTAATGTACATCCTCACCGGCAACTACAAGGAAGACCAGGTCCACATCCCCGACCTGCTCGAACGTCTCGGCACATCGCGTGACAGGGGCAACGGGCCATGATGGACGCATCGCGCCTCGGCTTCGACCCGCTCATCCCGTGGATCGCGCTCTTCGTGCTCGCCGGCGCCGCCTTCGTGCTCTGGGGCGCCTATGTCGTCTACCGCGGCAAGTCGTGGCTGTTCCGTGCACTCGCCCTCACCGTGCTCACCCTCGCCCTCGCCAACCCGCTGTGGATCGAGGAACAGCGCGAACCGCTGAAAGACGTCGTCGCCGTCGTGATGGACCGCTCGGAAAGCATGAACTTCCGCGGCCGCACCGAAACCGCGCAAGCCGCCTACGACGCCCTCCGCCGCGACCTCGAAGCCGATGAGCAGCTCGAACTCCGCATCGCCGAAACCGACCCCGGCGCCGATGGCACCGACATGTACATCGCGCTGCAATCCGCGCTCTCCGATGTCCCGCGCGACCGCATCGCCGGCGCCGTGATGATCACCGACGGCCAGATCCACGACATTCCGGAAAACACGACAGACGCCGTCCAGCTAGGCCCCGTCCACGCCATGATCGTCGGCGGCGACGACGAGGTGGACCGCAATATCGAGATCCAGTCCGCCCCCTCCTTCTCCATCATCGACCAGCGCGTCGAGATGCGCGTGCGCGTCAACGACCCCACCGCCCAGAGCGTCGATGTCGGCATCACCATCAATGGCGAGCAGCAGGCCAACCAGACCGTGCAGGTCGGCAAGCCGGAGATGCTCGCGTTCACCCTGCGCCGCCGTGGCGAGAACCTGATCGTGCTGTCGGTCGACGGCATCCCGAACGAGTTGACGCTCGCCAATAACCTCGCCTCCGCCCGCATCTCTGGTGTGCAGGACCGCCTGCGCGTGCTGCTGGTCACGGGCGAGCCCCATGCCGGCGCCCGTGTCTGGCGCGACCTCCTCAAGTCGGACCCTGCGGTCGACCTCGTCCACTTCACCATCCTCCGCCCGCCCCACAAATCCGACAACGTGCCGACCGAAGAGATCGCGCTCATTGCCTTCCCGAAAGCGCAGCTCTTCCGCGAGAAGCTCGACGAATTCGACCTCGTCATCTTCGACCACGAACTTCGCCCCGCCGTTCTCGAAGAGGCCTATCTCGACCGCGTCGCGCGCTATGTCGAAAAGGGCGGTGCGCTGCTCATCGCCTCGGGCCCGCCCTATCCGGGGGCCTACATGCTCTACAACACGCCCCTCGGCGGCGTGCTGCCCGGCCGCGCAACAGGCGAGATGGTCGACGGGCGCTTTGTTCCTCGCCTCACCGATCTCGGCAAGCGCCACTCCGTCACCGCCACCCTCTCCACCGAAGGCTGGGGGCCGTGGATGCGCTACATGAAGCTCGAGCAGGGCAATTCCGAAGCCCTGATGCAGACCCCCAACGGCTCACCGTTGTTGCTTCTCAACCGCGTCGGCCAGGGTCGCGTCGCCAGTGTGATGTCCGACCAGCTCTGGCTATGGGCGCGCGGCTATGAAGGCGGCGGACCGTATGCGGAACTGATCCGGCGCACCGCCCACTGGCTGATGAAGGAGCCCGAACTCGAAGAAGAACTGCTCACGCTGGAAGCCGGCGCCGCCGCCGAGGTGAAGGCCCGCCTGCAGACGCTCTCCGACACGCCGCCGCCGCTCGCCATGGTCGGCCCCGACGGCGCCGAAGTCGAAACGCCGTGGACGCTCATCTCGCCCGGCATCTATCAGGCCGCAACGCCCGCCCCCGCCCTCGGCCTCTACCGCGCCACCAGCGGCAAGCTCAACGCTGTCACCCTGCGCGGTCCCACGCACCCGCGCGAATATCTCGACCTGCGCGCCACGACCGAAAAAGTCCAGCCGCTCGCCAACGCAACGCTCGGCGGCGTCTTCCGCCTCGGCGCTGATGGCTCGCCCGACATGCCCCGCCTGCAACGCGTCGGCGAACGCGGCCCCGCCGCCGCCGCCGACTGGTACGGCCTACGCCGCCGCGAAGCCTACGCCGTCCGCGCCACCGAGAGCACAACGCTTCTACCGGGAGTCGTCGGCATGCTGCTGGCCTGCGCCTTCATGATGCTGGCCTGGCGGCGCGAGGGGCGCTGATCTAAGCCGCTACTCCCATTCCCCGCGTTGCGAGCAGCCCCCTCCGGCCCTTCGGCCCACCTCCCCCACACTGCGTGCGAGGGAGGACATCGCGCCACACGGGGAAGTCCTCCCTCGCCTACGAAGCAGGCGGGGGAGGTGGACGCGAAGGGCCAGAGGGGGCTGCCCGCAGCGAGGGAAATGGCGCCGAGATTGGGGGATAACCGTTGTCACGATTTGGGGGAAACTCAGAAATCTTCTCCCGCAATCTCAACCACTTGCCTGAAAAATTTGGGGGAAACAGAGGCACAGGATCGG
>JANOKS010000147.1:0-47060 GCA_031419455.1 Alphaproteobacteria bacterium
GACGCGCCATCGCACGCTCACGCAGATCCATCGACAAGGGTCCAGCCATGATGCCCGGCCTCCTTGCCGGCAAACATCATGAATCAGCGTTCGCAACCTTTGGGAATCCAGATTCTGCCTAAAGCGATCCCGCTCTAGGTCCGCCCCCGCGATTGCACTGGTCTATTCCGCCGGCGTGGTCGGCGCATGCGGCGACTTGCCGTCAGCCTGCAGCAACAACGCTTCGTCCTGCGGCGTCCGCTTCGTGATGAGGCGGCCGAAGAGCGGATTCACCCTGCGCTCGACACTGCTGACCAGCGAGTAGATCACTGGCGCAAGCACCAGCGACAGCACGGTCGAGGAGATCAAGCCGCCGATAACCGCGATGGCCATCGAGGTGCGGAAGCCCGCGCCTTCGCCAAGACCCAGCGCCGTCGGCAGCATGCCCGCCGACATGGCGACCGTGGTCATCACGATCGGGCGCGCCCGCTCGCGGCAGGCGTCGAACAGCGCGTCATAGACGCTGTTCCCGCGCTGCTCCGACTCGATGGCGAACTCCACGAGCAGGATGGCGTTCTTGGCGGCGATGCCGAGCAGCAGCACCAGGCCGATCATCACCGGCATGTCGATCGCCTTGCCGAAGAGCATCAGCGCGACGAAGGCGCCGGTGAACGAGAGCGGCAGCGAGAACATGATGACCATCGGCTTGAACACCGACTTGAACAGCAGCACCATCACCGAATAGATCAGCGCGATGCCGGACAGCAGCGCCACGATGATGCCGCTGAACATCTCGTTCATCGCCTGTTCCTGACCGACGCGGGCGCGCTTGACGAGACCCTCCCCGCTGGCTTCACCGGCGAAGATTTCCTTCATCGTCTTGGTGCCGTCGACAGCCTCGGTCGCGTCTCCCGACGTGATGCCCGGCGCGAAGTCGGCCTGGACGGCCGCCATCCGCTGGCGATCCATGCGCTGGATCACGCCCGGACCGGCCTCGTAGGCGAGATCCGCCACCGCGTTCAGGGTCGTCGATCCGCCGCTCAGCGTCGGCACGCGCAGCTGTCCGAGCTGCGCGAGGTCGCGCCGCACATTGTCTGGCAGACGCACGCGGATGGCCAGCCTGCGTTCTCCTTCGGAGAATTTCGGCGTGTTGGCCTCGATGTCGCCAGACGTCGCGATGCGAGCCACCTGGGCGATGGCGTCCGTCGAGACGTTGAGGCGAGCTGCTTCAGCCGTGCGCGGACGGATGATCAGCTCCGGTCCCGGCGGATCGGGCGACAGGCGCGGATTGCGGATCACGCTGTCGAGGTCCTTCATCTCGTTCAGCAGCGACAGCTGCGCCTTGTCGAGGGCCGCGCCATCCTCGCTGGTCAGCAGGATATTGACGTCCGAACCCGTCGGCCCGCCGCCGCTCATCAGCGCCGTGACGCGGATGTCCGGAATCTGGGCGAGTTGCGGGCGGATGAGCTGTTTCAGCTCCTCGGTGTGCAACTTGTGATGATCGTCCATCACCAGGATGGCCGAACCCGACGTCATGCCTGCGCCGCCGCCGCCGCCATTGGCCGCCGCAGCCTGGCCGCCGGCGCCGCCGGCGCCGATGGAGATAAAGACATCCTTGGTGTCAGGCTGCTTCTCGAGCAGCTCGCTCAGCTGGGCGGCCGCCCGCTGCATCTGCTCACGTGTCGATCCCGGCGGCGCCGAGATGTTGAACATGATGTAGCCAGGGTCTTCCGTCGGAATGAAGCCCGCCGGAAGCACCATCGCCGAAACGCCAGCCCCGATCACTGCAAAGAAACCGAAGACTGAAGCGATCAACCGGTGCTTCAGCGCCCAGCGCAACGTGGTCTCGTAGAAGCCCGGAAGCTTCCGCGCGTCGATATGCTGCTTGGACGGCTTCAGGAAGTACGCCGCCATCAATGGCGAGACGAAGCGCGCCACAGCCAACGAGAACACGACCGCCACCGCGACCGTGATGCCGAACTCGATGAAGAACTGGCCCGGCATGCCGCCCATGAACGAGGTCGGCAGGAACACCACGACGATTGAGGCAGTCGTCGCCAGCACGGCGAGACCGATCGCGTCCGCCCCCTCCATGGCGGCGCGGAAGGGCGTATAGCCCGCCAGCGTCCGTTTCTGGATGTTCTCCACCTCCACGATCGCATCGTCGACAAGGATGCCGATGACGAGCGTCAGCGCGAGCAGCGTCACGACATTGAGCGAGAAGCCCAGCATCGAGATGATCCAGAAAGTCGGGATCAGCGACAGCGGCATGGCCAGCGCGGAAATGACGGTCGCCCGCCAGTCGCGCAGGAACAGGAACACGACGATCGCGGCGAGGATCATGCCTTCGATCAGCACGTCCTGCGTGGCGTGGAAGTTCGCCTTGGTGTCGTCGGTGATCGAGAAGATCTTCGTGATCTGCAGGCCGGGGTTGGACTTCTGCAGGCGTTCGATCGCGGCATAGGCGCCGTTCTCGACATCCACTTCGGACGCGGTGTCGACCTTGATGATATCGAAACCGACGACGGGCCGGCCGTTCAGGCGCGCGAAGGAGCGGATCTCGGCCGAACCATCGCCCACGTCGGCGACATCGGACAGGCGCACATAGCTCTGTCCGCCGCGCAGCGGAATGGACACGTTGCCCAGTTCAGCCACCGTCGCGGTTTCGCCGATCACGCGCGTCGTGGTCTCCGAGCCACCCACCTGGGTGACGCCGCCGCCATAGTTACGATAGGAGCGCTGCAGCGCGTTGTTCACATCTGACGCAGTGACGCCGATGGCGTCCATGCGGATCGGGTCGAGCGTGATGTTGATCTCGCGGTTGACGCCGCCGACCCGGCTCACCTGCCCCACGCCCTTCACAGACTGCAGGTCGCGCGCGATGGTGTCGTCGATAAACCAGGAGAGGTCCGTCTCGGTCATCGTGGGATGCGAGACGGCGAACGTCATCAGCGAACCACCGGTGAAGTCGAGCGAGTTTATCAGAGGCGGCTGGATCGCTGTCGGCAACTGGTTCCGCACCTGGTTGACGCGCTGCTCGACGTCGTCCTTCGCCTTCTGAAGGTCGGTGCCGATCTTGAACTGGATGATAGTGGTCGAGGCGCCGAGGGTGACGCTCGACTGAAGGAGTTCGATGTCCGGCAGGCCGGCAATCGAGTTCTCGACGATGCGCGTGACCTGGTTCTCGAGTTCGGTCGGCGCCGCGCCCTCCTGCACGACGGTCGCGACGACCATCGGGAAGGAGATGTTCGGGAACTGCTTCACCGGCAGGCGCGAGTAGGAATAGGCGCCGGCGATCATCAGAAGCGTAAAGGCGACCACAACCGGGATCGGGTTGCGGATCGCCCAGCTCGAAATGGGGAGGTTCATGGCGTTGACTCGATCTAGTTCGGGCTCGGGGCGGCCGGAGCCGTCGCTTGCGCCGGAGCGGCGCCATCTTCGACAGGATTGATCACGTCGCCATCAAGCGTGAACGACGAGCCGACCGCCAGCACGCGCGATCCAGCTGGCGGACCTTCGATGAGCTGGACGAAATCGCCCGAACGCTCCCCGAGTTTCACTGGCGTCTGCTTCACCCTGTTGTCGTCGGTGACGAGCATGACGGACGGACCGCCCGATTCATAGCGGACGGCGCCAGCAGAAACCGTGACAACGCCAGAGGACAAGGAGCCGAATCTTGCTTCGGCAAAGCTTCCCGGACGCAGCATCTTGTCGAACGGCAGCTGGATGCGGGCGCGGCCAAGGCTTGTGTTGGCGTCGACGCGCGGAGACACAAAGCGGATCTTGCCCTGGATCGTCTCGCCCGTGGTGAGCGTGACCATGGCCGGATTGCCTTCCTTGATGAGGGCGAGCTTGGCGTCCGGCAATTCTGCGTCGAGTTCGATGAGGCCATCGCGCGAAATGCGGAAGTACGGCGCCGTGGCGCCGCCCGAGATATCGCCGGGACGGATGGCGCGTTGCAGCACCATGCCGCCGACCGGCGCGCGGAGCGTCATGCGCGCCTGGCGCACTTTCATTTCGTTGACCTGCGCCTGCGAGGCGGCCAGCGAGGCTTGCGCGCCTGCGGTTTCCATGCGGCGCTGTTCAAGAAGTTCCTTGGAGAATGCGCCCTCCTGCTCCAACGCCTCGGCGCGGGTGAGCTGGCTTTTCTTGAAGTCGAGAGATGCTTGCTGGGTCGCGAGGGTCGCTTCAGCCTGGGCGATCTGCGCCTGCAGCAGCGCATCGTCCAGCTTGGCCATCGCCTGGCCCTGCTTCACCCAATCGCCTTCATCGACATAGACCGCGGCGACGCGGTAGCCGGGAAGTTCGGACCCCACAGCGGCTTCTTCGCGGACGACCAGACGGCCCGTGGCGACGAAATCCTCAGCGAGATCGCGCACCTGCACGCGCGTGACCCGCATGGCCTGCAGACCAGCCACAGCGCCCGTCGCGGACGTGCTGGCGGCCTCCTCGGCCGGCGCCGGCTTCTGCCCGCAGGCATGCAGCCCCAGGAAAAGCGTCCCCGCGCCGGCGATCGCCGCGAGCGAGGTGAGCGTGGTGCGCTGCTTAATCATTTTTCGTCCTTGCGCGTCCGTAGGGAGGCCGTGTCGCATTCCCGCGAGCCCCGAAAAGCGATTCCCGATCAAAGGACGATCGGAAACCCCGCTTTGCGACAGCACCGCGAGCATTTGGGGTGCATGCCCCCTTTTTGGGAGTCACGCCCCGGCTCCGGGTCAAACTTGAGGGGTGATTCCTCCGATAAATCGGACGCGCGCGGCTCTCACCTGCCAAAACAGGCGACGCTTGGCCGGCGGCCGTGGACTTATCGGGGAGGTCCATCTTGCCCAAACTCGGAAACTCTGGCGTTTCCCTACATCATCCTGATATACACTGCAAACATGGTGATCGTGTTAAACTGATCACGTTTCAAAGATTTCTGGGGCCCTAATGCAGATTCCACAGGAAGCGGCCGAGGTCGTCCCCGCCCGGGAACGGATACTGTCAGCGGCTCGCAAGATCTTCCTGGATGGTATGCCTGAGCACGCAACAATGGATGCCGTCGCCCAGCAGGCCGGCATGTCCAAGAAGACCATCTACCGCGAGTTCAAGAGCCAGGTCGAACTGCTCGGCGCCCTGCTGATCGAGAACGTCGCCGACATGGGCGGCTTCCCGCCCCCCGAACCCGGCGACGACATTGAGGTCGAGCTCTATGGCGTGCTGGTGCGGATGGTCAGCCATTTCACCAATCCCCGCTCGATGTCACTGATGCGGCTGATCGTTTCGGAGGTGCGGCGTTATCCCGAGCTGATGAATGCGTCCAAGCCCAAGGGCTTCCCGCGTGAACTCCTCGCCAACTGGCTGTCCGTCCCGGCCGTGCGCGCACAGTACGCGATCGAGGATCCGGACGAAGCTTCCGCCATGCTGTTCGGCATGGTGATGCAGGACTCAGGCTTCCGCCTGATGGTCGACTCGAACGCGACCATGCCCCTGCACCAGATCGAAACCCGCGCCCGCCGCGCGGTGCAGATTTTTCTGCGGGGCGTGCGGAAGGGCGGCTGAACCTACTCCCCGTCCGCTTCCAGCGCCGTGTCCAGTTCCAGCGCCATGCCCACGAGGATGCCCGGCAGGGCATGATTGCCTTCGTGGCAGGCGTACTCGTAGATCGGCTCGCGGCTGTAGCGCATGGGCATCTGGCCCTTCCACGTCTCGGTGTAGCTCACCGGATCGATCACCTCGAACTGGTAGTCGATCTCGACATCGGAGACGCGCCGGAAGCGCTCGATCACCTTGCCATCCTTCGACAGCGGAATGCGGCCGCGGGCCTGCAGCCGGTGCAGGTTGCGCGTTTCGACCACCAGCGTGTCGCCCTCCCACCAGCCGATCGAGTCGCCAAACCAGGGCTGGACGTTTGCCGGAAGCTCCTTCTCGGTCTCGCCATCCTTCTTCAGGCGGACAATGCGTGCATCGTGGTTCATCTCGATCTGCAGCATCACATGGTCGGGCGTCTGCACGATCTGGATGTGGTTGTTGTACATCGCGTTGGTCAGCGGCGGTCCGCCCTGATTGGCGAACGAGACGAGGCAGCGGTCACCCAGTGTGCGGATTTCGGGACCGGTGTTGGTGGAGGCGCGAGCGTTGGTCAGGCGCGACCCGGCCGCAGCATTGCCCGTGCGATTGAAGGGGATCTGTCCGTTGGCCGGCGAGACGATCCACGACGAGCGGTATTCGCCATTGACCTTCGCGTACTCCGAACCCGGGTCGATCCAGAAATTGTTGTAGCCTTTGACGTCGCCGCCGCCCTTGCCATCGCCAGCCCCCGCGGTCTCGGGCGTGCGCTGGTTATCGTTCCGCAACCGCACATTGTAGTAGGAATTTTCCGTGATCGCGTCGATCTTCTCCTGCGGGATCACCAGCCCCATGCCCTGCGTGCCGTTCTGCGCATTGCGCGTCAGCGTCGTGAGCGCGGCGGTCGACCAGACGCCCTGCAGGTTCGGGGCGCCCCAGGCGGTGCGGGGCGCTTTGTATTCCGGGTTCCACGGCTTGAGCTCGCTGAACAGCGGCAGCGCCGCCTGCTGCGCGGTTGCTGGCATCGCGATGGCGGCAAACGCAATCGCTGCCAGCGATGCGCCGATGGTCAGAAGTTTCATGGAGCCCTCCCGAGGCGTTTCTAATTTCCAGGCGCCGGAATCTTGTCCGTGCACCCTCGTCGTCATCCGGATCAACGTCTCGCGACGCTAGTTCCGCCGGACCGGGCTGTCGACCCAGCCACGCGCGCAATTCCTAGTGAGATGCCGTTCGGGTAATGCGGCGTTTCACTCCATCGGCGCCAGCCGCATCCACACGCCCTCGCGCTCCGCCACGCGCCGCTCGACCAGTAGCCGCGCCACCTGGCTGTCGTCGTGATAAGCAGCCCCCACCGCACTATCGAGCAGCGCCTTGGCGAGATTGTCGAGGTCCATGTGGGGTGGATCGCCGGTGAACTCCATCACGATATGCGCCGACCAGTCGCCCCAGCGCGGGCGAACGGGGAAGTGCAGCCGGAAGAAGTCCTTCAGCAGGGGCTTGTAGTATTTGGCCTGCGTCGTCAGGCCTTCGATCTGCACCTCAAGCGTACCGCTTTTCTCAAGCCGCGCGCGCACCTTGCCATGGCGCGTCCACGGATTTGGGCTGCCGGAGGAGTCCACGGTCACGGCGCCGCCGGCAGGGCGAAGGCGACGACATGATCGCCCATCCGCGTCGGCATGTTGCCATAGCCGCCCGCAGCCACCACGACATACTGCCTGCCCTGCCAGACATACGTCATCGGCGTCGCCGCGGAGGTTGCCGGCAGGCGGGTCTTCCAGAGCTCCTTGCCGGTCTCGACGTCAAGCGCGCGCAGGTAGCTGTCCATCGCCGCGGTGATGAAGATCAAGCCGCCTGCCGTGATCGCAGGACCGCCGAGATTAGGCGCACCGGTCTCGACTTCGATTCCCATCGGGGCCAGGTCGCGCGTCGTGCCCAGGACACGCCGCCACACGATCTCGCCCTTGGCGATATCGACGCCCGCGATGACGCCCCAGGGCGGCGGCGTGCATGGCAGGCCGAGTGGCGAGACGAGGAGCTCGCGCGTCATGCCGAACGGCGCGCCTTCCATCGGCGCGTACTCAGCGTCCTCGCTCAGTTCCATCGTCTCCTCGTCCTTGTCGTTCGGAACGAGGCGGATGAGGTGGCCGAGATTGTTCATGTTGACGACGAGGAGGTTGCGGCTTGCATCGAACGCCGTGCTGCCCCAGTTGGCGCCGCCGCCTGTGAACGGAACCATCAGCGTGCCCTGCTCGCTTGGAGGCGTGAACAGCCCCTCGACGCGGGCCTTGCTGATCATGTCGGCGCAGATGGCCTTGTCGATGCCGGTGACGCCAAACGCGTCTTCGGGCCTCACACGGTCTGGCACGATAAGCCCGGGCTTTACGGCGAACGGCTGGGTCGGCGACAGCACTTCGCCGGGGGCTCCGCCTTGCGGCGTCGGACGCTCTTCAATCGGCAACACAGGCGCGCCGGTGTCGCGATCCAGAACGAAGATCATGCCGGTCTTGGCCGCCTGCGCAACCACGTCGCGCGGCTTGCCGTCGACAGTGATGGTATAGAGCCCCGGCTGCGACGGCAGGTCATAGTCCCAGATGTCGTGATGCACGGTCTGGTAGTGCCAGATCACGCGGCCTGTGGCGCCTTCAAGCGCCACGACCGAGTTTGCATAGCGATTGTCGCCGGGCCTCGTCCCGCCGAAGAAGTCCGGGCTCGGGCTAGATGTCGGCAGGAACACCCAGCCGCGCCTTTCGTCGACCGAGATGGTTGTCCAGACGTTGGCATGGCCCTCCACGGGCGTCGTGCCCTTCGTCCAGGTTGCATATGCCGGATCGGCGGCATCGCGCGGCACGGGATCAAACGTCCAGCGCGGCGCGCCTGTGCGGATATCGAAGGCGTGAACGGTTCCTCGCGGTGCCTCGACACGGAGGTTGTCGGAGATCGCGGAGCCGACCACGACCGTTTCGCTGACGATGGCGGGGGCCGACGTGATCTGGCGCTCGCCCGGCCAGCGCAGCGACATTGATGGCTCGATCTTCACCTCGCCGTTCACGCCGAAATCCGCGCAGGGCCTTCCGGTGGCGGCATCCAGCGCAATCAGCCGGCTGTCGTTCGTGCCCATCAGGATGCGCGTGACGCACGCACCGCCGGCCGCGGGGGCAGGATCACGCCATTGCGATACACCGCGGCAGACGAACTGATTGGCGGGGCGCTGGCTCTTGTCGAGCTTTGGATCGAAGCGCCACTTTTCCTCGCCCGTCCCCGGATCGACGGCGATCACCTCATTGAACGGGGAGCACAGCACCAGCTTGTCATCGACGATGATAGGGGTGTTCTCGAAGGCGGTGCGGCCCTTCACATCCTCGCGGCCGCTGAAGGCGCCGGTATCGAACTGCCAGGCGACTTCCAGCTTGCTCACATTGTCTGGTGTGATCTGGCTCGCCGACGAAAAGCGCGATCCGCCGGGGTCGCCGCCATAGGCGCGCCACACGTTCGAGGAATCCGGGCTGGCGGGCGCCACGGCCTCGGCGCGCCCGTCGATGACCAGGCGATCACCGAAGCCCAGCGACCACCATACAAGCGAGCCGGTGAGGAACAGGGCGGCGACGCCGGCGACGATCACGCCGGCGACGATCAGAAGAATCCGTCCCACGATGAACCTCCACACGACCCCTCAGCCAGCATCCGGGATCACTGGCCCGAGGGCAATGCCATTGTGGAGCAGTCCGTCGCGCCCTTTTGGCGGCTTGAATGCCTGCGCCAGCGGGTTTAGTCCCAGCGCAGATTTCTGCCGCTGGGAGCTTGCGAATGGCCGGACCAACCCGCACCGAAACCGATACCTTTGGCCCGATCGAGGTCGCGGCGGACCGGTACTGGGGCGCACAGGCGCAACGCTCGCTCGGCAATTTCAGGATCGGCTGGGAGAAGCAGCCCGCCCCGATCGTTCGCGCGCTCGGCATCGTGAAGCGCGCCGCCGCCGAAGCAAACATGGAGCTGGAAAAGCTCGACCCGAAGATCGGCAAGACCATCGTGAAGGCTGCGCAGGAAGTCATCGATGGCAAGCTGAATGACCACTTCCCGCTCGTCGTCTGGCAGACCGGCTCGGGCACGCAGTCCAACATGAACGCCAACGAGGTGATTTCGAACCGCGCCATCGAGATGATGGGCGGCGTGATGGGGTCGAAGAAACCGGTCCACCCCAACGATCACGTCAACATGAGCCAATCGTCGAACGACACCTTCCCGACGGCGATGCACATCGCCTGCGCCGAACAGATCTCGACCGACCTCGTGCCCGCGCTCGAACACCTGCACGCGGCGCTTAAGCAGAAATCCGCGGACTGGAAAAAGATCATCAAGATCGGCCGCACGCATACGCAGGACGCAACGCCGCTCACCCTCGGCCAGGAATTCGGCGGCTACGCCAAGCAGATCGAGAACGGCATCGCCCGCATCAAGTCGACTCTCCCCGCCCTGATGGAACTGGCGCAAGGCGGCACAGCAGTCGGCACCGGCCTCAACGCGCCCAAGGGCTTCGACAAGCTTGTCGCCGCGAAGATCGCCGCGATCACCGGCCTCGCCTTCAAGACCGCGCCGAACAAGTTCGAGGCGCTGGCGGCGCACGATGCGATGGTGATGAGCCACGGCGCTATCGCCACGGTCGCCGCCTCCTGCTTCAAGATCGCCAACGACATCCGCTTTCTCGGCTCAGGCCCGCGCGCGGGCCTCGGCGAACTCGCCCTGCCGGAAAACGAGCCCGGCTCGTCGATCATGCCGGGCAAGGTGAACCCCACCCAGTGCGAAGCCATGACGCAAGTGTGCGCGCACATCATGGGCAACAACGCCGCCATCGGCTTCGCCGGCAGCCAGGGCCATTTCGAACTGAACGTCTTCAACCCAATGATGGCGTACAACTTCCTGCAGTCCGTCCGGCTGCTTGCGGACGCCGCCATCTCCTTCACCGACAACTGCGTCGTCGGTATCGAACCGCGCCTCGACAACATAGCGCAAGGCGTCGAGCGCTCGCTGATGCTGGTGACGGCGCTGAACGAACGCCTCGGCTACGACGCCTGCGCCAAGATCGCCAAGACGGCCCATAAGAACGGCACCACCCTGCGCGAAGAAACCGTCGGCGGCGGGTATCTCACCGACGCCGAATTCACCAAGCTGGTGCGGCCGGAGAAGATGATCGGGCCGAAGTAACACAAGGCGTTGCATTTCGTCACCTTTAGCGTTACCCTCGCCCAATGAACCTTCTTGACTGGCGAACCGCTAAGAAGCTCTCACAACGCGATATTGCGAATGCAATTGGCGTCACTGCAATGTCCGTTTCACGAATCGAGAAGGGCGCTCAACAGCCGTCGCCGAAGATTGCCCAGAAGATCGACGACTTCACTGACGGCGCAGTAACTGCCGCCTCCCTACTCGGCCTTAGCGAATCCCCCGCCCGCCAGCGCGGCGTGCGAGAAGATGCCGCCTCGTTTGCAGTGAGCGAGCAGGTAACGATCTCGCTTATCGTCTCTGCCGATCAAGCTCGGGCCCTGCGCGATGCGGGCGCAGATGCGAAATCCATTGCCCGCGCCGGCGCCGAGCGCGCACTGAAGGAAGCCGAAGCGAAGGCGTGGGCTGACGCGAACCGGGAAGCCATCGAAGCCAGCAATGCGTGGATCGAGAAATATGGAACGTTCGCTGAGCAGCTTGGTCTGATCTGATGGCTCGGCTCGACGTTCGTCGGATGCGTGGGCCGAAGGGCCGCATCAGCCTCGTCGTCGAAATCCAGTCGAACTTCATGCGTGATATACCTACCGTTCTGGTGGCGCCGCTCCTGCTGCCGAAACATCTCGCGCCATACGCTGACATCAACCCAATCGTCCGCATCGGCGAAGATGACTACGCGATCAGGCTGGAACAGATGGCCGGCGTCTCGGCGGCAATGCTGGGCGACAAGATCACATCGCTGTCAGAGGCGGAGTTTCGCATTTCGACGGCCATCAACCGGCTACTCTACTATATGTAGGCAGGTCGCAGCCGCCGGTCTCCGTGTTATGACCTCCCCCGATGCTCGCAACGTGCTATGTTGAGTCAACGCAGGAGGAGCCACCCATGCGCATCATCGCAACCATCGCCGCCGCAGCCGCCGTTGCTGGAACAGCCATCACCGGTACCGCTTTCGCCCATCATGGCTGGGACGCTTACGACACCGCGAAGCAGCAGAAAGTCACCGGCACGATTGCCGAGCTGAAGTGGGAACAGCCTCACGCCATCCTGTTCGTCACCGTCGGCGGCAAGAAACAGGAAGTCTGGCTTTCCCCTCTGCAGCGCATGGTCGACCGCGGCCTGCAGAAGGAAGCGCTGAAAGTCGGCAAGACCGTCACGGTCGATGCCCAGCCGCACAGCCAGCGCGCCAACGCGCCAACGCGCCAACGAATGGAAAGCCCTCGCCATCACTGTGGACGGCAAGGACTTCAACCTGATGCGGTAGTGGAGCGCCAAGTCACTCTGGACCGCCGGCCCCTGCCCGGCTCTTCGCATTCACGGTCCCAGCGTCAGGCTGCACTCACGCCAAAAAGAGCCGGGCAGGCGCCCGGCGTTCCCCGATGACAGGCCGGCGCCGTCGCGCTAACTAGCGGGCATGTCCTACAACGCTCCCATCTTGCAGATCACCCACACGCTCTCCCGCATCGCGCGGCTTGATGAGCTCGCGGCCACTGGCGCATTTCCGAACTTCGACCCCGATCTCGTCGCCCCGATCCTTGAGGAAGCCAACAAGCTCGCGCGCGACGTCCTCGCTCCCCTCAATCCGATCGGCCACAAGACCGGCGCGAAACTCACTGACACCGGCGTCATCGCCGCGCCCGGTCTCGCCGACGCGTATCGCCAGTTCGTCGAGGGCGGCTGGATGGGCCTGGCCTTCCCGGAAGCGTTTGGCGGACAGGGCCTGCCCAAGCCGCTGGCGCTTGCCGTGTTCGAGATGATCCACGGCGCCAACATGGCGTTTGGCCTCTGCCCGCTGCTGAGCTTCGGCGCCATCGAGGCGCTCCTTGCTCACGGGAGTGAAGAACTTCAGCAGACCTACCTGCCCAAGCTGATCTCCGGCGAATGGACCGGCGCGATGAACCTCACCGAGCCGCAGGCAGGCTCCGACGTCGGCGCGCTCACCACAAAGGCCGTCCCCAATGGCGATGGCTCCTATGCGATCACCGGCCAGAAGATCTTCATCACGTGGGGCGACCACGACATGACGGAGAACATCATCCAGCTGGTGCTTGCGCGCCTGCCCGATGCGCCTCCCGGCTCAAAGGGCATCTCGCTTTTCGTGGCGCCAAAGTTCTTCGTGAACACCGATGGCTCGCTCGGTGAACGCAACACGTTCAAATGCATCGGCCTCGAGCACAAGATGGGCATCCACGCCTCGCCCACCTGCGTCATGGAGTATTCGGGCGCGAAGGGCTGGCTTGTCGGTGAAGAGAACAAGGGCCTCGCCGCCATGTTCACGATGATGAACTCCGCCCGCCTCAATGTCGGCCTCGAAGGCGTCGCCGTCGGCGAAGCAGCCCTGCAAGCTGGCGTCGCCTATGCGAAGGACCGCCGCCAAGGCTCAATCCCCGGCGAAAAGGGCGCCGTCCCGATCATCCGCCACCCCGACGTTCAGCGCATGCTGCTCACCATGGCCGCCAACGTGCAGGCCGCGCGCGCCATCTGCTATGCCTGCGGCGCCGCCGCCGATATCGCCGAACATCATCCCGATGATGCGGCGCGCAAACAGGCCAAGGCGCGCGAAGATCTTCTCACCCCGCTCGCCAAGGCATGGTCCACCGATCGCGCCATCGACGTCACCAATCTCGGCGTGCAGATTCACGGCGGCATGGGCTTCATGGGCGAGACCACCGCGGCGCAATTCTATCTCGATGCCCGCATCACGCCGATCTATGAAGGCACCAATGGCATCCAGGCCATCGACCTCGCCGGCCGCAAGCTCTCCATGGATGGCAGCGCCGCCATGCGCGCGATGATCGCCGAAATTCGCGACCACGCCGCAGAACTCGCCCGCATCAACGACAAGAGCTTCGGCTATCTCGGCGTCGTCCTCGACCAGGGCGCTGACGCGCTCGAAAGCGCCACCGACTACATGCTCGCCGAGATGAGCACGAACCGCGACAAAGGTCTCGCCGCCGCCACGACCTATCTCAAGCTCGCAGGCGACGTCGTCGGCGGCTACCTCCTCTGCCGCTCCGCCCACGCCGCGCGCGACAGCGAGGACGACACCGCCTCGCTCGTCCTCGCCTCCTATTTCGCAGGCGACACCCTCGTCCGCGCAGCAGGCACCGCCCGCGCTCTCAGCGAAGGCGCAGAAGCGGTGTATGCGGCAGCGGGGAGCCTGTGGGATTAGCAGTTCCGCTGAACGCCGGGCGCCTGCCCGGCACTTTGTCTCGATAACTGAGTTGTTGAGGGAAAGAGCCGGGCAGGCGCCCGGCGTTCCGCGGAACAACCATCGCTTGACGGACCGCACCACGCCAGCGAACGCTCCTTCCTGATCCAAGGGGACGTCAATGAAGCGCGCAATCCTGGCACTCGCGATTGCAGGTCTTGCCGCCTGCACCACACTCGCGGGCGCCTCGGAAACCCCAGCCGACCAGCGCTTCCGTGCGATCTACGAAGCCGAATGGGACTGGCGCAAGACCATCGACCCCGCCGATGGCGAACAGGACGAGAGCGACGACGCGCCCGGCCCGACAACCTGGCCCCGCGTCGATCCCGCCACGCAGGCCACGCGCCTTGCCTACTGGCAGGACGTGATGCAACGCCTCGACGCCATCGATCCCGCGACGCTCTCCCCGGAACAGCGCATCAACTACGGCATCTATCGCGAGCAGATCGCGATCAACATCCTGCGCGTCCAGTTCCGCGAGCACGAAAAGCCCCTCAACGCCGACACCACCTTCTGGACCAGCGTCGCCAGCTCCGCCCCGCGCGCTTTCCTCAACGAGCGCCAAGCCCGCGCCTTCATCGCGCGCCTCGCCGACACGCCGCGCTATTTCGACGACGAGATCGCCAACATGAAGCTTGGCCTCGCCCGTGGCTTCACCCCGCCACGCGTCACGCTCGAAGGCCGCGACCGTTCGATCACTGCAGCCTATGGCGAGAAGACGCCCGAGCAGTCAGCCTTCTACGAGCCCTTCAACAACCTGCCCCAATCCATTCCGGCTGACACGCGCGCCGCGCTGCAGGCCGAAGCAAGCAAGGTCATCGCGGAAAAAGTCTTCCCCGCCTACGCAAAGGTCCACGCTTACTACACGACCGAATATTTCCCCCGCACCACCACAAACCTTGCCGCCACCAGCCTGCCCGATGGCGAGGCCTACTACCGCGCGCAGATCCGCGAGTTCACCACGCTCGATTTCACCGCCGACGAGATCCACCAGATCGGCCTCAAGGAAGTCGCCCGCATCCGCGCCCGCATGGAGGAGCAGAAGACCCTCGCCGGCTTCACCGGAACGCTGCCGGAATTCCTCGCCTTCCTGCGCACCGATCCGCAATTCTACGCGAAGACCCCGCAGGAGCTGCTCAACCGCGCCGCCTGGGTCGCGAAGACTTTCGACGGCAAGGCGCATCTCTGGTTTGGCCGCCTGCCCCGCGCACGCTTCGCAATCCGCCCGGTGCCGGATGATATCGCGCCCTTCTACACCGCCGGCCGCGGGGGTTCGGGCGGCTATCTTCTCAACACATACAATCTGCCCTCGCGCGCGCTCTATTCCTTGCCGGCGCTCACCCTGCACGAGAGCGCCCCCGGACATTCCTTCCAGATTCCGCTCGCCGAGGAACAGACCGGCCAGCCCGACTTCCGCCGCCAGAACTACATCTCGGCCTATGGCGAAGGATGGGCGCTCTACACCGAGTTGCTTGGCGAAGAGATGGGCATTTACGAGACGCCCTACGAAGTCTTCGGCATGCTGAGCTACCAGATGTGGCGCGCCGCCCGCCTCGTCGTCGACACCGGCGTCCACGCCAAGGGATGGACGCGCGAACAGGCGATCCAGTTCATGCTCGACAACACCGCCCTCGCCAGCCACGAGGTCACCACCGAGGTCGACCGCTACATCTCATGGCCCGGCCAGGCGCTCAGCTACTATCTCGGCGAGATGGCCATCGTCGAGGCACGCGCAAAAGCCGAAGCAGCACTTGGCCGGACATTCGACATCCGGCATTTTCACGACGCCATCCTGCAGCTCGGCTCTGTGCCGCTGCCTGTGCTGACTGCTCGTATAGATGAGTGGATTGCGGATGGCGGACCCGATCCGTATGCGGATGAAAGCGAGTAACGCTGCTTCGACCTGCTTCCAGACGTGTCATTCCGGGCAAAGCGGCGCAGCCGCGAAGACCCGGAACCCCGGAGCCCTAAGCACGGCCCTCGCAACCCCTGGGTTCCGGCTTGCACGCTGGCGCGTGCGTCCGGAATGACATCGCAGGTTGGCGATTCAGAGAATAAAATAACCGCCAGCGCTTACTCCGCAGCCACCTGCCGTGGCCCGCGCGCCGCCAGCATCGCCACGCCGACATACGCCACCAGCGCCGCGAGCACTGCAACGACATAGCCGCTCTCGTCATTGGCCTGGAAATACCATGGCAGCCCCGCCGCTGCGTCTTCTCCCGCGAACAGGCTGTAGCCCCACGACACCACGCCGTTGCCGAAGAAGCTCATCGCCACGCCGGCCAGCAGCGCCGCCACCGCCGCGCGTTCATCGCCCAACCTCGAATGCAGCCCGAACATCAGCGCCACGACGATGCCAGCGGAGCCGAACGAGGACGCAATCTCCACCAGCCCCTGTATGCTCTCCCCCGAAGCCGCGGTGAAGAACGCCGCGACGCCTGTCAGCGCCGTGATCACCCGGCCCACCCTCACGCGGTTTGTCTGCGACAGGTTCGGCGCCGCGGGCTCCACTAGGTTGCGTGTCGCAATGGCTGAAATCGCGAGCAGCGTCGTATCCACCGTCGAGAGGATTGCAGACACCAGCGCGCCCATCACTATCACATAGAGGATCGGATCGAGATACTGCTGGGCCAGTTGCGGCAGGAACTGGTCCGCCCCGCCGTCCGGAACGAATCCCGCCGCCGCGCCCAGCAGCCCGATGATGACCGGGATCGATCCGATCACCAGGTAAAGCCCCGCTGCGAGATAGCATCCTGTCCGCGCCACAGAAGGCGAGGTGGCTCCAAGAAACCGCGAGATCGCTTCCTGCACCACCAGCGACCCGACAATCGGAATCATCCATGTGTTCAGCGTCGCCAGCAGACTCACCGGCGCGCCGGTGTCGTCCAGCGCGATGAAAGACAGCTGTTCCGGCCTGACATTGGCGAGCGAGAAATCGTTGCTCGCAAGCACCGCGATCAGCAGCACCACCAGCCCGACAATCAGAATGCTGCCCTGCACGATGTCGGTGATCACGTCGCCGAACAGTCCGCCCACCGCCGTGTAAGCGACAATCACCACCGTCGCTATGGCAAGGCAGGTCATCAGGTCCAGCGTCGTGACCTCGGACACGACATAGCCCAGCGCCAGCAGCTGCGCCGACGCCCAGAACAGGGAGCTCGGAATGCTCAGCACAGCCGCTAGTGTGCTTGCCATCGGCCCGAAGCGCTCGCGGAAGAAATCGACGAACGTCATCACGCCGGCTTCGCGCAACTTGTAGGCGACAAAGGTCGCCATCGCGAGGAGGCAGAGCGTGTAGCCGAACGGGTCCGCGCTGCCAGCCGCCAGCCCCTGCTCCGCCACCGCCCCCGACGCCCCCACCACCGCTTCGGCGCCGAACCAGGTCGCAAACACTGACATCGCCACCGCGAAGACGCCCAGCTTTCGGCCGGCGACGAAGTAGTCCGCCTCCCCCTTGATGAAGCGCGATGCGAAGAATGCGATGCCGAACTGCAGGACGAGATACGCGACCAGCGCGAAAGGCAGAAGATTCATCCGTGTTATTCCCCGCAATCCGACGTTCGTTGCAATGCTAGAACAGGATCGCCCGGCTTTGAAGCGGCGGCGCCGACAAATGTAACGCCCTGCTCAGGCTGCACACAATCAGGTCAGCGCCTTGCCCGCCGCGTCGAACATCATCAGCCGCGAGCGGTCCACGAACGCATTCAGCAGCGCGCCGGCATGCGGCGCGGCGGCCGTCAGGGGGCACATCCATCTCGCCCCAGCGAACATCACCGGCAGGTAGCCGCCGCTTACGGGCGGCGCAGCCCTCACCACGAAGCGCAGGCAGCCGGCACTGGCGCGCTCCAGCGTCACGTCCTCTGGATGAAACGCCAGGGTGCAGCTGCCCTCCGCAGGCAGGGCAACAGCCTCGGGTAGCTGCAGCCTCGAACCGTCCGCCAGCCGCCACCGCCCCTCCCGCGCCGTCATCGTCAGCGTGTTGAGCTGCGGCCAAGACGTCGCGACCGCGCTCGCAAGGTTCACCGGGTGCGTGCTCACCTCGCCCGCCGCCCCGGACTGGATCACCCGCCCCTGCGTAAACACCACGATGTCGCCGCCAAGCGCCAGCGCTTCACCGGCAGTCACCGCTAGCAGTACGACGACGCCCGTCGCGGGCGCTAGCAGACCCGGCAGGGCGAGCAGCAGCTCATCACCCGTAACCGGGTCAAGCTGCGCCGTCGGACCATCGACGATCAGCAGCGCCGGCCGCGCCGCCACAGCCTGCGCGAGCGCCAGCATCATCCGCTGCGCCGCTGAAAGGCTCGATAGCTTCGTCTCCACCTGTCCGGACAATCCGGCCAACGCAGCAACATCGCGTCCCAGCTTGCCGACTTGTCGTCCGGACGCCGCAAGGCCCGACGGACCCACGCGCAGAACGCGGCCCTTGCCGTTTCTCGCCTTTGCGATGTCTTCGCCGCCCAGCCGGACCTCGCCCGACTGCGGCCGGTCCGCGCCCGAAACAAGGCGCGCCACAGCTTCACGCTCGGCTGGGACAAGCCCGACGAGCGCCGTGGGCCGTCCCCCTACGATCTCCATCGAGATATCGGTCAGTGCGCGCCCGCCGCCGACCGCGCGCGAGACAGATGTCAGCTTCAGCATGGCAGATGCCGGCGTGCTTCCAGTCCACCCATGCTTACGCCCGTCCGCCGCCACCGCTTTCGCCCCAAGCGCATTATCCCCTGCGGCAGGCAAGCGTCAAACAACGTCGCCAAACGCCTCAAGCAGCGGGAAAGCCGCAAGGCGCGGCCCTGCGACAGCTTGTTACCAGCCTGAAATTTCCGTGACACCCCGACGGAATAGACACAGGGAACACTTAAATCTGCTTATGAAGGGCATGTGAGCCTGACCTGCGTCGGACAGAAACGACGATGCGAGCGCCGGAAAGTCGAAGATGAACAAGAAACTGCTGATCGGTATTGCGGGCGGGGTCGTACTGGCGATTGGCGCCAGCGCCCTGCTGCTGGGCGGGGGCGCCTCCGCGGCGCCTGGCACATACGCCTATGAGACGGTGAAGGTCGACACCGGCGACGTCTCCCGCGTCATCACCGCCTCGGGCGCCGTGCAACCGCGCGAAAAGGTTGAGGTCGGTTCGGAGGTCTCCGGCAAGATCACGGCGATCTATGTCGACTTCAACGACACGGTGAAGAAGAACCAGATCCTCGCCCAGGTCGACCCCGAAACCTTCCAGAACACGCTCGACCAGAACCGCGCACGCATGCAGCAGTCGCAGGCTTCGGTCGACAACGCGCGCGCCTCCATCGCGCGCGCAAAGCTCGACCTCGGCATACAGACCAAGACCTATGAGCGCACCAGGGTGCTCTATGCCGAAGGCGCCACCTCGACGCAGGCGATGGAACAGTCGGAGCAGGCTTTCAAGAACGCAGAGCTCGCCGTGCAGACGGAGGAGGTCTCGCTGAAGTCCTCCCTCGCCGGGCTCGAAACTGCGCGCGCCACCGTGCAGGACTCCCTTACCAAGCTTGAGCGCACCAAGATCCGCTCGCCGATCGACGGCGTCGTGCTCCACCGCGCCGTGGAAGTCGGCCAGACCGTCCAATCCTCGCAGTCGGTCGCCAAGTTCTTCACCGTCGCTGCCGACCTCTCGCAGATCGAGATCGAAGCCAACGTCGTCGAATCCGACATCGGCGGCATCGATAGCGGCGACCCGGTCGTCTTCACCGTCGATGCTTTCCCGGGCGAACGGTTCCAAGGCTCCGTCGTGCAGGTGCGCCAGCTCGGCGCGGAGACCGCCAACGTCGTCACCTACACAGTGGTGGTCAACGCGCGCAACCCGAGCGGCCGCCTTCTGCCGGGCATGACCGCCAATGTCGAGATCACGGCCGACCGCGTCGCCGGCGTGCTGCGGATCGACTATGACGCAACGCGCTTCCAGCCGCCCAAGGAGATCGCTGACGCCTTCCGCGCCGCCGATGAAGCCAGTGGCCAGGGCGGACAACGCACGCCCGGCCAAGGCGGAGCGCCCGGCGCAGGCGGAGGCGGAGGCGGACGCGGCGGACCTGGCGGCGGCCAGCAGTTCCAGGAAATCCTCAAGACGGCCGGCATCGACGATGCGCGCGCGCAGAAGATCATGGACGAGATGCGCACCGAGATGCAGCAAGCCATGGCCTCGATCGGCGGCGCACAGGGCGGACCACCAGCAGGCGGCGCCACCATCGTCGGCGGCGGCGGCTTCGGCCCGCCACCCAGCATCCAGCAGCAACAGGCCAGCTCCGAACGCTTCGCCAAGATGCAGCAGACGCAGGAATCAGTCTTCCGCCGCAACCTGAATGCGGAAGAGTATGACGCCGTCGCCAAGCTGCGCTCGGAGATGCAGTCGCAGAAGCGCGTCACCGTCTACAAGGTCAACGCGGAGGGCGGACTCGAACGCACCAACCTTACCGTTGGCCTGTCGGACGGCGAGAACGCGCAGATCATCCGCGGCGCCGCGGAAGGCGACGTCTTCGTCGTGCGCGCGAATGCGGCCGACAAGGCCCCCAACCGGGCAGAAGCGCGGTCCTGAATCAGATGACGGAAATCAGGCCAATCATCTCCTGCCGGAATCTTTCCAGGATCTACCGGATGGGCGACCAGGAAGTGCGCGCCCTCGACGGCGTCGATCTCGACATCCGCGAAGGCGAGTTTGTCGCCATCATGGGCCCCTCGGGCTCGGGCAAGTCGTCGCTGATGAATCTCATCGGCGCGCTCGACCGGCCGACCTCGGGAGAGATGTGGCTCAACGGCCGCGCGCTTTCGGAAATGTCGCGCGATGAACTCGCCGACCTGCGCAACGAGACGCTCGGCTTCGTCTTCCAGCAGTTCAACCTGCTGGCCCGGCAGGACGCTTTCCAGAACGTCCGCCTGCCGCTTCGCTACGCCCGCAAGGATGTCGGCGACATCGACGCGCGCGCGAGAGAATGCCTCGAACTCGTCGGCCTCGGCACGCGCATGGACCACCGTCCGATGCAGCTCTCCGGCGGCCAGCAGCAGCGCGTCGCCATCGCGCGCGCCCTCTCCAACCGCCCCCGCATACTTCTTGCCGATGAGCCCACAGGCGCGCTCGACACGAAAACAACCGATGAGATCATGCACCTGATGCAGGACCTCAACCGCCAGGGGATCACCGTCGTCGTCATCACCCACGAGGCGGACGTGGCCAAATATGCAAGTCGCCAGATTCATTTCAGGGACGGCAGGATTGAATCCGACAGCGCGCATCCCGACTTGAAACGAGCGTCTGAACCCAGACAAGCAGTGGCAGGCTGAACATGAAAGTTGGCGTCGCCACCTCCTCGGCCGCGGAAGCGTTGTTCTCCAACCCGATGCGCAGCCTGCTCACCATGCTCGGCATCATCATCGGCGTCGCCTCCGTCATGGTCATGATGTCCATCGGTGAGGGGGCAAAAGCCCAGATCGAGGCGCAGATTTCCAGCGTCGGCGCCAACGTCCTCAACCTCCAGCCAGGCAACATGAACCGTGGCGGCCGCAACCAGGGCGGCGGCTCCGGCCGCCCCTTCGCAGAGTCCGATGTCGCAGCCGTCGGCGAACTCCCGTTCGTCGCCGCCGCAACCGGCGTACTCTCCCAGCAGGCGAATGCCGTCTCCGAAGAGGCGAACTGGGTCACCAACATCCAGGGCGGCGACGCCAGCTTCTTCGAGGTCAACAACTGGCGCGTGACCGAAGGCCGCGAATTCACCGCGCAGGAAGTCCAGGGCGGCGCAGCCGTGGCCGTGCTCGGCAAGACGGCGGCAGCCAACCTCTTTCCAGCCGGCAACGCCATCGGCGAGCGCATCCGGGTGAACAGCGTCCCGATCGAGATCATCGGGATCCTGGAGTCCAAGGGCCAGTCCGGCGGCGGCGGCATGGGCATGGACCGCGACGACACGATGGTCGCGCCCCTCAGCATGGTCCGTAACCGGATTACCGGCGGAAATCGCTGGGTTTCTCGCCATGTTTCCCGCATTCAGCTGCTCGTCCAGGACGGCTATGACGTGATGCAGGCGCAGGAAGAAGTGACCGCCCTGATGCGCGAAAGACGCAAGATCGAACCGGGGGACCAGGATAATTTCGCGGTTGTTAACTTTGCCGACATGATAAAGCAGCGGGCCGCCGCGGCCGAGACGATGAGCATGCTGCTCGCATTCACGGCTGCGGTATCCCTGATCGTCGGCGGCGTTGGTGTCATGAATATCATGCTTGTCTCTGTTACAGAGCGAACGCGCGAGATCGGCCTGCGCATGGCCATCGGCGCGCGTGGCGGCGACATTCTTCTTCAGTTTCTGTTTGAAGCCATCGTGCTCTGCACCCTGGGAGGGTTCATTGGCATGGGACTAGGATGGATCGGCGTCTTCGCTTATGCGCAGATCGCCAACGCGCCGATGATGGTCTCCCCCGTCATCATCGCGACGGCTCTGGGGGCGGCGGCCTCCGTTGGTCTGATCTTCGGTTTTTTCCCTGCCCGCCGTGCAGCTCAACTCGACCCAATCCAGGCGCTGAGACATGATTGAAAAAAATATGACCCGCGGCGTGTCCGTGGGCGCCCTCGCGGCCCTCCTCGCCGGATGCGGCCACCTCCCCATTGCAGAGCCAGCCTTCGAGGCCATGTCCGTGAAACGCGCCGGCATGCCGGCCGACTGGACGGTCGCGCCGATGACCGGCGATCCCGCCGCAGCCGTCGCCGACTACAGCGTCTTCCAGGACGCGCAACTGATCGCCTTCGTGCAGGAGGCGCTCGAGAACAATCGTACACTCCGCGCTGCGATCGAATCCGTGCGCCAGTCGGAAGCCTCGCTGCAGCAGACACGCTCGCGTCTCTTCCCGCAGATCACCGGCTCGGTCTCCGCAGGCACATCGGCGCTGGTCGATGATTTCAGCAATACGACCGACAACTACTCCTTCGCGCTGCGCGGCGGCTACGACGTCGACATCATGGGCGACCTCTCGGCCTCCATCACGGCCTCGTCCGCCGGCCTCCGCTCGACCGAAGCCACCTACGAGCAGACCCGCCGCCAGATCGCAGCGCAGGTCGCGCGCGCCTACTTCACCGTGATCGAACAGCAGCAGCAGCTTGAACTGGACCGCCGCTCGCTCGAGCGCCAGCGTCAGACCTTCCGCATCACCCAGACCCGCTTCGACGCCGGCTCGATTGCGCGCGACGAACTGGTGCTCGGCGAATCCCGCCTCGCCCAGGCCGAGGATTCGATCCTCGCCTCCGAAGCTTCGCTCCGCTCCGCCGTCCGTGCGCTCGAGATCGCGCTTGGCCGCTTCCCGCAGAACAAGCTGACGCTCGGCGGCGCCCTGCCCCAGCCGCCCGCGACGCCTCCGCTTGGCCTGCCCGAACTCACCGTGCGCTCGCGCCCGGATGTAGTTGCCGCAGAACTGGCGATGATCCAGACCTTCGCGAACACGCGCATCGCCGAGCTTGGCCCCTGGCCGCAGCTTGATGCCAACCTCGCGCTCGGCCTGCAGAACACCGCGATCAACACCACCAGCGACCTGTTCAGCTTCGACGATCTCGCCCTGTCGATCGGCATCTCGCTGGCGCAAACCATCTTCGACGGCGGCGCCATCGACGCCCGCGTCAAGATAGCCAACTCGCAGGAACGCCAGGCGCTGGAGCGCTATGGCCAGACCATCATCAACGCCTATGGCGACATCGTCGCGGCGATCGACCAATTCAACACACTTGGCTCGCGCAACGTGGCGCTGCAGAAGGCGTCGGACGCGGCGCAGGAAGTGCTGCGCCTCGGCGAGCTGAAGTATCAGGAAGGCTCGGAAAGCCTGCTCAACCTGTTCACCGTGCGCGACAATGCCGAGGTGGCGGAAGCCAACCTCATCGCCAACAACCGCGCCCGCCTCGAACAGTGGATCATCCTGCACGCGTCGCTCGGCGGAAACCCCACCGTCTCGCAGCCGCTGCCGACGCCAGCCAACACGGCCGACGGCGCCAAGTAGGTTCGCACGCGCGCAACACGGAAACGGCCGCTGGAAACAGCGGCCGTTTTGCGTTCACGCGCCGGCAAAAAGAATCGTCACGCCGCCTGTAACCGCCCGGCCCTCCCGCGCGAATGACCCTTTGTACGCGCCAAAAGCGTGCCCCGGCTCACACAAAGGCCCCCCAATGATCTACCGCACCCTCCTCGTCTCGATCGCCGCCGCCGCCCTGGCGCTCTCCGCAGCCGCCTGTTCGCCCGCAGCAGAAGATCCGATGGCCGCTGACGCCATGGCGACAGATGCGATGGCTGCCGACGCCATGAGGTCCGACCCGAAGGCGTCAGACGCCATGGCCGCCGATGCGATGAAACCCGATGCGATGGTTGCCGACCCGATGGCCGCCGATGCAATGGCGGCTGACCCGATGAAGCCCGCCGATCCGATGGCGTCAGACGCGATGAAGGCCGATCCGATGAAACCGGCCGGCAACTGACGCTGACCGTCGGGACGCCCGGCCAACTCCCCTCCGACGCATCCGTGCGTCCCGACGCACTCTACCTTCGAGCACACGCCATGACCGAGCAGCAGCTGCGCGAAATCGTCTACCGCCACACGCGGATCGTGCGTGTCGCGCACTGGATCAACGCGCTGTGCTTCCTCCTGCTGCTGCTGAGCGGCCTGCAGATCTTCAACGCGCATCCCATGCTCTACTGGGGCCAGGCCGGCGCGAACTTCGACACGCCATGGCTCTCCATCCCCGGCGGCTTCCCCGACCTCCTCACCCTGCCCACCCACCGCGACCTCGCCGCCGGTCGCAACTGGCACTTCTTCTTCGCGTGGATGCTGGTGATTAACGGGATCATCTACATCGCGTTCAGCCTGCTCAACCGCCACTTCGCACGCGACATCCTCCCGGACAGGCAAGAGCTCAAGCCCCGCCATCTCTGGGAGCAGATCATTCACCACGCGCAGTTCAAGCGCATCACCGGCCCAGCCGCCAAGCGTTACAACACGCTACAGAAGCTCGCTTACGTCGCGGTGATCTTCGTGCTGTTCCCGCTGATCATCCTAACCGGCCTCACCATGTCGCCGGGCTTCAACGCCATCGCGCCGGTCTTCCTCGATCTCTTCGGCGGCCGCCAATTCGCCCGCTCGCTTCACTTCATCGCGGCCAACCTGCTCGTGGCTTTCCTGGTCATCCATCTCGTCGAAGTCGTCGTCGCGGGCGCCTGGAACGAGATCCGCTCGATGATCACCGGCAAGTTCACCGTGCCGCCCGCCGCCCCAGAGGCCACGCCGTGAAAGACTTCCTCACCCGCCGCAAGCTGCTCACCGGCGGCGCCATCACTCTGGGCGGCCTCGCCCTCACTGGCTGCGACGCTCTCTCTGCCTCGCCCGGCTTCCGTTCATTCCTCGGAACCGGCGAGAGCCTCACCATGGCAAGCCAGCGCGCGCTGATGTTCAGCCAGCCGCTCGCGCGTGAGTTCTCCGAGCGCGACATCTCGCCCATCTTCAAGGCCAACGGAACGAAGAACCCGAACACGCCCGCCTACAACGCGTTCGCCGCCAGCAGTTTCAACATGTGGCGGCTCCGTATCGATGGTCTCGTCGAGCGCCCGCTGGACCTTTCCCTCGCTGACCTGCGCGCGCTACCGTCCCGCACCCAGATCACGCGCCATGACTGCGTCGAAGGCTGGAGCGCGATCGGCAAGTGGCAAGGCGCGCAGCTTGGCCCTCTGCTCCAGTCGGTCGGCCTCAAGCCCAACGCCCGCTTCGCCGTGATGCACTGCGCCGACAATTATGGTGGCGGCGCAGACATGTATTACGAGAGCATCGACCTAGTGGACGGTTTCCATCCGCAGACCATTCTCGCCTACAACCTCAACAGCCAGCCGCTGGATGTCGCCCACGGCGCCCCGCTGCGCCTGCGCGTCGAACGCCAGCTCGGCTACAAGCACGCCAAATACCTGATGCGCATCGAGATGGTCGAGCGCCTCGACACTTTCGGCCGTGGCAGGGGCGGCTATTGGGAAGATCGCGGCTATGAGTGGTATGCCGGCATTTGATCCGCACGTGACAACCGTCGCAACGCTCCGCTACACAGAGGCAACCGCTATCAGGCGGTGCGTGGGCGGACCTCGGCTTGGCATCGGATATCGAAGCCCGTTTGAAAGCGCTGATGCTTCGCGGACTTGGCGGAGACAACGCTGCGCATGGCGAAATGCTCGGCGCGCTGGCCGTTTATCTCCGTGGCTTCCTCGCTCGCAAGATGGGCCGCGGCGCCGCCGACCTGGAGGATCTCGTGCAGGAATCCCTGCTGGCGATCCACCTCAAGCGGGAAACCTACGACACCTCACAGCCCTTCACAGCGTGGGCCTTTGCCATCGCGCGCTACAAGCTGATCGACTGGTTCCGCCGCAACCGCATCCGCCGCACGGAACCGATCGACGAAGCCGCCGAACTTTTCGCCAGCGAGGACAGCAACGAAGCCGCAACCCGCCACGATCTCGGCAAGCTCGTCTCAACCCTCCCGGACAAGCAACGCGCGCTACTGGAAGACGTGAAGATCGCCGGCCTTTCCCATGCCGAGGCTGCGCGCAAGGCCGGCATGACCGAAGGCGCCGTCAAGGTCTCGATCCATCGCAGCCTGCAAGTCCTCATGCGGAGGGCGCGCGATGAAAACTGACGAACTCATCACCCTCCTCGCTCGCGACGCGGCGCCTGTGAAGTCTGGCGCGCTCCCCCGCCGCCTGTCCGCCCTGGCGTTCGCCGGGGCGGCTGTGGCTCTCATTATCATGATCCCATGGATCGGCTTCCGGCCTGACCTTGCCGATGCAGTGGCGGATCCCACCTTCTGGATGAAGGCGATCTACACGATCGGACTGGGATTCGCGGGTTTCCTGCTGGTGGAGCGCCTCTCGCGTCCCGGCGCCACCAGCCGACTGGGATGGGTACTCGCGGCCGCCTGCGCAGCCGCCATCGTCGCGCTGGCCCTCGCCCAGCTCATGATGATGCCGCCTGCAGAGATGCCCGACGCGATCATGGGCGGCAGCTGGAGCGCCTGCCCCGGGTATATCTTCACGCTCGCCCTGCCCGGCCTCGCCGCGATCCTCTGGACGATGCGCCGCTTCGCCCCGACACGCACCGCCCTTTCGGGCGCAGCAGCCGGCCTCCTCGCCGGCGGCGTCTCGGCGACCGTCTACGGCCTGCATTGCGACGAGAACACCGCGCCCTTCGTCGCGCTCTGGTACTCGCTCGGCATCGGCATGACCGCCCTCACCGGCGCGATCGTCGGCTCCCGCGTCCTGCGCTGGTAGACGCGAGACTCTCGCTCTCTCAGATCGGCGGCGCCGTAATCCGCGATCCGTTCAGATCGACATCCGCGAACTGCCACATCGCCTTGAAGTGTTCGCGGTGCGTAGCGGCTTCCTCGGACTTGCCCTGCGCTTCCAGCGCGGCGATCAGCCCGAAGGTGGACCAGCCATTGTGCGGATACTGCTGGAGGTCATTCTCGTAGACGACCTGCGCGTCCTTCGCCTGCCCCGCCTTCAGCAGCGCCGCGCCGAGCGACTGGCGCGTCGGGTAGTACCAGAAGGGCGGCTCGGTGTAGGGCAGCGCGTCCTGGCCTGCGACAGCCGCCGTGAACTTCGCGATCGCAGTCTTGTTGTCCTTGCCTGCCAGCGCGATCTCGCCCTGCAGCAGGTCGTCGGCGATCTGCAGCAGCTGGCTTGCCGGATAGTCATTGCCGTCCAGCACCATCACCTTCGCGTTCGCCTTCAGTGGAACGAGCGCCGCCAGTTCCGCTTTCGCGCCCTTGATGTCGCCCTTGTTCGCCAGCGCCACGCCGCGCGCGTAGCGCCAGATGGCGTTGGAAAAGCCGAGGTCCGCGCGCGGCTGCGACTCCGCCATGATCTCGTCCCAGCGGCCGAACTGCACCAGCGACAGAAGGGGAATGGTCTTGAAGAATTCCACCGTCGGGAACTGGTCGATCTGCTCGAGGCTCACATTGTCAGCCAGCTTCCGCCCCGCCTCGATCGCAACCTTGCTCTGCCCCTGCATCGAGGCAGCCGACCAGAGGAAGTGAATGTTGTGCGGGTAGTACATGGCCGGGTAAAAGCCCTGCGCGTTGCACTGCCTGATGTAGTCCTCGTCGATCTTCGCTGCGGCGATGTTGGCCTCGGCCGCGTCGTTGTAGCGGCCCACACGCCAGTAAATGTGCGCCGGCATGTGCACCAGGTGGCCCGATCCGGGCACGAGCGGATACAGCGCATCCGCCGCCGCTTCGGCTTTTTTCGCGTCCGCCGAAGCCTCCATCGCGTGCAGATAGAGATGCAGCGCCAGCAGATGCTTGGGGCTGCGTGCGATCGTCTTTTCCAGCGTGGCGATCACGGGCGCGATCTCCGGCCGCGGCGTCGTCGCGTCTGACCAGTAGTTCCACGGCATGGTGTTCATCCAGGCCTCGCCATACATGGCGGCGATGTCGCTATCCTCCGGATACTTCGTCACCAGCGCGCCCAGCGCCTCGGCGTAGGCGCGGTCGAAAGCGTCGCGATCATCCACCGGAGACGGCGCATAACGCGCGCCCAGCGCCTCGATCAGGTCGCGCTCTATCTGTGGTTTGCTCGCAGCGACGGACTTTGCCTTTTCCAGCGCCGCCCACGCCGCGGTCTGCTCGTCGGCAGACATCACGGCCTTGCCCTTTGCCGTGACGTTGATGTTCGGGCCCGTCGCGAGCGCCTCGCCCCAGAAACACATCGCGCAGTTCGGATCCAGCTTTTGCGCTGCACGGAAGGACCGGATCGACTCCGCATGGTTGAAACCGAAGGACAGAACCATTCCCTGGTCGAAATACCGCTGCGCGCCCGCGTCCTTCGTGTCGATCACGCGATGGAAATCTCCCATGCCGTTGAACAGCGGCGCACCCGCACGCGCGACCAGCTCGGCGTCCGTCTCGGGCTTTTGTGAACAGGCGGCAAACCACACAACAACCGGAAGAAGCAGAATTCTGGCAGCGCGCATTGGATTCCCCATCGATCGACACTTCAGTCTAGCACCACCCGGAAAGTGCGAACAGTGTCGCCCCGTCAAAGGGAAAGCGATTGCGCGCTGCACAATCACCCTGCGTCATTGCGCAACGCAAATCCTAGCCAAACAAGGCGCTGTACTTCTCCCGCAAGACGTTCTTCTGCACCTTCCCCATCGCGTTCCGCGGCAGCTCGTCCACGAACACGATCCGCTTCGGGGTCTTGAACGCGGCGAGCTTCTCCCGGCACGCCGCAATCATCGCAGCTTCATCGCCCGATCCGATCACCACCGCCGCCACGCCCTCGCCGAAATCGCGATGCGGCAAGCCGATCACCGCGCTCTCGACAACACCCGGCATCTCGTCGAGCACCAACTCGATCTCCTTGGGATAGACATTGTAGCCGCCCGAGATGATCAGGTCCTTCGCCCGCCCGGAGATCCACACCCGCCCGTCGGCATCCTGACGCCCGACATCGCCGGTGATGAAGAAGCCGTCTTTCGTGAATTCCTCCGCCGTCTTCTCCGGCATGCGCCAATAGGCGGAGAACACACTCGGCCCCTTGATCTCGATGACCCCCGTCTCTTCACCTCCGCCAATCCGCAACTCCACGCCCGGCAACGGATACCCCACCGAACCGGCAATCCGCTCGCCCTCCAGCGGATTGCTCGTGATGATCACCGCCTCGCTCATCCCATAGCGTTCGAGGATGCGCTGGCCTGTGCGTTGCTCGAATTCCGCAAACGTCGTCGGCAGAAGCGGCGCCGAGCCTGAAATGAACAGGCGCACATCGGCCGCTGCCTCGCGCGTAAAACCCTCATTCGCGAGCAGGCGTGTGTAGAATGTCGGCACGCCCATCATCACGGTCGCGCGCTTCAGGCCGGCCAGCACATCCGCGTCCGCAAACTTCGGCAGCCACACCATCGTGCAGCCGGAGAGAAACGCGCAGTGCAACGCCACGAACAGTCCATGCACATGAAACACCGGCAGCGCATGCAGCAGCACATCGTCCGGCGTGAATCTCCACGCTCTGTGCAACGCCGCCGCATTCGCCGCGAGATTGCCATGGCTCAGCATCGCCCCCTTGGAGCGCCCCGTTGTCCCGCTCGTGTAGATGATCGATGCGAGATCATCCGCGCCGCGTGGCACGGCGATCGTCAGCGGCGCAGCATCCCGGCTCTTCGCAACGAACGCCCTCGCGTCTGTGACGAAAACGCGCGGCTCCGCGTCGTTCAGAAAGTATGCAACTTCGCTTGGCGTGTATGCAGAGTTGAGCGGCAGGAAAACCGCACCCGCCTTGAGCGCGCCGAGATACAGCATCACGCCTTCGACGCTCTTCTCGGCCTGCAGCGCAACGCGGTCACCCGGCGTCACGCCCTCCGCCACAAGCTGACCCGCGATTGACGCAGCGCCAAGCAGAAGTTCCTCATACGTTAAAATGCTTCCATCCGGCATCACAAAGCACGGCTTTGCCTTGTCCGCCGGAAACGCGTTAACCAAAAGATCATGCAGCAGATTGCTCATTGCATTCGCCTGCCAACGTGAATCGGTCTGAGTACATCTTGGCGCGGGAGTGCGCTGGACCTGCGCACGCCACGCTGTAACTGAACGCTACGAGAGTCGAGGGGCGAGTGGACATGAGTCAGCCGATGGATCGTGCGTTACGCGCACGCGCGGCTCGCGTGATTCCCGGCGGCATGTACGGCCATCAGGCCGTCGGCGGCCTGCCGGAGTGTTACCCTCAATTTTTTACGCGCGCGGAAGGTCCGTGGCTGTGGGACACTGACGGCAACCTTTTGCTGGACCTGATGTGCGCCTACGGCCCGCAACTCTTCGGCTACGCCCATCACGATATCGACCAGGCCTATGTGCAGCAGATGTCGGTCGGCGACGCGATGACCGGGCCGTCGCCGCTGATTGTCGATCTCGCCGAGGCGATGGTCGCGATGGTTGGCCACGCTGACTGGGCGATGTTCTGCAAGAACGGCTCGGACGCCACCACGATGGCGCTGATGGTCGCGCGCGCACATACCGGCCGCAACGCCATCGTGCGCGCGGCGGGCGCCTATCACGGCTCGCAGCCATGGAGCAATCCGCGGCCCCGCGGCATCGCCCCCACCGACCAAGCCGGCCAGCATATCTGCACCTACAACGACGTCGCCAGTCTCGAAGCCTCCGTGAAAGCCGCAGGGAGTGACCTCGCCGCAATCTTCGCCTCGCCCTACCGCCACGACGTCTTCATCGATCAGGCCTCGCCCTCAGCGGAGTATGCCAGGCGCGCCCGCGAACTTGCCGACGAGACCGGCGCGCTGCTCATCGTCGATGAAGTCCGCGCCGGCTTCCGCATCGCCCGCGACTGCAGCTGGTCGCTGCTCGGGGTCGCGCCGGACCTGTCCTGCTGGGGCAAGGCGATCGCCAACGGCCATCCTATCTCCGCCCTCATGGGCGCGGAGAAAGCGCGCGGCGCCGCCGAGAAGATCTACGCCACCGGCTCATACTGGTTCGCCGCCGCCGCCATGGCGGCCAGCCTCGCCACGCTGAAGCTGATCCGTGAATCGGACTATCTCGAACGCATCACTGCGCTGGGCGAAAGCCTGCGCCGCGGCCTCGACAGGCTCGCGGGCGACCACGGCTTCACCCTGCGCCAGACCGGCCCCGCCCAGATGCCGCTGATCCTGTTCGACAACGACCCCGACATGCGCCTCGGTTATTCGTGGTCGGCCAGCATGATCAAACACGGCGTCTACATGCACCCCTGGCACAACATGTTCATCTCAGCCGCGATGACCGATGCCAATATCGACTTCGCTCTGGAAGCTGCCGAACAGAGCTTCGCGGAACTCGCAGACGCCGCCCCGGGGCTCGGCCCCAACACCCGCTATCCCGGTCCCCGCCGCGCCTGATTCGCACCTGTTGACCATACGACGCGCAGCACTAGTCTCCGCGCCGTTGCCCTTTCAGGGTCAAGGTTTCCAACAGGACCGATGACATGAGACAGATTCTGCTTTGCGGTGCCGCTATCGGGGCGCTGATCCTCTCCAGCTGCACGGCCATGTCGCCCGCGACGACCGATACCGCGGCGGTGCCCACCGCCGCCACCGCCCAGCAGACGCCCGCCGAATTCCTCGCCGCCGCAGAAAAAGAGCTGTCGGACTTTTCCGACTACGCCGCCCGCGTCGCCTGGGTGAATTCCAACTTCATCACCGACGACACAGACTGGCTCAACGCCCGCGCCGGCTCGGAAGGCACGCTGCTCTCCGTCCGCCTCGCCAACGCGACCAAGCAGTTTGAAGGCGCCGCCCTCCCCCCCGAGCAGAAGCGCAAGATGGACATTCTGCGCGCCGGCATCGTCATGCCTGCCCCCTCCACCGGCACGCCGGATCAGCAGAAACAGATCGCCGACGAACTCGCGACCATCACCACCGATCTCCAGTCAACTTATGGAAAGGGCAAGGTCCCGCTCGACCCCGCGAAGTTCGACGTCGGCGCAGTTCTGAAAATCCTCAACGCCTCGCGCAACAAGGAAGAGCCGCGCGACCCGAAAGCGGCGCTGACGCTGGAAGAGGCGTCCCTCCTCCTCGCCGAAGCGCGCGATCCGAAAATCCTCGCCGCCGCTTGGGAGGGCTGGCATTCGATCTCGCCCGTGATGAAGCCCGACTACCAGCGCATGGTCGAGATCGGCAATGCCGGCGCCCGCGAACTCGGCTTCAAGGACGTCGCCGACATGTGGCTCGCCAATTACGACATGCCGTCAGCCGACATGGAGAAAACTGTCGAGCGCCTGTGGACCCAGGTGAAGCCGCTCTATGACGACCTGCACTGCTATGCGCGCGGCAAGCTGAATGCGAAGTACGGCGACGCCGTCCAGCCGAAGACCGGCCCGATCCGCGCCGACCTGCTCGGCAACATGTGGGCCCAGCAGTGGGACAACATCTACGACATCGCCGCCCCGCCCGCCTCCGACCCAGGCTACGACCTCACCACCGTTCTGAAGCAGAAGGGCTATGACGAGATCAAGATGGTGAAGACCGGTGAGGCCTTCTTCACCTCGCTCGGCCTTGCGCCCCTGCCCGACAGCTTCTGGCAGCACTCGCTCATCACCCGCCCGCGCGACCGCGAAGTCGTCTGCCACGCCTCGGCATGGAACGTCGACAACAAGGAAGACCTGCGCATCAAGATGTGCACGCAGGTCAACGCGGAGGATTTCTCCACCGTCCACCACGAGCTCGGCCACAATTTCTACCAGCGCGCCTACAAGGACCAGGACCTGCTCTTCAAGAACGGTGCGAATGACGGTTTCCACGAGGCGATCTGCGATTTCGTCGCCCTCTCGATCACGCCGGAATACCTCAAGCAGCTCGGCCTGATCTCCAGCGCCCCGCCCGCCTCTGCCGACATCGGCCTGCTGATGGATCGCGCGCTGGAGAAAGTCGCCTTCCTGCCCTTCGCCCTCAAGGTCGACAAATGGCGCTGGCAGGTCTTCCGCGGCCAGACCACGCCCGCGCAGTACAACCAGGCTTGGGTCGATCTCGGCCGTCAGTACCAGGGCATCACACCGCCCGTCTCGCGTCCGGCCGACGCGTTCGATCCGGGCGCCAAATTCCACATCCCGGGCAACACGCCTTACCTGCGCTACTTCCTGTCTTTCATCCTGCAGTTCCAGTTCCACAAGGCCGCCTGCGAACAGGCCGGCTGGACCGGCCCGCTGCACCGCTGCTCGATCTACGGCGACAAGGCGGTCGGCGCGAAGTTCACCAAGATGCTCGAAATGGGCGCCAGCAAACCCTGGCCCGACGCCCTCGAAGCCTTCACCGGCACGCGCGACATCGATGGCTCCGCCCTGGTCTCCTACTTCGCCCCGCTGCAGAGCTGGATGAAGGAGCAGAACAAGGGACAGAGCTGCGGCTGGTAGGCCTGCACCGCCGGGCCCCTGCCCGACAGCGCGTCGCGTGAGTGGCGCGGTCTCACCCTATCCACGGTGTCATTCTCGGACTTGTCCCGAGAATCACACCGGGACAGGACTGTCCTACGACAGCCTGCCTCGGAGACACGCATGAAACGCATCCTGTTCGCCGCGCTCGCGTTCGCCTCCTGCGCCAGCGAGCCCGCGTCACACCCTTCGCTGCAACCGATCGTCCTCACCGGCGAGATCACCCGCGCCGATCATCAGACCTACCGCGAAATCCCCTTCACCGTTCCGCCGGGCACGCAGAGCATCACCATCGACTTCAGTTACACCGGCAAGGAGAACCGCGCCGTCATCGACATCGGCGTGCGTGATCCGCAAGGCCAGCGCGGCTGGAGCGGCGGCAACAAGAGCCATATCGAGATCGGTGCGCAAAGCGCCACCCCCTCCTACCGCGCCGGCCCGATCCAGCCCGGCGAATGGACACTTGTTCTCGGCATCCCCAACATTCGCGAGCGGCAGACGGCAGTCTACACCGCGACGATCGCCTTCGACGCACAGCCTGCAGCGCGATCGCGCGACCCCGCCGGCCCGCCACGCCTGGACAAGACGCTCGCAGCCGGCCCTGCCTGGTATCGCGGCGACTTCCACACGCATACAGCGCATTCCGACGGATCGTGCGATCTGATCGCCGCCGCCAGCGCCAGCAGCAACCCGCCTTCCGCGCGCGGTCCCTGCCCCGCGATCCACACGTTCGATGCCGCGCGCAAAGCCGGTCTCGATTTCGTGGCCGTTACCGACCACAACACGATCACGCAGCTTGCCGACATCGCCCGCGACCAGAACCGCTATCCGGACACGCTGCTCATCCCCGGCGCCGAGATCACCACCTTCAGCGGCCACGCCAACGTCATCGGCAACACCGACTTCCTTGACTTCCAGCTCGGCTCGCCACGCCTTCCAACGCTCGCAAAGCTGTTCGACCAGGTGGAAGCGCAAGACGCCTTCCTCTCCATCAACCACCCATCCCTCCCCTCAGGCGAAGCTTGCATGGGCTGCGGCTGGACAGTGAAGGACACCGACTGGTCGCGCGTCACCGCCATCGAAGTGATCAACGGCGCCAGCATGCGCACCTCAGGCCCCGAAGGCGCCTTCAACGGCATCGCCTTCTGGGAAAAACTCCTGCGCGAAGGCCACCGCATCACCGCCATCGCCGGCAGCGACAATCATGATGCAACCGACACGACCGGCGCCAGACAGTCGCCCGTCGGCACGCCGGCAACTGTCGTCTACGCGAGCGAACTATCCGTGCAAGGCATCATCGCTGGCGTGAAGTCAGGCCGTGTCTTCGTCGACGTGGCGGGCCTACCTGACGCCAGACTGGACGTGGAGGCGCACGCCGGTGTGCGTCAGGCCCGCATGGGCGGTGGCCTGACGTTGGGCTCCGGCGAAGACGCTTGCCTCACGGTCGATGTAGTGTTGACTTCGCATCCGACCCGGATCGCAATCGTCACGAACGGCCTTGTCAGCATGGAGCCACAAACACCGTGTGGACCGGCGCTGTCGTTTCAGCTCACGATGGAAGAGGAGGCGGCCTTTGGCTGGGCCTACGCCACCGTCCGCGATCTGGACGGCAAGCTCCTCCTCCTCGGCAACCCGATCTATTTCCGCCGGGCTGGTTAACGCGGCGTTCCGGGCCAATATCCGCGCAGTCCAGCGAGGGCTGTTGCGGGTATTGCGCAGATATCATTCTGCTTTCGCTAGAATTCGTGGCGCAACAACCGGGAAATACTGGTGAATGCCAATTGTGAGCGCCGGACAGGGAGGCTAGTCTGGAACCGCCGATTGGGGTGGCGTGTCGCGTGGGGTTCTTCTGATGCTTGAGATCGCTGCAATCGTCGGCGCCGTCCTTGTCGGACTGCTGCTGATCTTCCTCGTCTATCGCGCCGTGCGCACCTACGACGCCGGCGCCCACGCCACCTTCATCACCACCAAGGGCGGCGACTTCTACGGCGCCCTGCGCGCGCCGATGACGATCTGGGACCCGCGCATCAAGGTGCTGCGCGACAAGCACGCCCCCGCCCTCACCATGATGACCACGGACGCGACCGGCGCCTATTACGAGAAATCGCTGGTCAACAAGCGCAATGGCGAGATCACCCTGCGCGTCCACACCTGCGCGCCGCGCCCGTTCCATTCCACCACCACCGACAAGCGCCAGCTGGTGATCAAGCCGAAAGTCGCCTTCCAGCTCGACATCGACCGCATCCAGATTCCGACCCAGATGGAAAGTTTCGGCACGACGCTCTCTGCACGCATCGAGAACCTGTTCGACAACGCTGTCAGCGAATACGAAGACCAGGACGTCTTCAAGCACCAGCGCGAGATCGAGCAGCGCGTCCTTCGCGAATTGCAGGACATCGAATTCCCGGCTGACGCGGAGCGCCCAACCGGCATGCCGCTCGGCATCAAGGTCTACGAAGCGATGTTCTCCTTCGAGCGTCCGCAGAAGCCGATCAACAAGGACCTCGCCAACGGCCCGATGGCGTATGACAACGAGCACCTCGACGATCTCGTGGACATGCTCGAGAAGGCAAACCCCGCAACGGTCGAAACACTGATGCGGATGCTCGAGCTGCAGACGCGTCAGAACATCGTGCAGATGCTCTGCAAGTCCGGCGGCCTCGTGGCCTTCACCGCATCCGAACTCGGCCTGTCCGAACGCGTGGTCGAGCGCGCCCACTTCGGCGCCAACATCATGAAGCCCGCCGAAGCTCCGCAGGCCGTGATCACGGCGCCCACGGCGCCTACCGTGGTCGAAACGCCCGTGGCCAAACCCGTCGATCCCGCCACGGCCTATTACGGTCTCGGAGCACCGAAGGGGCAGGCCAAAGCGGAGCCAGCCGCGGAAACACCGAAGGCCTAAAGCACCCGCCCCGGATTCATCCGTCCGTCCGGATCGAGCGCCCGCTTCACCGCGCGCATCATGTCCATCTCGACCGCGGACTTGCGCCACGCCAGCTCATCGCGCTTGAGCCGCCCGATCCCGTGCTCCGCAGAGATCGAGCCGTTGAGGCTCGCGATCAGATCATGCACCGCCTTGGACAACGGCAGGCCGTCCTGATCGACAAAGCGATCCTGGTCAGCGCCAGGCGGCGGCGTGATGTTGAAATGAATATTGCCGTCGCCCACATGCCCGAACGCGATCACGTCGGCGCCCGGCGACATGGCGTGAGCCAGCGCAGCTCCCCGCTCCATGAACTCCGCCACACGGGACACCGGCACTGACACGTCATGCTTCAGCGCCTTGCCATGCGCGCGCTCAGCGACCGCGATGTTCTCGCGGATTTTCCACACCATCGCCTTCTGTGCTTCGCTTTCGCAGATCACCGCGTCGGCCACGATCTCTTTCTCGATCGCATCTGCGAGCATTGTCTCCATCATGTCCCGCGCGCCCTCTTCTCGCGGTAATGACAGCTCGACCAGAATGCGCCAGGGCAGAGCCGAGGGCAGCGGATCGCGCGTATCAGGAATGTGTCGGATCACCAGCTGCAGCCCCAGCTGCGGCACGATCTCGAACCCGGTCACCGCCCCGCCACTTGCGGCTTTGGCAAGCTGCAGCAGCTCTACCGCCTTCGTGGGCGATGCAACCGTCACCCACGCGGTCTCCTTCACAGAAGGCCGTGGGAACAACTTCAGCGTCGCCGCCGTCACGACACCCAGCGTGCCCTCCGCGCCGATGAACAGGTGCTTGAGATCGTAACCGGTATTGTCCTTGCGCAGCCCGCGCAGTCCGTTCCACACCCGGCCGTCCGGCAGCACCGCCTCGATGCCCAGCACGAGGTCACGCATCATGCCGTAGCGCAGCACCTGCACCCCGCCCGCATTCGTCGAGATCAACCCGCCGATCATCGCGACGCCCTGCGCGCCAAGCGAGAGCGGGAACAGCCGATCGTGCTGCTCGGCAATATCCTGCGCCCGCGTCAGCACAACGCCCGCCTCAAGCGTCATCGCATCATTGAGCACGTCCACCTCACGCACCTTGTTCATGCGCTTCAGCGAGATCAGCACTTCGCCTTGAGGGACCGAACCATTGACCATCCCCGAATTGCCGCCCTGCGGATTCACCGCGAGGCCATACTCCGCGCACAGTGTCATCGCCGCCGACACGTCTTCCGTCGAGGCCGGCTTCACCAGCACAGGCGTGGAGCCCTGCCAGCGGCCGCGCCAGTCCTGGAGATGCGGCTCGATCTCGTGCGCGTCGGTGGACACGCCTTTAGGCCCCAGCGCGTCCGTGAGGCGCGCGATGAATGCAGAAATCCGATCGCCCTGATCGTCAGCCATGGGATGAGTCCTTGCTAGGGCGGAAGGTATAGCGTGTCGCCGCTGCTGTTCCAAACCGGATGCTGCGCGCTCTCAAACTCTCACGCAACACTGTCATTCCGACCGAAGCCCGAAGGGCGCAGAGCCGGAACCCAGGAGCGACGCCCACCAGCGCTCGCCGCCCCTGGGTTCCGGCCTGCGCTGACGCGCGTCCGGAATGACACTGATTGGAGAGTCGATGTCTCTGCTTGACGCAGGCGGGCGAGAGTCGTCCAACAAATGCCGGAACCAGAGGAAACATCCCATGCCTTACGCCCCCTTCGACCTTACCGGAAAAGTCGCGCTGATCACTGGCGGCAACCGGGGCATCGGGTTCGGCTTTGCTCAAGCCCTCTCACAGGCTGGCGCGACCATCGCGATCTGGGGCTCGAACGAAGCCAACAATGCCGAAGCGGTGAAGAAGCTCGGCGGCAAGGCGAAGGCCTGGACAGTCAACGTCGCTGATGAAACTCAGGTCGCCGCAGCAATGACGGGCGTCGCGCAGCACTTCGGCCGCATCGACTCGGTATTCGCCAACGCTGGCATCGGCGGCGGTGCCAAGTCGTTCGCGGAATTCCCGACCGACGTCTATCGCCGCGTCCTGTCGGTCAACCTCGACGGCGTGTTCTTCACCCTGCGCGAAGCGGCGAAACACATGGTAGACCGCGCCAAGGCTGGCGATCCTGGCGGCTCCCTCGTCGGCATCGCATCGCTCGCCGCTATCGAAGGCGCGCCGCGCAATGAAGCCTATGCCGCCACCAAGGGCGCGGTGGTCTCGATGATGAAATCCATCGCCGTCGAACACGCACGCTACGGCGTGCGCGCCAACTCCATCCTGCCCGGCTGGATCGCAACCGACATGACGCAGGGCGCGCAGGACAACCCAGCCTTCGCCGAGAAGGTCATTCCCCGCGTGCCGATGCGGCGCTGGGGCGAGCCGAAGGATTTCGGCGGCGTCGCGGTCTACCTCACGTCCGACGCCTCGTCCTACCACTCGGGTGACTCATTCGTGATCGACGGCGCGTATTCGATTTTCTAGGAACCCGTCCCGGGCGCGATCGATCTCGAATATCGATAAAAACTTCTCGCCCAGCCCGGCATGCCTTGCTATGCAAGCCCGTCACCCACCTGCTCAGGCCATCCTCATGCTGAACGTTCGCCGCTCGGTTTCCACCGTCATCGCCACTGTCGCAGCCGGGCTTGTCCTCGGAGCCTGCGAGACCAAGGCCGCCGATGGCTTTGCCGCCTGCGAGGCCACCGATGCCCCCGCCGCCGCCCAGACCGGCGGCGCTCTCTCCATCGCCCCGCTCCAGTTCACCTGCAAGAAGCTGGAGAACGGCCTGCGCGTCTACGCCATGCCGGACAAGAACACCGCCAGCGTCTCCGTCGCCGTGTGGTACGACGTTGGCTCCAAGGACGATCCCGAAGGCCGCTCCGGCTTTGCGCACCTGTTTGAACACCTGATGTTCAAGTCCTCTACCAACCTTGCCCCCGAAGGCTTCGACCGCCTGACGGAGGACGCCGGCGGCTTCAACAACGCGTCCACCTGGAACGATTTCACGAACTACTACGAGACCGTCCCCGCCAACCATCTCGAACGCGTGCTCTGGGGCGAGGCTGAGCGCATGGGCTCCCTCGTCATCGACGAGGCCAACTTCAAGTCCGAGCGCGACGTGGTGAAAGAAGAGCTGCGCCAGTCCTACCTCTCCAACCCGTATGGCAAGCTGCTGGGCATGTATCTCTACCAGTCCGCGTTCAGCGTTCACCCATACGGACGCCCCGGCATCGGCTCGCTGGAAAATCTCGACGCCGCCACGGTGGAAGACGTCCGCGCCTTCCACGCCGCCTACTACCGTCCCGACAACGCGATCCTCGTCGTCTCCGGCAATTTCGACGAGACGCAGCTCGACACCTACGTGAAGACATACTTCGCCGGCCTCACCACGCCCAAGCGCGAGATCCCGCGCGTCGCCGCCGTCGAGCCGGTACGCACAGAAGCCAAGACCTACACCGTCTACGAGCCGAACGTGCCCTTCCCCGCCGCCGTCATCTCCTGGCCCTCGCCCGGTTCCGCCAGCCCGGACAACGCCGCGCTCACCCTGATTGACGCGATCCTCCTGCGCGGCGAATCCTCGCGGATCTATCAGTCGCTGATGTACCAGCAGCAGGTCGCAGCCGACGTCGGCTCCAGCTTCGACATCACGGCACAGCCCGGCATCTATGCGCTCTACGTCATCCTGTCTGACGGAAAGACAGTCGATGAGGGAATCATCGCGCTCAAGGCCGAAATCGCCCGCATGCGTGACACGCCGGTTACCGCCGCCGAACTCGACGAAGCGCGCAACGAGCTGATCACCGCCGCCCTGCAAGGTCGCGAAAGCTCCGACGGCCGCGCCGATGATCTCGCCCGCAGCGTGATCCTCTACCGCAACGCCAAGGCGTCCGACGACATGCTGGCCAAGCTGCAGACCGTCACAGCCGCGGACATCCAGCGCGTCGCGAGAGCGCTCATGGACGACACGAAGTCCGTCACGATCAAATACCTGCCCGAGGCGATGCAGAACGGCGCGACCGAAGCCGCCTTCGCCGACGCGCCGACGATCCAGACCTCAAAGATCGACATCGCCGCCGCCGACATCCCGGTCTACACGCTGGCCGCAGAGGCGGATCGCAAGCTACCGCCGGAAGCCGGTCCGCCAGTCGCCGCCAAGGTGCCGCCCGCCACGGAGAAGACTCTTCCCAACGGCCTGCGCGTCATCGTGGCGCCCAAGCCCGGCCTGCCCCTGATCAGCGCCAGCCTACGCATCTCCGCCGGCAGCGCCTACGATCCCGCGGCCAAGTCCGGCCTTGCCGCGATGACGGCCGACCTCGCCACCCGCGGCACGAAAACCCGCTCGGCGACGCAGATCGCCAGCGAGATCGAAAGCCTCGGCGCCGCCATAGGCGCAGGCGCCGGTCCCGACGCGACCGACGTCTCGATCTCGACGCGCTCAGACAAGGCGGCCCAAGCCTTCGCCATCATGGCCGACGTCGTGCAGAACCCCGCCTTCGCGCAGGAAGAGCTCGATCGCGCCCGGCAGGAAACGCTCGACAACATCAAGGTCCAGCTGACCCAGCCCCGCGCCGTCGGCGGTCTCGCCCTCAACCGCGCGCTGTTCGGCGCCGGTCCATATGGCGGCACGCCCACGGCAAAATCGCTCACCAGCCTGACGCAAGCCGAACTCGCCGCCTTCCACGCGGCAAGCTGGCGCCCGGACAACGCCGTGCTCGTCATCGCCGGCGACGTGACGCCGGAAACCGGCTTCGCAATGGCCGAGGAAGCGCTCGGCGCATGGGCCAAGCCCGCAACGCCTGTGCCCGCAGCACCCGCCGCCGGCAAGCCGTCGGCGTCACGCGCCATCACCCTCGACATGCCGCAGATCGGCCAGGCCGCCGTCTTCCTCGGGCGCCCCGGACCCTCGCGCCTGTCGGACGACTATTACGCGACAGCGGTGGCCAACAACATCCTCGGCGGCGGCTACTCGGCCCGCCTCAACGCCGAGATCCGCATCAAGCGCGGCCTCTCCTACGGCGCCAACTCATCGCTGTCGGCGCGCAAGCAGGCCGCACCGATCATCGCCGCGGCCCAGACCCGCAATGACGCGGTACCGGACGTCGTCGATCTCATGCTCAGTGAGTTCACCCGCCTCGGCGCGGAACCTATCCCGGAGAAGGAACTCGGCGCCCGCAAGGCCGTGATCATCGGCGGCTTCGGCCGCTCGGTCGAAACCACAGCCGGCCTCGCGGGGCAGTATTCGTCCCTCGCCCAGTTCGGCCTGCCGCTCGACAAGCTGCAAACCTATTCGGACGAGATCAACGCCGTCACCGCCGACCAGGCGGTCGCAGCCGCCAAGACCCACTTCGATCCCGCCAACGCCACCGTTGTCATCGTCGGCGACGCGGCCCAGTTCTGGGACAAGGTGAAGGACAAGCGCCCCGGCATGGAGCGGCTGGCAGTGTCGAAACTGAACCTGGATTCGCCAACGTTGAAGTAGCGTCAATCGGGAAGCCCGCCCTCGTCCTTCGAGACGATCGCTTCGCGATCCCTCAGGATGAGGGCTCCGCTAAGAGTCATGCTGTTTGAGAGGCCTCATCCTGAGGGATCGCAGGCACGCGACTTCAACGATGGAAGCCCATCAATGCGATCGTTTCGTAGGACGAGGCCGGGCTCGCCGGCTTTCCCTAAACCAGCGCGAACCCGCCGACCTTCACGGCCAGCGCCATCGCCAGCAGCATCGTCATCAGGATCGCCGCCGCAACGAGCGCCGCGACGACACGCACGCGGGTCATGTCGATGTCGGCGGCCGGATCAAGGAAATAGCTGCGCACCGTTGGGGGCTCGCAACGTTCATTGAGAAACCACGGCGCCGCCCGCGTACCGATCCACAACGAAAACGCCGTCGCCATGACGCTGACCAAAAACATCATGACGGCAGGGAACACGGCCGCGAGTTCACCGTTCATCGGGGTTGAGCCTCCAGCCACGTCACCCGTGGCTAGAAGTGAATCAACTCGCGCCGTTCGTCAAACCATCCTGGCGTCGCAGCTGTCGCTGCTATCTCTTCAGGTTCCCGCAGAATCGCTGGATCCGCCGGCACGCCTCTTCCAGCTTGTCGGTTGAAGTCGCGTAGGAAATCCGGAAGGCCGGGCTGAGACCGAAGGCCGATCCGAACACCACCGCCACCTTCTCCTCTTCCAGCAGCGCCGCCGCGAAATCCTCGTCATTGGCCAGCTTCCTGCCACCTGCCGTGGTTTTGCCCATTGCGCGCGAGCAGTCTGGATAGACATAGAACGCGCCCTCCGGCGTCGGGCAGTGCAGTTCCTCGGTCTGGTTCAGCATGCCGACCACGAGGTCGCGCCGTCCCTTGAACAGCTCCTGATTGGGCTTGATGTATGACTGCGTCCCGTTCAGCGCCTCGACGGCCGCCCATTGCGAGATCGAGCAGGGGTTGGACGTGGTCTGGCTCATCACCTTCGCCATGCCCTTGATCAGGCTTTCTGGGCCCGCCGCATAGCCGATCCGCCACCCCGTCATCGAATAGGCTTTCGACACGCCATTCATCGTCAGCGTGCGTTCATAGAGCTTGGGCTCGATCTGCGCCGCCGTCACGAATTCGAAATCGTCATAAATCAGATGCTCATACATGTCGTCGGTCAACAGCCAAACGTGGGGATGCTTCACCAGCACGTCGGTGATGGCCTGCAGTTCGGCGCGCGAATAAGCAGCACCGGATGGATTGGATGGCGAGTTGAGGATCAGCCACTTGGTCTTCGGCGTGATGGCCTTTTCGAGATCGGCCCCCTGCAGCTTGAAGCCGTGCTCCAACGTGCAATCGACGAATACCGGCGTGCCGCCCGCCAGCATCACGATATCGGGATAGCTCACCCAATAGGGTGCCGGCACGATCACTTCATCGCCGGGGTTGACGGTGGCCATCAGCGCGTTGAACAGCACCTGCTTGCCGCCGGTCCCCACCGAGACTTGCGGCGGCGTATAGTCGAGTTGATTCTCGCGCTTGAACTTGGCGCAGATCGCCTTCTTCAGTTCCGGAATACCGTCAACCGCGGTGTATTTGGTCTTGCCGGCCTTGATGGCGGCAATCGCCGCATCTTTAATGTTGTCCGGCGTGTCGAAATCGGGTTCGCCCGCCGCCAGCCCGATCACGTCCTTGCCCTCGGCTTTCAGCGCCATCGCCTTGTTGGAAATGGCGATGGTGGCCGATGGCTGGATGCGGTTCAAAGCGTCGGAGATAAAGCCCATGATGGAAACCTTTTGAAATGCCGGGCCTCTCTAGGACCACGGCCTCCTCCGGGCAAGCCACAATCCGCCGCATCTCCAGCCCGGCCGATCTGTGGCAAAGGCTTGTGCCATGACCGATCTCCCTTTTCTGGTCGCCGGCGGCGGCATTGCGGGCCTCGCAGCGGCCCTGGGACTTTCCCGGGCCGGCCACGCCGTTGACCTTTACGAGCAGGCCAGCGCTTTCGCGGAAGTCGGCGCCGGACTTCAGATGTCACCCAATGGTGTCCGCGCCCTGATGCAATTGAACGCCTGGGAGGCGGTGGCGCAGCACTGTGTCATCCCGTCGGAAATTCACGTGCGCGACGGCTTGTCCGGATCGCTGCTGCAGCGGATCAGGCTGGGAAAGCCCTTCGAAGAGCAATTCGGTGCGCCCTACCGGGTCTGCCACCGCGCTGACTTGCTCGCCGGGCTTCTCGCCTCGGTCCGGGCGCAGGCGGCAATCGAACTCCACACCAATTACCGGGTACTATCGGCGCGACTCCAGCCGCAAGACGCCATATTGGAATTCGCTAACGGCAAAACCGCAATCGGCCGCGCCATTATCGCCGCCGATGGCATTCAATCTACGCTCCGGCAACTGGTGTGCGGCCGCGTCGGCCCGATGTTCCGTGGCCACACCCTCTTCCGCGCGCTGATCCCGTTGCAGTCGGTGCCGCCCGAGATCGAAGCCGATTGCGTCACTCTGTGGCTGTGCCCGGGCGGCCATGTGGTGCACTATCCCGTCAGCAATTGGCGGAACTTCAACATCGCCGCCGCAGTCAATGCCGATGCCGCCAGTCCTGGCTGGGGCGAACCACGTTCCGGTTCAGACGTCTTGCAGCATTTCCGGCGCGCCACTGAAGATTTGGCGTCCCTGCTGTCGCAACCCGCCCAATGGACAAGCTGGCAAGCGGCCGACCTGCCGGAACTGCCACGCTGGTCGAACGGTAATCTTCTGCTGCTGGGCGATGCCGCGCATGCCACTCTACCTTATTTGGCACAAGGTGCTGTCATGGCGCTGGAGGACGCGGCTACACTTTCCGGCGTGTTGGCGGATGGATATTCCGAAAAGTCCTTCGCCCGCTTCGAACGAATGCGAAAAACCCGCACCGCGCAAGTGCAGCGAAGCTCGCGCCGGCTGGGCCGCATCTATCACGCCACGGGAATCACGGCCGTCGGCCGTAACGCCGTTCTGAGGCTGGCCGGTCCACGGCTGGTCTCGCGCCAGACATCCTGGCTTTATGATTGGCTGCCGGACGGGCAACGGACAAAAAGCAACGAGCCCGGAAAGACATTTCCGGGCCCGGCTTGAGTTCGGATTGAGTAAGATCAGAACGGGCCCTTGGTGACGCCGTTCGGGTTGTCGCGGCCCTTGTCCGGACGGTCGTTGCCACGGTTGGGATTGTCGTTGCCACCATCGCGGTCGCGTTGCTTGCGCTCGACCTTGCACAGCTTGGGCTTGGGGGCCGCGACATGGGTGAGCGCCAGCTTGCCGCCGCCACCACCGCCTGTGCAAACCACAAACGACGAGCAATTGCGGCCGGTCTGCTTCATCCACATGGGCATGCCCTTGCGCTGCACCAGCGTTTCGCAGCACTCGATTACCGACTGGCGGCTGGTGCCCTCGCACGAGGTGACGCTCTTGGCGGAAGCTGTTCCGGCCTGTGACATCAGGGCAATGCCGGCGATGGCCGATACGGTGAAAGCTGAAAGGAAGGTCTTGGAAGCGATGTTCGTCATGTTTCTCTCCTGTTGTTGATGCGTTCATGTTGCATCGATGGCGGAGTTATGACTGAATGCGGCTGAGCGAGTTCTGAACATGTCGTTTATGTGGCGTTCATCATACCGAGTTCCGCAGGGAACAGGCAAAGTTCGCAAATAGTGGTGGAATGCGTCTGTCAGCCCGAGCATAACGTACCCAACAGGGCATTTAACCAGGAGAGACCCATGACCAGATTGATGACCGCAGCCTTTGTCGCCTTGTTCGCACTCTCGGCCAGCGCCTATGCGGCCGGTGACGGCAACGGCAACGGCAACACCGATGCCTCGCCCGCCAACCAGAAATGCAAGAAGAGCGAAGTCTGGGACAAGAAAGCCAAAAAATGCGTCAAGAAGGAATCCGGCATTCTTTCCGACGAGGATCTCTATCAGCAGGGCCGCGCCCTGGCCAAGCAGGGCCACTACGACTGGGCGCTTGACGTTCTGGCTGTGATCCAGAACCAGAACGATCCGCGCGTGCTGAACTACACCGGTTACAGCCACCGCAAGGCCGGCCGTCTCGAGATTGGCATCACCTATTACAACAAGGCGCTCGCCATCGACCCGAACTTCGTGCTCGCCCGCGAATACTTGGGCGAAGGCTATGTCGCGGCGGGGCGCAAGGATCTGGCCCAGCTGCAGCTGAATGAGATCGCCAGCCGCTGCGGCACGGCTTGCGAGGAATACAAGGACCTCGCGGCGGCCATCGCCACCATCAACTGATCCGTCAAGTTAGACTGGGGGCACCAGCCACTCGACGCTGGCCTGCCCCCAGTCTCCCAATCCCAGCCGCTGCGCCAGCGCCGGCACGATCACCCGAAGCTCCTCGTCGAGCTTCCACGGCGTGTTGACAATCAGCAACCCCGAGCCCGCCAATCCGCCGCCGGTAAAAGCCTCGCGGATGCGCAATTCAACTTTTAAGGTCGCCGCCGCGCCAAGCGCCCGGGCTTCCGCCGTCAGCACCTCGGCGATCGGATCGGCCTTCAACGGATACCACAGCACGAAAACGCCTTGTGCGAAGCGGCGCAGTCCATTCACCAGCATCCGCAAGGCCCGCTCGGTTTCGGTCTTGGCTTCATAGGGCGGATCGATGAGGATGACGCCACGCCGTTCCGGCGGCGGCAGATTGGCCTTGATGCAGATTTCGGCGTCAAGAACCGTGACCTTGACCCGCCGGTCACCGGTGACGTGCCGTTCCAGCGCCATCGCGTCTTCCGGGTGAAGCTCGTTGGCGATCATGCTGTCGCCCGCCCGCATCAGCCGCAAGGCCAGTTCCGGC
>JANOKS010000148.1:0-15880 GCA_031419455.1 Alphaproteobacteria bacterium
TCCGGCCTCAACCTCGCGTACCAGCCGCTCCCGCAGGTCGGCCGAACAAGCTTTGCCCATGATCCACCTCCAAGAACGGTGAATCACAATTCGTCCCTAACGCAAATATCGATTCAGGTTATCCGCCCGATGCTCTAGCCGGGCATCGCCCGTAGCGCTTCGATCAGGTCCGCCATGTCGGCGGGCGGGTCGCGCTCGAAGCGTAGTTGCTTTTGCGTGATGGGATGGACGAAGCCGAGGATGGCTGCGTGCAGGGCTTGTCTCGGGAAGGCTTTCGCTGTCGATGTTGCGCGCTCGAAGGCGGCGCCTTTGCCGGCGGCGCGGAGCCAGCGGTGCTTGCCATAGGTCTGGTCGCCGAGGACGGGGGCCTGGATGTGCGCCATGTGCACGCGGATCTGGTGGGTGCGGCCGGTCTCGAGCCGGCATTCCACGAGGGCGGCGGCGGGCTGCGTTCCGGTTTCATCGAGGCGTCCGAAAGTTTCCAGCGCGCGATAATTGGTGATCGCGACCTTGCCTTGCGGCGCGTCGTTCTCCTGGCTTGAATCGTCGGACCAGTGATCGGCGCGGAAATGCTTCTCCTTCATCACCGCCATCTTCTTGCGGTCGTTCGGTGAGCGGCCGATGTTGGTCTCGATGCGGCCAACAAGCGGACGCGGCGCGCCGCGCGTGACGGCGAGATAGGCGCGCTCGATGTCGTGGGCCGCGAACATGGTGGTGAGCGCGGTGTGGGCGGCCTCCGACTTTGCGGCGACCATGACGCCGGACGTGTCCTTGTCGAGGCGGTGGACAATGCCGGGGCGCGCGACGCCGCCGATGCCGGTCAGCTCCGGTCCGCAGTGAAACAGCAGCGCGTTGACCAGCGTGCCGCGCTCGGACCCGCCAGCGGGGTGCACGACAAGGCCAGCCTGCTTGTTGATGACGATCAGGTGCTTGTCCTCGAAGACGATGTCGAGGGGGATGTCCTCCGCCTCCGGCAGGGCGGAGACGGGGGCAGGCAGGTCGATGGCGTAGGCGGCGCCGGCGATGACTTTTGCGCTGGCGTCGGTGGCGGGCTGGCCGTTTGCGGTGACGCGGCCTTCCTCGATCAGCACGCGCAGGCGCGAGCGCGACATGCCGGTTCCAGCGTCGGCGAGCCATTTATCGAGGCGCGCGCCGGCGGCTTCCGCCGGGGCGGTAAGGGTCAGGGGCGGGGACAAGTCTGACGTCATGCTTTCGTCGCGATGCGCTGCGAGGTAGGGAGTCTCAAGAGCTTCAGGCGGCAACTAACCCGGCGGGGAGGATAAATCCATGACCAGGCTGACACGGCGCGGAGCGCTTGGACTTGGTGTTGCGGGTCTTGGGGCTGCCGCGTGCGCCACAACGGGGGATGCGGCGAACGCAAAAGGGGCCTTTCTGCACGGGATTGCCTCGGGCGATCCCACCCAGACCAGCGTGGTGATCTGGACGCGCGTGACGCCTGAAGCCGAGGGACCGATGGCGGTAGCTTGGGGCGTCGCCCGGGATTCGGGGTTCAAGGACATCGTCAAGCGCGGATCGGCCAATACGGGTCCGGAGCGGGACTACACGGTCAAGGTGGACGTGGAGGGGCTACAGCCGGGGCAGCTGTATTACTACTGGTTCTCGGTTGGCCAGACGCCCTCGCCGGGCGGGGCGACGCGGACGCTGCCGGCGACGGGGGCGGGCGATTATCGCATGGCGGTTGTGTCGTGCTCGAACTGGCCGTTCGGGTATTTCAACGCCTATCGCGAGATCGCCAAGCGTGGCGCGCAGGGCCAGCTCGATGCCGTGATCCATCTTGGGGACTACATCTACGAATACGGCGTCAACGGTTATGGCGGCGCGGTGGGCAAGGAGCTGGGGCGCAACCATGAACCCGCGCATGAGATCGTGACGCTGGCCGACTACCGGCTACGGCATGCGCAGTACAAGTCCGATCCCGACCTGCAGGCGGCGCACGCGGTGGCGCCGTGGTTCTGCACGTGGGACGACCATGAATCGACCAACAACTCCTATCGCACCGGCGCGGAGAACCATCAGGCCGAAACCGAGGGAGACTGGAGCGCGCGCAAGGCGGTTGCGGTGCAGGCCTATCTCGAATGGATGCCGGTGCGCGATCCCGAAGCTGGCAAGGCGCGCGAGGCGATCTGGCGCAAGTTCGAGATCGGCGATCTTGCTACGCTGTTCCTGCTGGAGAGCCGGCTGGTCGGCCGCGGCGAAGACCTGACATTTGGCGAGATCTTTCTTGCGGCGGATGCAGACCGTCCGGCGATCGTCGAGCAGCTCAAGGCGAAGATCAACGATCCGGGCCGCACGATGCTGGGGCCGGAACAGGAAGCGTGGCTCGCCGAGGGACTCAAGCAGTCGGCGGGCGCAGGCAAGAAATGGCAGGTGCTCGGCAACCAGGTGACGATGGCCAAGGTGCAGATGCCTGACCTGCAGCGCCACCTGACGCCCGAGCAGTACGCGGCCGTGCCGCAGGACAGGAAGCGAGCCTATTCGACTGCCCGCTGGGGCCTCGAATGGAATCTCGACGCATGGGCAGGTTTTCCGCAGGCGCGCGAGCGGCTCTACCAGGCGGCGAAGGCGGCGAATGCGCGGCTGGTGACGCTGACGGGCGACACGCACACGGGCTGGGCCAACGAGCTGCATGACGCGTCCGGGCAGAAGCGCGGCGTCGAGTTTGGCTGCACGTCGGTCACGTCGAACGGGGCGGGGGACAACCTGCCGCTGCAGGAGCTGAACTGGCTGATGCCGGAGGCCAACGACGAAGTGCTGTACTACAACGCGTTCGCGAAGGGATTCACGGTGCTGACCCTTAAGGCCGACCAGGTCGAGGCGGAGTTCGTGAAGGTCTCCACCGTGCGGTCGCGGGAGTATTTCGCCAGCACGGACGCCAAATTCCTGGCCCGGCCCAACGAGATCGGCGGGATGGGCGGGTTGCAGCGGGTGATGGGCTGAGGCGTCGGGTCGGCGAATTTCCGCAGGGATTGTCGCTGAAAATCCGACGGTTTTCGGGAAATCGCAGGCTTCGGAAAGACCACATTAACATGGGCCAGGCTAGATGTTCCCTCCACGTCGACTATCGGCAGGGGACTTCATTTGCTGCACCAGTCCGGATCGGACGCCACGACCCTGCTCGAGCAGCTTGCCGCGCTCGGCATAGCGGCGGTGCGGTTGAGCGCGGATGATGCTGTCGGCGGCGCGAATGAACTCTTCTTCCAGCTCACGGGTCTTACGGCTGAAGCGATCATCGGCCAGCGGCTTAACGACGTGCTCGAGAACGGCGCTGTCGAGCACAAGGCCTATGGCGGCGAAGCATCGGTCTATCGCTTTGCGACACCGCGCGGCGAGCGCTGGTTGAAACCGCGCTGGGGCCGTGGCCCGACCGAGGGCGTGGTCACCCTGTCGGACGTGACAAGCGAGTGGGGCATGCTCGGCAAGCTGGTCGCCACCATCGAGGTGCGCGACAGGCTGATGCGCGACGCGGATATCGGCATCTTCCGCTACAACCCCGACGACGGCACGTTGCAGTTCTCCGAGGCGCTGGTGCGCCGGGGCGAAGAACTGCCGGGCTACCACATCTCCGACGTCGTCAAGGACCTGCACCAGGACGATGTCGACAAGGACGCTGCTGTGCGCGATCGTCTGTCGCGGGAGGGCGGCACGGCGACGCTGCACCTGCGCCGCCGCAAGCCAGATGGCGCCTGGCGGCACACGCTGGCGCAGTTCTGTTCGGGTCGCAGGTTGGCGTCGGGCAAGTTCGAGATTTTCGGCCTGTCGCAGAACATCACCGAACTGGTGGATGCGCGTGACCAGGCCGCCGTGATGCACGACCGTCTCGAAATCGCCATGAGCGCTGCAAGCGCCGGCGTCTACGAGATCGACCTGCGGTCGTCCGAGCGCTGGACCTCGCCGCAATACCAGGACCTGGCGGGCCCGGATGCGCTGGCGCGCCATTCGATGAAGCCGTTCGGCATGTATCATGACGACGACATTCCGGCTGTGCGCGACAGCTGGGAGCGCTGCTTGCGCTCGCGCGAGGTCGAGTCGATCGATGCGCGGCTGTATCGCCCGCATGGGGGCGAGCAGTGGGTGCGCGTCTTCATGCGCGTGCAACGCGACGCCCACCTGGTGCCGGTGCGCGCGGTTGGCCTGATGCTGGATATCCAGCAACAGAAAGCGCAGGAGCTGGCGCTGATCGAGGCGAAGAAGCAGGCGGAGGCGGCGACCGTCGCAAAATCCAACTTCCTCGCGTCGATGAGCCACGAGATTCGCACGCCGCTCAACGGCGTTCTCGGCATGGCGCAATCGCTGGTGAGCGACGGGCTGCTGGCCGACCAGCGCGAGAAGGTGGATATCATCCTCGAGTCCGGCCGCACGCTGACAGCGCTGCTCAACGACGTGCTCGACCTGTCCAAGATTGAAGCGGGCAAGATCGAGATTGCGTGCACCGACGGACAGCTGTCAGTTGCGCTAGACCGCTTGCGCCAGCTGTTCCTGTCGAAGGCGGTGGAGCGCGGGCTAAAGATCGATCTCGACATTGCGCCCGGCATGCCAGCCATGCTGCACTTTGATCCCGTGCGCGTGCGGCAATGCGTGGGCAACCTGCTGTCGAACGCGATCAAGTTCACCGAACGCGGCACCGTGAAAGTGGATGTCAACTCGGAGGAGTTCCAGCCCGGCCTGTGGCGAATCGCAATTGCGGTGACGGACACGGGCATCGGCATGACGCAATCGGTGGTGAGCCGGCTGTTCACGACATTCACGCAAGCCGACGCCACCATCTCGCGCCGCTTTGGCGGGTCGGGGCTCGGCCTTGCCATCACGCGACAACTGGCGCGGCTGATGGGCGGCGACGTGACGGTGGAGAGCGAGCCCGGAATCGGGTCCACCTTCACGCTGACTTTCGTGGCCGAAGCGGCCTCGGAACAGGTCGCCGGCAAGCCGGCCGAGTCGTTCGCGTCCGCCGTGAGCGAGGGCCAGATGCGCGGCCTGCGCGGCATCAAGATTCTGCTGGTGGACGACAACGCCGTGAACCGCCAGGTGGTGAAGCTGTTCACGGCCCAGCTCTCGGCGCGTTATGTCGAGGCGGTGAACGGGCAGGAGGCTCTGGACCGCCTGCGCGATGAGCCGTTCGATATCGTGCTGCTGGACGTGCACATGCCGGTGATGGACGGCAAGGAAGCGATCAAGCGCATCCGGGGATCACGCGAGGCGTGGGCCGAACTGCCGGTCATCGCGCTGACGGCGGACGCAATGAGCGGCGACCGCGAACGCTATCTCGCGCTTGGCATGACGGACTATGTGTCCAAGCCGCTGGACCAGCGCGAACTGACCCACAAGATCGCACTGGCGATGGGCGAGCGCACGCTGCTGGCGAACGTGGCGTAGGCATCGCCCGGTATGAAAAGCAGGTCAGCCTGTGCTATACTCACTGCCATGAACCGCGACGACGCCATTCAAGTTCTGAACGAATTGCGCCCCAAGCTGGAGGTGCGAGGCGTCGTGCATGCCGGTTTGTTCGGTTCGGTCGCCCGGGGCGAGGCCGGGCCCCGCAGCGACGTCGATGTCGTCGTGCGAATCGATGACAATGCCTATCGCCACCTGATCAATCTTGGTGGCATCCAGACCCTGCTGGAGGAAGCATTTCCGGGCCAGAGCGTCGATGTCGTGCTCGAACCAGTCGGAAAAGACTCCCTGCGAAAGGCAATCGACAGGGATCGCGCCGTTGCCTTCTAAGAATGTAGCTGAATGGCTCGGCGATATCGTGGCGGCCGCCGTCATGATCCGGCAGTGGACTGAGCAGGAAGGCGGCATCGAACGTGTGCTGCGACCGGGATCGATGTCCTGCAACGCCGTGGAGCGGCAGCTGTTGATTGTCAGCGAGGTGGCGATTCGCATCCATCACGTTGAGCCTGCCTATCTTGCGGAAAACGCGCCGGAGATGGATTGGGCAGGTGTGCGCGGCGTCGGCAACTTCATACGGCATCGCTACAACCAGATGGACTTCGACATAGTCGAGCGGATTCTCAGGATCCATCTCGATCCACTCGAAGCCGCCTGCCTGCGTCTGCTGGCTACACCTTAGGAACTCCGCACCACACGCCTCGCTATCATAACTTCGCGCACGTGACGCGGACCGGCGCGGCGGCAATCTCGATTGATGAGCGCAATCGGTTCGCTGGTTACAACGACGACTGCGGCTATCGCAGTCATCGCCGCGAATGAAGATCGGCGACGAATCCGAGTCCGGCTCCACGCTGGCTCGCGCCGCCGATCGCGATCAAACTTTTTCCTTGTGTAGGCGAGTTGCCAATGTAGTCTCAGAATCATCTATCAGGGGGTACTCAATGAAAAATCTACTCGCGTGTGGCGTCGCCGCTATGGTGATCGCTGCCTGCACAACCACGGAAAAAGTTGCCGCCGTTCAACCGATGGATGCGGCTTTGTCATGCGACCAGCTTCAGGCTGAATTCGTCAAGCTCGACGGCATTACGAAAACGGCGGACGGCAACAAGGGCGTCAACACCGCGAATGTGGCGGCTGTGCTTCTGTTCTGGCCCGCAGCTGTTGGAAACTACCTCGATGCCGACAGCGCACAGAAGCTCGTGAACGAGCGCCGGACCCATCTCATGGGTATCTGGAACAACAAGAACTGCGTTTCTCAGGCTGCCAAGGCGGGCTGAGCAAGTGAACCATGCGGAGGCGCCCAGCAGAACTGGCGCCTCCGTATCTGCTTGAGCGCACCCGGCTCGTCTACGGCCTCAGCACCACCCGCCCGACGATCGTGCCTTCGCGCAACTGGTTGAGCGTGCGCTCGGCCTGATCGAGGGCGCGCATTTCGACGGGGATGGGCGCGATCTTGCCAGTTTTCACGAGGTCCATCATCTCGCGCGTTTCGCCTAGCGGGCCGGTGTAGGAGCCGACGATCGAATAGGGGCGGCCGGGGAATGTCGGGATCGGGGCGGCGAACTTGCCGCCGAACAGGCCGACCACGATGATCTCGCCGCCGCGGCGGATGGCGCCGTTGGCGTAGTTGAGCGAGGGCGTCGAGCCGACGAAATCAACCGCCGCTGCAACGCCGCCGCCGGTGTCGAGCTTCAGCTTCTTCAGCGTGTCGGCTTCCCTGGAATTGTAGACGGCGTGGGCGCCGGCGTTCATTGCGGCGTCGAGCTTCTTCGCGTCGATGTCGCAGCCTATGATCTTGTTCTGCGGGAACATGGCGCGCGCGAACTGCAGGCCCATCATGCCGACGCCGCCGAGGCCGACGATGGCGATCGATTCGCCCTCATAGGCGGTGCGTACTTTCTTCAGCGCCGAGAATGCGGTGATGCCGGAGCACATGTAGGTGGCGGCGAGGCCTTCGGGAACGCCGGTTGCGTCGAGCAGGTATTTCGGGTGCGGGACAAGGACGTATTCGGAATAGCCGCCGGCGACCTGGATGCCGAGCTGGCGCGGCTTGGCGCAGATGTGTTCCTGGTCGCGCTTGCAGGTGGCGCATTCGCCGCAGCCGATCCACGGGAAGACGACAAAGCGTCCGCCCACCTTGCGGCCTTCGAGCAGGGCCTGCGCACCGGGACCCACGGCGGAGAGCGTGCCCTCGATCTCGTGGCCCAGCGTGTGGGGCAGGGTGCGGCCCTTCGACCAGTCGATCTTGTCGCCGTCGCCGATATCGACATGGCCGTCCTGCAGGTGGACGTCGGAATGGCAGACGCCGGAATGGGTGATCTTCACGACGACTTCAGTGCCGGTGGGTACGGGCATGTCGGAGGTGACTTCCTCCAGCGGCTGGCCGTAAGCGATGATGGCCTGGCTCTTCATGGTGATGCTCCTCCGCAAGTGAGGATTTGCGTTAGCATGCCTGCGGAAGATGGGAAGAGGCGGTGGCCCTCTCGCGCACTATTGCTGCGGCGCAGCCTTTGACAGCAATTGCCAGAGCTTGTCGTTGAAGTCGCGGTCGGGAGCGGCCTGGCCGGTTCGGACAACGATCAGCTTCATCGAGGGCACGACGAACAGCTTGCGGTCCTGCGCGCCGAGGGCGGAGAGCATGTCTGAAGGCGCTGACGGGATGAAGCGGCCTTCACGGCGGGGGATGTTGGCGCCGGGATTGAGCGAGAAAGCGCTGTCGTTCAGCCACCACAGACGGCCATAGGCGGGGTTGGTCGCGGTCGGGGCGAAGATCGCGTCGAGCTGCGCCTCGGAGATGATGCTCGCGCCGCTGGGCTTGCGTCCGCGATTGAGGATGATCTCTCCCATGATCGCGAGATCGCGCGGCGTGGTGACGAGGCCGGTGGGATTGCCGACATCGCCGAACACGCCGGGGCGCTGTTCCCAGCCCGTGCTGTGCATGTTGCTGATCTTGGTGAACCAGAGCTGGGTGACGATCCAGAGTTCCTGTCCCGCTGCCTTTTCGAGGACCGGCTTGAGCTTGGCGTAGGCTGGCGTGTTGTAGAAGAATTTTGTGCCCGCTGGAGACTCGTAGGTGAGGTTCTCCTTCAGGCCGGAGTTCATCTCGAGAAGGTGACGGACGGTGATTGCAGTTTCCTGTTCTGCCGTCGCCTTCGTCCAGCCTGCGCCTATATAGGACGTCACGGACGTCTCGACATCGATCAGACCTTTATCGACGCCGACGCCCACAAGAAGCGCGATCAGGCTTTTCTGCTGGGAGGCCACGTCTTCACGGAGTGCGCCGCCGGGCTGTGCGCCGTGGACAAAGTTGGCGCGGAAGGTCTGCGAGGCGGGATCGTCGGGCAGTGGCCAGTAGTGTTCAGCGATGGTCTTGCCGTCCTGGATGACCAGAAAGCCGGTGGTCTTCTGCGACTGGACGTAGGCCGTGGCTTCAGCGAGGGCGGCGGCGTTCCAGCCTTCCTGCGTCGTGGCCAGTTGCGAGTCGGCCGATGGCGGGACGGCCGCGCAGCTCGCCAGGAGAATTGCAGCTGCGATACATGCTGTCCTGATCATCCGTGTCTCCATCTGTTCAGGCACGTTACGGCGGCTGATCGGCAAGCGGAAGGGATCAGGTCTTCGTCAAGCCTGTGGAGCTGGCGATCCGGTAGAAACACGAACGGCGGCCGGTGTGGCAGGCCGCGCCGGTCTGGCGCACTTTGAGGAGGACCGCGTCCTGATCGCAGTCGACGCGGATTTCATCGACATGCTGTTCGTGACCGGACGTGTCGCCCTTGCGCCAGAGCGCCTTGCGCGACCGTGACCAGTAGACGGCGCGGCCGGTATCGATGGTCAGTTGCAGGGCCTCTGCATTCATCCACGCCAGCATCAGGACTTCGCCCGTGTCCGCATCCTGTGCGATGGCCGCGACGAGGCCGTCGGCGTCGAACTTCGGACGGAGCTCGATCGTCTCGTCCTGTTCTGAACCGGAGAGAGGCGGGGCGTAGGTCATGTGTCCTGTTCGTCCTGGATATGCAGCATCGGATCCTGAGCGGCGCCCAGGATGCGGATCACCAGTACTCCGGTTCTCTCCCGCTGGAAGTACACCGAATGACTCCGATGTTCATAACGCAGAAGGCCGGGCAGGATGTGAGAATAATCCCGGCCAAGGACTTTGTTGTCCGCGATCTGCTGCAGACGCAGATGCAATCCTTCGAGATAAGCTCGCGCCATCGACAGCCCGAATGTCATGATCGAATAGGCGTAGATCTCTTCAGCGTCGGCCTGCGCGGCCTCGCTCAGCAGGTAGTCGGCCATCCCCCCTCAACCTTTCCTCGACCTCGATCATTATTTCAGGAAGAATCTTCTTGCTGACCCCGCTGTCGAGCCCTTCTTGAATCAGCTTCCGGAGTTCGGTCGCAGCCTGCCTGTTGCGCTTGGCCGCGTCCTGGTCGCGGCGGATCAAGTCACGCACATACTCGCTGTCGTTGGCGTAGCGGCCAGCATCGATCTGGGATTTGACCCATTTGTCCATGGGCTGCGGCAGTGTGATGGTCTTGCGCACCATCGACATGAGACCCTCCAATTTGCGTGTGTGGATTGTATGATCTTTCACGCAGCGCGTCCAGCGCCTCGTGGATCAACCTTCGGCCGCATGTTCCAGCACGATCGACTTCCAGAGCTTGCCGACTTCGACGATTCCATCATCGAACGCGCGTGATTCAGCGGCCTGACGCGCCTTGTCGGCTGCGTCCTGTGTGCCCCACAGGTTCGAGCGCTGTTCTTCGCGGGCCGTGGTTTCGCCCGTGCCGTAAATGAAGCCGGTGCGGACATCCATGATCACGAACGAGCAGGTGGATGTCACGATGGCGTTCTCGGTCGAGAACATTCCAAGCGCGATCGTCTGCAGCGGACCGATCTGTGTGGATTCTGTCCGGAAGGACGTGTCCAGCGTGTAGATCAGTATGGCGTCCGCGCGCAGCTGGGCGGCGGACTCGCGCAAGTCACGCGTGCTTTGCAGGCTGGAAGGCAGCATGATCCGGGTGAGCGGCGCGACACCGGCGATGTTTGGCATCGCCTGCAGCGTTGTCACCGCTCCATCGCTTTCAATGTCACGGACTGTGACGACGCTGAATGCGCCCGAGCCATATCCCTCATTGGTCATCGAGCGGTAGCCCGATGCGGCAACGCGCGCCACCGCAAGCCGCGCCGGGAACGACATCGCCGGCTCACGTTTGAACGCGTCCGCGATTTCGCCGTCCTTCTCGGAGATGGACGCGAGTGAAACACCTCCCGCTGGCGTCGTGTAGTAGGTTGCGCAGGCGCCAAGCAAAGCCAGGCACGCCATCGCTAGCATGATGCGTTTCATTGAGAACCCCAACGTCGTGGAACAAGCGACATCAAGACCAGACGAACATGGCGAAGTTTTGACTGTGATTGCGCGCCTTGTCTCTCTCCTGAGCGAAGACAGGAAGGGCGAAGGTCATGGCTTGAAGAACAGGATGGTCATCTCGGTGATCACGGGCTGCGCCGCGCGTACTTCCGGGCTGTCGGAGCGGAAGGATTTTTCGGAGTCGCCGGACAGAGCCGCCGCCGCCGCTTCCGGTGCGCCGGGACCGGGGTTGAGCGAAAGGCTGACGCGGCAGCCAGCGCCCGCTGCGCCGTCGAGCTTGCCACCCAGGAAGTTCGAGACTTCGCCGTGATTGTGGTTCTCGAACGCGGTCATCATGAAGGGGCCGCCATTGGCCGTCTCGATGTCGGCGATGGTGGAGCCCAGCAGAAGACCCTCGGGTCCAACCCACAGCGATTCGGGTCCGCCCGAAACGCGCGCGGCTTCGGGCATGGCGGACTTGTCGCCGAACCAGAGCACCTCGGCGCGCATCGCGGGGTTGTCCGGGAACAGAACAATGGCGTCCAGTTCGCTGTCGACCCACGCCGCCTTTTCCTCGCGGATGTTCTCGGCGCCATGGGCGGCGACGAGCGAGGCTTTTGTCGTGGCGGCGTTGAACATCGCGTTTGAATCGCAGGTCATCATCGGGACGAGGGGGCCGTCGTGACCGCCTTCCACGGGCTCTTCCGCTGCGGGGGGAGCTTCGGCGACCTGCGGCGCTGGGGTCTGCGGAGAACAGGCGCTGATCAGGCACGCCGCGATAACGGTGGCGCAGAGCGGGAGCAGGCGGTTCATGAGGCGTCTTTCGCGTGTGGGGCCGGTCAACTGGCTGGATCAGTAAAAGCGCAGGTTGGGTCGAATGTCGATCAGGCTTGGCGCTTGTGGCGGCGGCTTGCAAATTGCTGCGGTGGAAAGCAGGTTCGTTGCATGAAGATGATCGGGGTTGCCGGACTGGGGCTGATGCTTGCCGGATGCGCGCTGGGTCCGCCCATCGACACGCCGGGCGCCGGCGCGGCGATTCTCACGCAGGCAGCCGGCCAGAATTGTCCGCCCACGGACTGGGACAGGGAGCGGTTGGCGGCGCTCAAGGCGGCGAAGTTCGAGATCGCCGATGCCGGCGCGCGCCAGGCGTTTGCGAAGGCGGTTGCGGCGTGTCTCGATTCTCCCGACCCTGCCTTGCGGGACGGAATCGCGTTCGAGGGCCTGTCACAAATGCTGCGCGCCCGGCAGCTCGATGATGCGACGATGCGTGCGTTGCTTGTCGATCTGACGGCGCGTTTGCAGGCGCCGGATCCGCAAGGGTTCGGGCAATCGTTTGCGGCGCTGGTGCTTTCCGAGGTTGCGCCGGCTGATCGCGTGCAGGCTTTCCTGACCGAGGATGAGCGCGTGAAGCTGCTGGTCGACGCACAGCACTGGTTCATCAACATCTCCGACTATCGCGGCTTCGATGACGCCGAAGGCTGGCGGCATGCGGTGGCGCATGGGTCGGACCTGCTGATGCAGTTGGCGCTCAACCCGAAGATCGACGCCGAGGGTCTGCGGCTGATCGTGTCGGCGATCGGCGTGCTGGTCGCGCCGGAGGGTCATGCCTATGTCCACGGCGAGAGCGAGCGGCTGACGCGGCCCGTGCGGTTTGCTGCGGCGCGTGGAGCGATGGACGAGGCGGCCTGGACGGAGTGGTTCAAGGGGGTCGCGACGCCGAAGGATGCGGTCGCGGTGTTTTCGAGCGAGGCGGGTCTCGCCTGGCGGCATAACGCGCTTGGGTTTTTGCGGGCGATGTATGTGGATGTCGTCGTGGGCGCCGATCCGGCGGACGATGTGTTGCGGCCGGGTCTGGAAGCGGCGCTGAAGGCGATGCCGTAGGCGCGCGGGCGCGATCCCTGCCGCGGGGGGCGGGGTTGATTTGAAGTGCGTGCTCCCTTTCAGGCGCGCGCGGGTTTTCACTTCGTCATTGTCATTCCCGACGCGCGAGCGCGAGCGGATTGTGACCGATGTGCGTGCAGCCCCTGGGTTCCGGCTCGCACGCTGCGCGTGCGTCCGGAATGACAGGGAGGGAGCAAGATCAACGGAGTCACGCTCGGCCTTGTGCCGGGCGTCCTGGTTGATGGCTTCGCGGGGATCGATGCTGAGTCCCCGCGGTGTGCCAACAGAGATTCTCGGGACGAGCCCGAGAATGACTCCGTGGATGCGTTTGGTTCCTTGAGATGAAATGCCGGACGTCGCCTGGGGCAGGTCTTCGCGCGCGTGTCCCGTGTGCCAATCACGGTGAATGCGGTTGAAGATCATCCCGAGCGTTGTCGCGACGCCTTGCACGAGACTCACGCACAGCATCAGCACCGCATCGATCCAGCGATCGAGAGGCGGCGGGGTCACTACTCCGTATGATGCGGTTCGTGCTCGTGTCATGGGGCGGATTATACGGCCGTGGGGAATGGTGCTGGACAGAATATTTTATCCGATCTCTGTGTCCCCCACTTTTTTGGCGTAGCGCGCTGAATTGTCTAAGAAGAGCGGGTTCCCCATCCCCCAAATACTGCGCAGTTTATGGCGGCGATGCAGATTTCTGAGATGTGTTGCTTTGCCGTGAGACCCCCATCCCGCCTTCGCTGTGCTTCGGCGCGGCGTGCCGTCTCGCGCGTGAAGTACGCGCGCGCCACCTCCCCCACTTGCGTTGCAAGTGAGGGAGGAAAGAGAGACGGCTTTGCGCGGCTGGCGGACGCTTGCGGTTTTGCTAGTGTGGCGTGTTCTGGCGTGTTCTGGCGTGGGTGGCGGTGATGAAGCGTTTTGTGGTCTGTTTTGACGGCACCTGGCAGAAGCTGCGGCAACCCCAGCCTACCAACATCGCCATCATCGCGCGCAGTATTGCCCACACCAACACGCTGGCGGACGGGACGCAGATTCCGCAGATCGTGCTCTACAGCCAGGGCGTCGGGTCCAATGTGGATGCGCTCGGCAAGGACGGTTTTCTGGATGGGTTCAGCGAGTGGCTGAACCGGATGCTTGGCGGCGTGTTCGGGGAAGGGCTCGAGGACAATATCGTCGAGACCTATCTCAGGCTGGCGTTCAACTACGAGGACGGCGACGAGATCTATGTGTTCGGCTTCAGCCGTGGGGCGTTCTGTGCGCGCAGTTTTGCCGGGCTGGTGGGGTGCGCGGGGGTCGTGAGCAGGAAGCACGCGGAGAAGGCCTGGGATGCGTTCCGGCTCTATCGCGCGAACCCGGGAAAGAAAGCCACCAAGTTCGAGTTGGAGGATTATGAGCGGGCGCGGCGTGATTTTCGCGCGAGCTATGGCAAGGGCAAGCGTGCGGCGGACGGCACGCGGATCAAGTCGGATGAAGCGCCGAAGATCACCTATCTCGGCATCTTCGACACCGTGGGACAGCGCGGCGTGCCGAGTGCGCTGGGCGGGCTCGCGTCGATGTTCAACAAGCGCTTCGGCTTTCACGACATGGAGATCGGGAAGAGCGTGCAGGCGGCGCGGCACGCGGTGGCGGTGGACGAAAACCGCCTCGGCTTTCCACCGACTCTGTGGGAGGGCGTGGACGAGGCGAACAAGCGTGAGCATTGCGCGGACGGGCGCCAGCGCTATGCACAGCGCTGGTTCATCGGCACGCATGGCGACGTTGGCGGCGGCGAAGGTTCGCCCCTGTCGGCGGCGCCGCTGAAATGGATTGCGGAGGGCGCGGCCGACTGCGGACTGCGTTTCTATGGCAGCTATGGCGAGGATGAATCGCCGCTGAGCATCGCGGTGCGTGAGGCGGGGCTGGTGTTCAAGGGCAAGATCACGCGGCCGCGCTTCTGGGACTCATTGTCGCCGATGAACTATCCGTTCGCCTCGCGGCGCATCTGGGCGTCGAAGTCACGCAAGGAAGCGCCGACTGTGGACTATGCGGGCAGTGTGCTCGATCCAAGCGTGATGGAGCGGCTGTCGGCGGCCGATATGAAGCCGCGCTACAATCCGGGTCCGCTGAGGCCGTTCAGGCCGGTGCTGGCGCCAGGGCCGGAGAAGAAGAACGGCAAGGCGAAAGCGCAGGCCAAGCCTGCGAAAGATGCGGCCGCAGAAAAGGCCAAAGAGGCCCCCGCGAAATAGCTTGTGAAGGCGGGGGTCGTGGCGGAAGCCGCGAGAACACCGTGATGCCTCGGCAAGATCCTGCCGTGTGCGGATGTTTTCGCCGGAAACCGATCGCGTGACGCTACGGAGCTTGTGCGAGGCAACCGCTCATTTTTTGTCGTGTCTCTCCGCATGCGCAGCAGCTGGTGCGCCAAGGCGTGTGTCCGGCTTGATTGCATGCAATGATGTTCGGAAGTCCTCGGGGGAATGGACGGTCGGGAGGGTTTCGTGTCGGACAAGAAGGTGGGATTTGCGGGCTGGTCCTCGGTCATTGCGACCTGGGTCGGCGTTGTCGGAGTTGGAATCGGCGGGTGGACTGCCATCGACCAACAGCAGAAGGCAATCGCTGCCCAGCAGGCCCAGGCCGAGAAGGACTATGAACTGCAGGAGCGACAGTTCGAGCAGGAGGTCAGGGCGACGCTGATCGAGACCTTCCGGATGTTCGAGATATTCAATCGCAGCGACCAACTTGCAGCGCGTGAGAAGATCTACATGGACGGCGCTGAAGGCGCGCCAGCCGATACTCTGAAGCTGAACGACGTCTTCATCTACTTCGATTTCTTCGACGCGCTCCAGATCTGCGTTTTGAGCAAGACCTGCGATATGTATGTCGCGGCGGATTTGTTCCAGCCTTACGCCGTGGATGCGTGGAGCAAGCTTCAGGCTGACGTGGTGAGCTATCGGAGCGAGGCCGGAAAGCCGAAGTTCGGGCTCGGCGTGGAGTGGTTGGCGGGGCTTGAAGTCGAACCTGTGCAAGAGGTTGCAGAACCAGAGCCAGCTACCGGGGACACGGCGCAACCGCCTGCCAACGCGCAGTAGCGGCGCTAACGCCGAGGCGGGGGATGTGAGCGGACGCTAGAGCATCGGGCGGTTAATCCGCAACATAGGCGTGTGCCCTGAAGAAGTTCCAGCACTCTTCGGATGTGAAGAGGGAGCAGATGTCTCCAACGGCGCGCCAGAGGGCGTCGATGGTGCGTGCGGCTGCCTTGCGCAA
>JANOKS010000149.1:0-11468 GCA_031419455.1 Alphaproteobacteria bacterium
TGAGCTCCTGGTCCTTGAAGGAGACCCCGCCAATCAGCAACGCCCAGGAGAGTTTCTGGGCCTTGGCGTATTTCTCGAACTCCTCTGACACCTGAGCTGCGAGTTCTCGGGTTGGTTCTAGGATAAGGGAGCGCGGCATTCGGGCCTTGGCGCGGCCCTGGCCCAGCTTGTGAATCATCGGCAGCACGAAGGCGGCGGTCTTGCCGGTGCCGGTCTGGGCGATGCCCGTGATGTCGCGCCCGGCGAGCACGGCAGGGATGCCTTGCTCCTGGATCGGTGTGGGGGTCGTGTATCCAGCGCCCTTCACGGCTGCCAGGATACGGGGGTCGAGGCTTAGCTCGTCGAATGTCATCAGGTTGGTCTTCTGGGGCTCGAAAGGCCGGGCCACGAGCGAAACGCACGCTTTGCGGGAACTGCGGGAGCAATAGGCTCCCCGGTTCCCAAGTCAATCCCGCAGCCTGTCACGTAAGGGACTGTGCGATTGCCGGGACAGCTTTTCAGCGCTGATCCCGCCGATCAGGCCGGGTTGCCCAATGACTCCTCGTGGACGACCTTGCCATCCACCACAGTCAGCAGGCTGCGAGTCGCCGGGAGCTGGGGTGGCGGAACGGTCAGCACATCCTGGTTCAGAAGGGCGAGGTCCGCCTGCATGCCGGGCCTGATCATGCCTCGATCGACCTCCCGGCCTTCCACAATCGCGCCGCCTGAGGTGTAAGCCGCCAGCGCCTGCTCCCTGGTCAGCGCCTCAGCAGGGTTCATCGGGTGGATCGTCGCAAGCATGAAGTTGAGCCAGGGGTTGGCGCCATCGCCGCCGGCGTCCGAGCCAATCGCCAGGGGGATGCCGGCCGACAGCAGGGACTTCATCGGGAACAGGTTCGCGGCGCGCTTGACGTCGTAACGGGTTCCGGTGGGGGCGGCGGCCGACGGGTTCATCGGCGACGGGTCGAAATGCAGCGGGTTCTGGATAATGACGACTCCCAACGCCTTGGCGCGATCGCGCAAATCCGGGGCAAGGCCGTCGCCGTGCTCGATTCGAATGCGCTTGGCGCGCCACTGATCGCCCGAGCCCTTGGATTCCATCGCCGTGATGAGCCGCTCCAGTTCGCCATCACCGGCAACGTGGAGCGCAGTCTGCCCCGGCTTCGCCAGCGCGTTTGTCAGGATGATATCGAGATCCGTGCCGGAAAAGTTCGATACGCCGCGCCAGCCGGCGCGGTCGGCATAGTCCTCCCGCAGCAACGCGCCACGTTCGATCGGCGTGCCATCGAGCACCCATTTCACCCCGGCGAGCCGCACATTGGCGGGCGGCTTGGCGGCGGCAACTTCCGCCCAGATCGTGTCGAGCGGCGTTGCAGGGTAGCCCCAGCCATAGACCGTCCATGTCAGCGGCGCTTTCGTTGCGGACAGGATCGCCAGCGTCTGCTCAAGCGTGGCGCCCTAGGCCATCAGGTGCGCGTCGGTGACGCCCCATGAAAGATAGCGTTGGGACATCGCGTCGACGGCGGGCGCGATTCCGGCTGGCTCCATGTTCTTGCTGATCTCGCGATAGATCAGCGTTTCGGTGCTCTCGCGCGCGATGCCATTGAGTTTGCCTGATGCATCGCGGTCATAACTGCCGCCGGGCGGATTGGGCGTCGCGTCGTTGAGGCCGAGGGCCTGCATCGCTGCGCTGTTGATGAAGCTGGGATGGCCCCAGCTGGCCGAGATGGCGACCGGACGGTCCGGCGATGCGGCGTCGAGAGCGGCGCGCCAGTTGCGCGTATCTTCCACGGCGAGCGGCCCCATCGTTCCGCAGATCCAGCCATCGCCGGAAGCGGCCGCGTTTTTCACGGCATCGAGCAGCTCGGTTGGCGTGGGCCCCGGATAGGGCAGATTGATCGGCGGCAGGGATTGGCAGGCGGAGCCGTACTGGCCGAGATGCATGTGGGCATCGGTGAGGCCCGGCACAAGCAGCCGCCCGGCAGCGTCGATGGTGCGCGTTTCGGCGCCCGCAAGCGCTGCGATTTCGCTGCTGGCGCCGACAGCGGCGATGCGGCCATCGCGGATCGCGACCGCTTCGGCCCAGGGGTTCTCCAGATCGGCAGTGAATACGCGGGCGTTCGTGATGATGAGATCGGGCGATGCTACCTGCGCGGGCGGCGCGCAGGCGACGAGCGTCAAGGATATCGCCAGTGTCAGCGCGATGCGCATGCCTGCTCCGTCACCTGCCCATGATGGCGAAGTGACCTATGCCGCCGTCCGTAGTCAATGCCCGGCTACTGCCGCTCATAAGCCTGCGGCTTGTCTTCGGTCAGCGTCATGTAGCGGTCGCGCAGCTTGGTCTGGCGGGACTCCATCGGGGTGGCGACGCCGTCGATGTAGACCGCGTCCGGGCTGGACATCAGTTCGAGCGGATCGCCGTCCCAGATCACGACGTCCGCCGTCGCGCCCGTCCTGAGCACGCCGAGGTCGGCGCGACCGTACATCGTGGCGGGCACGCTGGTGATTGCCTTGAAGGCGGCGTCCCATTCCATGCCGTTGGCGACGGCGTTGCCGGCCAGCTGCTGGATCAGGCGGGTGTTGTGGCTCGCCTGGCCCGGATCGGCGATGGCGACGGTGACGCCAGCAGCTGAGAGACGGCCGGCGTTTTCGAGGGTGGCGGCGAGTATCTCGAAACGATCCGGCAGGTTGGCCAGCGGATTGACGATGACGGCTACGTTGGCGGCGGCGATCTGGTCCGCGACGCGCCAGCCCTCGGTGGCGCCGAGGATGATCAGCTTGATGCGCGGTTCGCGCTGGCGAAGCGTGAGGAGCTGCAGGATGTCGGCGGCGCGATGTACCTCCACCATCAGCGGCACGCGGCCCTCCACGACGGGCTTCAGCGCGACGGCTTCCTTGCGGATCAGGAGGTCGCCCTCGCCGTCGTCTTCGAAGCCGCGCGGATAGGCCTTGGCGTCGTCGATGGCCGTCAGCAGCCAGTGCCAGGCTGCGGCGCGGGAGCCGCCTGCAGCCGACGCGCCGCCTTCGCCGAGTTCGGCCAGCATGAAGGCTTCGCGGGTGTCGATGCTGTTGAAGGCGCCGGTGAAGTCGACGATCGCGGCGTAACCGCCGAACAGCCCGTCGCCCGGCCCGCCAACGATGGCGGCGCGGGTGAAGCCTTCGATGCGGCTCACGTCGATGGCGGTGTCGTCCGGGTTGAACGAGTCGGCTGCGTGGAGCGACGCCTGGAACTTGCTGCCGCCGGCCGAGATGTCGTTCGCCGGATCTTCTGCGGGTATCTCGGCAAGCCCGACCCGCGAGAAGGCGGCAAACAAGCCGGGCGTCACCCACTTGCCCTTTGCGTCGATCACGGTGGCGCCGGCCGGGGCTGCGCCCGTGCCGACGGAGACGATGCGGCCATTGTTGATGACGACCGTGCCGTTCTCGATGACGCCCTGCGTCGTGTTGGTTACGACGCGGGCGCCGGTGATGGCGACCTGCTGCGCGAAGGCGGCAGGGGCCGAAGCAAGCAGTGTCGCGGCGAGGAGGAGGTTGCGGATCACTTGACGTCTCCTTCGCCAGGTTGGCCGAGTTCAAAGTCGACGACTGGCTGGCTGTCGATATTCGCGCGGTCCCACGTCACGGCGCCATCGACAAGCACGAGATCGGCGCGGGTGTAGCTGCTGAACGGGTCGCCGCTCCAGATCACGACGTCGGCGTTCTTGCCCGGCTCGAGCGTGCCGGTCTTGTCGAGAATGCCGAGCGCCTTGGCCGGGTTGCGCGACAGCCAGGTCCAGGCTTCGGCTTTCGAGATGTTGAGGCCGGCCTTGTTGCCATCGGCCAGCGCCTTCGCCGCTTCCTGGTTGAGGCGCTGGATGCCGTAGGCGTCGTCGGAGTGGACAATGGCGCAGCCATTCTGGGCTTTGTGCACAAGAGGTATGTTCTCGCGGATGCCGTCATAGGCCTCCGCCTTGAAGCCCCACCAGTCGGCCCACAGCGCGCCGCAGATGCCGTTGGCGCCCAGCATGTCGGCGATCTTGTAGGCCTCGACGCCGTGATGGAAGGCCGAGACCTTGTAGCCGAACTCCTTCGAGAGATCGATGATCTGCGCCATCTCGTCGGCGCGATAGCAGTGCTGCTGCACCAGGATTTCGCCGTCGAGCACGCCCACCAGCGTGTCGAGTTCGAGATTGCGGTCGGGCGCGGTTGGCGCGTCCTTGGGGTCTTCCTTCTTGTCGCCCTCGACGGGCGCGGGCGACTTGGCTTTTTTCTCCCAGGCGTCGAAGTCGGTTTCGTACTTTTCCCATTTGCGCTTGTACTCGCTCGCCTTCTGCCAGGCTTCGCGGTAGCCGGCGACATTGCCCATGCGCGTGAATGGCGCGCTGCCCGGGAACTTTCCGCCGCCATAGCCGTAAACGCGCTTGGGGTTCTCCCCGCACGCCATCTTCAGCGTGTAGGGCGCGCCGGGGAACTTCATGCCCTGCGCCGTGCGCGCCAGCACGTTCTTGATGATCACGCCGCGCCCGCCGAACAGGTTCGCGGAGCCGGGCAGGATCTGCATCGTCGTGATGCCGCCGGCCATCGCGCGGGTGAAGCCCGGATCGTGCGGCCAGATCGAATGCTCGACCCAGACCTCGGCCGTAACCGGACCCGAAGCCTCGTTGCCGTCCTGGTGCGCTTCGATGCCGGGCGAGGGGTAAGCTCCAAGATGGGAATGGATGTCGATAATGCCAGGGGTCACCCATTTTCCGGCGGCGTCGATCGTCTTGATTCCGGCCGGCATGGTCATAGCGGCCTCGGCGCCGATGGCCGAAATCTTGCCGCCCTGGATCAGTACCGCGCCGCGTTCGATCATGCCGCCGAGGCCGTCGAACACCGTGGCGTTGCGGATGAAGACGTCTTCGGCCGGCATAGGCTTGTAGGTCGAAGGATAGGGGTCCTTCGGGTAGGCCACCCGCGTGGCCATCGCCTTCACCGGTTCGCTGGATGCCGACGGGGCGCCGGTTGTTTCCGGCGTTGTCGGGGTGGTGGCGCAGGCCGTGGCGGCGAGCGCGACAAGTGGCAGAAGTTTCCAGAGATGCATTCCGGCCCCGCTGATTTCGTTGGGGCAATGTCTGCACATGCCCAAAGGATGCGTCAAACCTTGCACACGCAGGAGGCGAGAGGCCGCATAGGGAAGCGTTGCGATACAAACAGCCAGAACCTTGCGTCACTTGACGAAAACATGAGCGCGAGGGCGCGCAAATGCGGCTCGCCGCAGCCTTACGTGCGTGTCAACCTGCGATGGAGTTGATCACAAGGTTGGAGATCGCCATGAAATTGCTCGCGCAGATTCTCGCTGGAAGCGTCGTGATGCTTGCCAGCGCCGCGCAGGGGCAGACGGCGGCGGATATTCCGCGGACGCCGGACGGCAAGCCGGATTTCCAGGGTGTCTGGACGAACTCCTCGCTCACGCGGCTGGAGCGCGTTCCCGAGTATTCCAATCTCGTGCTGACCGAGGCCGAGGCGAAGGACTGGGAGGCAGACGCGGCAAGCGTTGCGGCTGCGGACGGCGCACCCACGGACCAGAGCGCCGGGGCGCCCGCCAAAGGCGAGGACCCAGAGGGCTACAACTTTTTCTGGATCGATCCCGGCACGCGCGTCGGAAAAGTGGGCGGGCAGTACCGGTCGTCGTGGCTTGTCGATCCGCCGAACGGCAGGGTGCCGTACACGCCAGCCGGCCGTGCGGCGATGATGAAGGAAGTCTCGACCTACAACCTGTTCGACAATCCTGAAGAGCGCATTCCGATCGAGCGTTGCCTGATCGGCTTTGCATCGACGGGCGGGCCGCCGATGCTGAACGCGCTGTACAACAATCACCACCAGATCATCCAGACGCCGGATGCGATCGCCATCAACATCGAGATGGTGCACGACACGCGCATCATCCGCATGAATGGCGAACACAATCCGCCGGCCGTGCGCCAGTATCTCGGATCGACCGTCGGTCGCTGGGAAGGCGATACGCTGGTGACGGAGACGTTCGGGTTCAAGCCCAAAGAGGCTGTGCGCGTCGACTTCGGCTTCTTCGCCTACATCGCCACCGAAGCGAAGGTCGAGGAACGCTTCACACTGACGAGTGCGAACGAGATCCACTACGAATTCACCGTGTCCGATCCCGTCGCCTATACGCAGCCGTGGAAGGGTGAGTTGACCTTCCGTCGCTCGCCGGACCGCATCCACGAGTATGCCTGCCATGAGGGCAACTACTCGGTGAACAACATCCTGCTCGGCGCGCGTGAGATGGAGCGGCTTGGACTGAAGGCGGCCGTGACCCGGCCGCGTGCAAGGATTGATCGCCAGTAAGGGCGTTGCTCGCCCGAGGTTGAGGCCATGAACCAACCAGAATCCTATCTCGGCTGGAAGATCGACTTCAGGAATCCGCCGGGCGAGCCATCGGGTCTTGATCCTGATTCGATGCACTGGAAGGTTTACAAGAATCCCGTCGCCATGGCGGTGGGTGGCGTGGCTGCGGTGCTGCTGGAGTTCGCAGATGCGCGCATACGCTCCGGCGTATGGGATCACTCGATCTACAAGCAGGATCCGATCGGTCGCTCCAAGCGCACCGGGGTTGCGGCGATGGTCGGCGTCTACGGTCCCAAACGTGCGGCCGAGCGCGTGATCCAGGGCGTCACCAACATGCATTCGCGCGTCAACGGGACGACGCCGAACGGCGAGGCCTATCGCGCGCTTGATGTCGAACTGCTCGACTGGGTGAGCGCCACGGCGGCCTATGGGTTCCTTACGGCCTACGACACGTTTGTCGAGCGCGTCTCCGAAGCCGACAAGTCGCGCTACTATGCCGAAGCGGCGCCCGGCGCGAAGCTCTATGGCGTGCAGCGTTCGCCGACGTCGACCGCGGATTTCTTCGACATGATGAACAAGCTGGTCGACCGGTTCGAGCCTCACCCGATCAACGAGGAGTTCCTCGGCATCATCATGTCTGGCAAGGCGGCGCCGGACACGCCGAAATATCTGAGCCGCGCACTGGCGCGTGCGTCGGTTTCGCTGTTGCCGCCGGTGGTGCGGGCCAAGCTGGTGCTGGGCAGGCAGTATGATCTCAGCGCTGTTGACCGTCTCGTCGTGAAGGCGCTGGGCAAATATCTCAACCGCACACCGGTTGCAGGCTCGCCGCCATGTGACGCCAGCTTGCGGGTGGGGCTCCCGGCTAACTTCCTCTATCTCAGCAAACAGAAGCAGACGCTGTTGCTTGCAGAGCGGCGTTCAGCGCAAGTGCAGCCGGCTGCAATGAAGGCCCAAGAACGGCCGAGTGACGCGCTGCAACACTGATCGTATCGCGCAGGAGCCGCAAGCGGGACAGCGCTATTTGGACATGGTGAGCACAGCCGGTAGCCGCAAGTGGCTTTGCAGGAGGCACACGGGCTTGTTCTCGTCCTGCTGCCAGGCTTCGGCGTGGATCACGGCCACGCGGCGGCCGAGGCGGCGGATGCGGGCGCGGGCGTAGGTTGTCTCGCGACGGGCGGGGCGGAGGTATTCGACGCTGATGTTGATGGCGCGCGCGGGAGCGGTGGCGCCCAATTCGTGCGCGAGCTGCAGGAGGCAGGCGATCTCGAGAAATGACGCGACGCAGCCGCCATGCAGGGCGGGAAGCATCACATTGCCGACGAGTTCGTCTCGGACCGGCATGATTGCGAGGACGCCATGCCCATCGGCGCTCGCCTCGATGGCGAGGAAGCGGGAGAAGGGCGAGCTGGCGATGATGGCAGCCAAGTCCACGGGCATTGTCATTTCACGCTCCGGCGGTTGAGCGTGAAGGCGGCCTGAGCTGCGGCAACCGGATCATCGCGCGTGACGTCCCACGCCTCGGCGCGGAGGAAGGCGATGGTGCGTGTCGCCCGGTAGACATGGGCCGAGCAGGTCACTGACGCACGCGGGGCGGCGGGGCGCATGTGGTCGATGCGCAGGTCGAGCGTTGCAGGCGCCGCCTCGAAGCCGAAGCTCGCCATGATGGCGAGGCCGCATGTGTGGTCGATAAGGGCAGTCAGCACGCCGGGAGCGAGAATGTCCGTCCCGTCCTGACCGACGAGGTCGGCGCGCCAGGGCAGCAGGATTTCGCCACGTCCGGCCGACGACGAGACGAACGTCATGCCAAGCGCCACGGCGTAGGGCGTGTATTCCACCATCTTTGCGGCATAGGGATTGTCCGCCCAGTCGCCGACGCCGTCTGTGGTTTCGGAGATGTCGTCGGTCATCAGCGTGACGGTCCGGCAGCACGAAGTAAGGACGATGCCAGCGGCACTACTCGGCCGCTGCCAGGACTGCACGCTTCAACGCTGGCGTAAGGTCAATCGCGGCGAAGAACTCTGACGGGTAAAGATAGTCCTCGCCAGACTCGTCGATGACACGCAACTGTCCTTCGCGAGCAGCGTCTGCGTCGGCGAGAGACTGATAGATCTTCCGCAGCTCCAGCGACGCTGCGTAGCCTTCATTCTGCACGCACACGACGAATGATTTTCGCGTCGCCATGATCTCAATCCAGAAAGCGCTTAATCTTGAGTTCGAACCGGCCAACGCCGTTCGCTTCGTACCAATGTAGTTCTGCCTCGCGTGTTTTGCCATGGGCAAGCCTGATCAGCGCCGCACCCCTTGCGTTTGCGCCATCGGCCTTTCCCGTAGAGGCGGTTGAGGCGCGCGAGTTCCCGTATCTGCTTGCCTGATGCAAAGGTTTCGACTTGCTCGATCTGGCCGACAACCTCGAAGTCCATGCGCCCTCACCCATGGCCTTTTGCGTGAAACTACACATCCAGCTCGTCCGCGAACTTCGCGTTGTCCTGGATGAACTTGAAGCGGAGTTCCGGCTTCTTGCCCATCAGAGTTTCGACGAGGTCTTCGACGGACTTGATCGACTTGGGCAGCGAGACGCGCGCGAGGGTGCGCGTCCTGTGGTTCATGGTGGTGTCCTTGAGCTGCGCCGGCATCATCTCGCCGAGGCCCTTGAAACGGCCGATGTCCGGCTTCTTGCCCTTGAACTCGGTGGCGAGCAGCTGGTCCTTGTGGGCGTCGTCGCGGGCGTAGGCGGACTTGCCGCCCGAGCTGATGCGATAGAGCGGCGGCATCGCCAGAAAGAGGCGGCCGGATTCGATGAGGCCGGGGGTCTGGCGGAAGAAAAACGTGATCAGGAGCGACGCGATATGGGCGCCGTCGACGTCGGCGTCGGTCATGATGATGATGCGTTCGTAGCGGAGGTCCTCGACCCGGAAGCGGTGGCCGATGCCGGTGCCGAGTGCAGTCGCGAGGTCTGACAATTCCTTGTTGCCGGAGAGCTTCTCGTCGCCAGCGCTGGCGACGTTGAGAATCTTGCCGCGCAGCGGGAGCACGGCCTGTGTTGCGCGATCGCGCGCCTGTTTGGCGGAGCCGCCGGCGCTGTCGCCTTCGACGATGAAGAGTTCGGTGCCTTGCGCAGAGCTGTCGGAACAGTCGGCGAGCTTGCCGGGCAGGCGGAGCTTGCGGGTGGCGGACTGGCGGGCGACCTCTTTGTCTTTCCGCTTGCGCATCCGGTCTTCGGCCTGGCCGATCGACCATTCGAGCAGGCGGTTGGCGCTGGCCGTCGATGCGGTGAGCCAGTGGTCAAAGCGGTCGCGCATCGCGTTCTCGGTGATGCGGAAGGCGTCCTGGGTGGAGAGCTTTTCCTTGGTCTGGCCGACGAATTCCGGATTGCGGATGAAGACGGACAGCAGCGCGCCGGCGGTGCCGAGCACGTCGTCTGCGGTGACGAGGCCCGTCTTCTTGTTGCCGATCATTTCTCCGTAGGCGCGCAAGCCCTTGGTGAGGGCCGAGCGCATGCCGGCTTCGTGCGTGCCGCCTTCGGTGGTCGGGATGGTGTTGCAATAGGTGCGCGAGAAGCCGTCGGCGTCCCCGCCATAGCCGTTGCCGGACCACACGACGGCCCATTCGACGGCGCCGCCGCCATTGATGTCGACGCGGCCGGTGAAGGGCTCGGGCAGGACGAGCTTCGCCTCGACCGTGAGCTCCTTCATCATGTCGGCGAGGCCGTTGGGATAATGCAGCGTCGCTTCGGCGGGAGTCTTGTCGTCGTCCTTGAGCAGCTTCGGATCGCAGCTCCAGCGGATTTCGGCGGCGCGCGAGAGGTAGGCCTTGGAGCGCGCCATCGCGAAAAGACGCGAGGGGCGGAAGTGCAGCTTGTCGCCGAAGATCTGCGGGTCGGGATGGAATTTGATCTGGGTGCCGCGGCGATTTGGGGCGGCGCCGACTGTCTGGAGTTTCGAGGTCGGGTGTCCCCGCGAATAGGTCTGGCGGTAGAGCTTGCGATCGATGGCGATCTCGACCTCGACGAGGTCGGACAGCGCGTTGACGACGGAGATGCCGACGCCGTGCAGTCCGCCCGCCGTCTCGTAGGCCTTGTTCGAGAATTTGCCGCCCGAGTGCAGCATCGTCATGATGACTTCGAGGGCGGTCTTGGTCTTGAACTTCGGATGGATGCCGATCGGGATGCCGCGGCCATCGTCGCGCACCGAGAGGAATCCGTCGGCGCCCAGCGTCACGTCGATGCGGCTGGCGTGGCCGGCGACGGCTTCGTCGATGGCGTTGTCGAGGACTTCGGCGAAGAGGTGGTGGTAGGCGCGCTCGTCGGTGCCGCCGATATACATGCCGGGGCGCTTGCGGACGGGCTCAAGGCCTTCGAGGACTTCGATGTCCTTGGCGGAATAGCCCGACGAGTCGGACTTATCCGCGCCGAACAACTTTGCCTGGTTGGTCTTGGCCATGTGGGTCCTGCGCGCCGAATCAGTGCGGGATGAAGGTGGGTATAGGAGCTACGCCGCAGCCTGCCGAGGGGACAATTATCGCGATTAACAAACCCTTGTCGCGCGGTCGGGCCGGACACTCAACGCGGCTCTTGTCGCAGGTGATCCACAAGGGTTGGGGGCCATTTGGGTCGGGTTTGGGCATGCCTCCGTAGAGAGACCGTGTGAGCCACCCATTCATCGCTGTCATTCCGGGCGAAGCGCAGCGGAGACCCGGAACCCAGGGGCGGCGAGCGCCGGTGCGTGTCGCTCCTGGGTTCCGGCTCTGCGCCCCCGGATCAAGTCCGGGGGCTTCGGCCGGAAGACAGTAGAGGGGACACAGTCTCTCGTTCGGACTGGCGCTGGCCATCCGGGATGCTGTCGTTCTGGGTCTCCGAATAAATGGAGGGCCCGGGGACGCGGGATGCCCCGCGTGGTTTGGCGTCTCTGTTTCCAGAGCTACCGGTAGGAAAGAGAAGCGCGGATCCCGCGTCCCCGGCAGGCATCGATGCAGCGGCCCGGGCGTGCAGCGGGGTTTTTCACCCGTCCTGGCCCACGTGGCAGAAGCCGCCGGCGTGCGGGCCATGGTGTTCAGCCATGGTCCCCCGCGACATGAGGGACAACCAGCCGGGGATGTTGATGCCAACCGCCCCCGGCCCCTCATGAACTCCCGGCCTACTGGCATGGTTCGACCGGGCTCTTCACGCT
>JANOKS010000150.1:0-2706 GCA_031419455.1 Alphaproteobacteria bacterium
CTCCCCCGAGGCCGTCACTGCGGGCAAATCGAGGCCGACGACCCTTACGGGCCGGACCACAAACATGCCGGGCAAATCGCGTGACGGAAGCAAGTGAACGACCTCTCCGCAGAGATGTGCGGATGGAACGCTTTCTAAACCATAAATCTCCGGCAGCACCCCCGAAAAAGACTGCAAACCATAGTAAATTTCAGCCTCAGACGGGGTCGTACGGGAACACATCGGCCGAGGCGTCGAGCTTGAAGAAGTCCGGACCCATGGCGGGTAGGCAGGTATCGAGGATTTTCTCGGGGTTCCAGCCGGTGAGGTCCGCCATGGAGCGGATCGGGCGGGGCTGGTCGAACAGCACGATCTCGTTGCCGCGGACGCCGAAAATCTGGCTGGTGACGTGCTTGGCGGAATCCGCGCAGAGGGCGACAGCCAGCTGGGCGACCTGGTCCGCGCGCATGGCGTCGCGCATCCGGCCAACGCGCTGGGCGCTGGCTTCGTCCTTCACGGGGATCGAGGCGATCATCCGTGTCCAGGCGAAGGGGGCGATCACGTTGGAGCGCACATTGTTGCGCGCGCCTTCCATCGCGACGATCCGGGACAGGCCGACAATGCCCATCTTGGCGGCCGCATAGTTCGCCTGGCCGATGTTTCCGATCAGGCCGGAGGTGGAGGTGAAGAGGACATAGGCGCCGTCCTTCTGCTCACGGAACAGTTCAATGGAGGCGCGCGTGACGTTGAACGAGCCGCGCAGGTGGACGGCGATCACCTTGTCCCAGTCTTCCTCGGTCATCTTGTGGAACATGGTGTCGCGCAGGATGCCGGCAGGATTCACGATGGCGTGGAGGCCGCCGAACGTGTCCTTCGCCTGCTCGACCATCCGCTGCACCGATTTGTACTCGGCGACGCTGTCGGAGTTGGAGGCGGCTTCGCCGCCGCCGGCGCGGATTTCCTGGCACACCTGTTCGGCGGGGCCTGCCGAGCCTTCGTCGCCGCCGGTGAGGCCGCCGCCAAGATCGTTGACGACGACCTTCGCCCCCTCGCGTGCGAGGAGAAGCGCGGTCTCCTTGCCGATGCCGTTGCCGCCGCCGGTGACCAGAACAACCTTGCCGTCGAGCACACCCATGGATTCCTCCTGATTTTTCCGGTTACTCAGCACGGCGCGAAGCCACAGAGAAACCCCGCAGCACAATTTTTCTTGCGAAGAGCCCCAACTATCCCTATCTGCACCCCCCTAAAACCGGCTGCGCGAAGGGCCTCCGTTTCAAGCGGAAGGAAGACGGCGACCAGCGGTGATGCGCTGACCTGGGCTGATCTCTGAACGAGAGAAGCTGCGGTCGTTGGTTCGTCACTCTCGTCTTCGGAGCCTTCGCCTCGTGAGCACCGCTGCCGCCATCCCCGCCTATTCCATTTCGCCCGACGCGCCGGAGCATGCCGGCGCTGTCGAGGCGCTGTATGACGAGGTGTTCGGCCCCGGCCGCTTCGCCAAGACGGCCGAGCGCCTGCGCGAGGGGAACACGAAGATCGCGGATGCGAGCCTTGTGGCCATCGACAGCGAGGGCCTGACGGGCGTGGTGCGCGTCTGGCCGGTGACGGTCGGAGACACTCCTGCTGAAGGTGGGGGCCGCGCGGCTTTCCTTGGTCCCATCGCGGTGGCCGAGCGACGCCGTGGCAATGGCGTGGCGTTCAAGCTGATGGAACGCGCGATCGGCGTTTGCCGCGAGCAGGGCTATGCGGCGGTGATCCTGGTGGGCGACCTCGACTATTACGATCGCTTCGGCTTCAAGTCAGCGGAGGGGCGCTTCCAGTTGCCGGGTCCGGTCGACCAGAAGCGCGTGCTGATCCGTGACCTGTCGGAGCGGGCGGGCAAGCTGTCGGGAATGCTGGGTGTGCCGCGGTAGGCGCGGGGCGTGCGGGGGCGTTCCCGGAAGCTGGCGTTTTCGGGGCAGTGGGCAGTCGGCAATGGGCAGTCGGGGGAGATTGGGCGGGCCGCGGGCTGTGGTGAGCCCGCGCTTGTGCTTCGACGGACGCTCCCTTCGGTCGCTGCTCAGCATGAGCGCTATGCGAGATTTGCGGGATGAGATTGTAGCAACACCCACCAGCTCATGCTGAGCAGCCGCGCGGAGCGCGGCGTCCGTCGAAGCATGGGCCGCACGCGCTGATGCGCTCCAGCGGCGGCGCAGCACGTCGGTATAGTGCGCGGCGGCGCGGCTGAGGTTCTGCACCTGGTCGATGTAGGAGCGGATGCGCGCCATGACGGCGAGGTTGTCTGGGGGGAGGTCTGCGAGTTCGAGCTTCACGTCGCGCGGATTGTAGCCGAGGCGGCGGTAGGCTTCGCGCCACAACGCATAAGCAAGCGTGGCTTCGGCGTTGAGGAGCAAGTCTGCGACCTTGTCGAACTTCTGCTGGCATGGCTTGCCGCCGCGGATGAGACGGAAGCCCTCCGTGATCAACGGGATGACGAACAGCCAGAAGCACGCGAACATTCCTGCGAGAGCGGAAAGGTCGCGCAACAGCCATGCAGGTATGCGGTGTTCGTGCTTCATGGGCGCGATTATACGCCCGTATTTTACCCCTCCGATCCTGTGCCTCTGTTTCCCCCAAATTTTTCAGGCAAGTGGTTGAGATTGCGGGAGAAGATTTCTGAGTTTCCCCCAAATCGTGACAACGGTTATCCCCCAATCTCGGCGCCATTTCCCTCGCTGCGGGCAGCCCCCT
>JANOKS010000151.1:0-46925 GCA_031419455.1 Alphaproteobacteria bacterium
CCGCCCCCCCCCCTTTTTTTTTTTATGTACGGCGGGGCATTACAAAAAAACCCCCCGGGGGTTCCTTACCCCGCCCGCGGCCGGGGGGTGGTGGCATGCGCGCTCTTCGCGCTTGACGGAGGGGGCAGCCGCCGAAGCAAGATGGCAAGCGTGCATGCGCGACCGTCACCGCTCGACAAAATGCAATAGCGGCTGCCCCCTCCGTCGCGCTTCGCGCACCACCTCCCCCAATGCTTCGCATTGGAGGAGGAAAGGACCGCGCCCGCAGCCCGCCCTACGACCTCACCGCCTCCGCACGCGCGCGATCGAACGTGACGCTCCCCGCATCAACCGTCTCGCCGCACTCCGAGCAGGTCACCACCGGCTTGAACCTGTGACCACAAGTCGTGTGCCGCCGTCCGCTCCGGCGTAGCGGCTTGTCGACATGCGTTTCCGCCCAGTGCGCCATCGTCATCAGCACCGGTTGCAGCGCGCGGCCGCGTGACGTGAGGCGGTAGGCAAAGCGCGGCGGATGTTCCTCGTACTGCACGCGTTCCATCACGTCATGCTGGACAAGGTGCGAGAGCCGCTCGGAGATGATCGCGCGCGAGGCGCCGGTCGCGCGCTGGAATTCGTCGAACTTCGCCGCGCCGCGCAGCGCGTCGCGCAGGATCAGCACGGTCCAGCTGTCCCCGATCACCACCATCGCCTGCGCGACGGGGCAGGGAACCCGTTCGATCTCGCTCCAGCGCATCGGCGCCTCCCAAAATCGTGCTCGACCTGTGTTCTGCCGGCGATTGACGCTCCGGCGGGGGGCGGGCATGGGTCAGTTCAGAGTATGAACTTACACCCGACGGGGAGAGCTGCCAATGGTCAAGTCGGGGGTCAAGTCTGGGGTCAAGGCGGGGACGAGCATCAAGTCGGGACGCCCGCAAGGGCGTGCGATAGGTTTGGCCGCGCTCGCCGCGAGCCTCGCTCCCTCCGCCCTCGTGCAAGCTGCATTGGCGCAGCAGCCGCCCGTCACGCCGCCCGCGCCCGACGCTGTCGTCGCCACGGACGCCAAACCGGCCTCGGCCGAAGGCGTGCAGAGTTTCGACGCCGCCTATTTCCGCCAGTACAATCCGGTCACCGCGGCTGATATCGTCAACCGCGTCCCGGGCTTCGACATCGACGATGGCGAGGCGCTGCGCGGCTTCGGCGCCACTGCTGGCAATGTGCTGGTCAATGGCGAGCGGCCATCCTCGAAAGTGCTGATCTCGGAACAGCTCAAGCGCATCCCAGCCGAGTCGGTGATCCGCGTCGAACTGATCTCGGGTTCGGCGTCCAATGTCGATGTTCGCGGCCAGACGCAGCTGGTCAACGTCGTCGTCCGGCAGGCCAAGCAGGGCGGCTCGCCCACCACCTGGGTGCTGGATGCCCGCGATATCCAGTATTCCGAACGCGTCGGCTGGGCCGTGCAGCTAACCAAGAGTTTCGCGCTTGGCCCCGACGCAGACCTCACGCTCGATTTTCAGCTTCCCAACCTGCGCGGGCGCACTGAAAGCTTCGAGACCGTCCGCAATCCTGCCGGCGATCTGCTGCTCTATCGCGAGCAGTTCGGGCAACCCAACTATATCGGCGTGCAGGGATCGGGCGTTCTCAAATGGCGCATGACCCCGCAGGACACGCTCAGCTTCAACGCGCAGGTCGCGCCGACCTGGAACACCACCAATATCGGCTCGATCGACTTCACGCCGTCCGGCGCGTTCGATCGCGGCACGTTCGGTCTCAATGAATTCGAGAACAACTACACCGCAGAAATTGGCGGCGACTGGGAGCACCGCTTCTCGCCCGAACTGTCGGTGAAGGGCATCGCGCTCGCCACCTTCACCAATGTCGATCAGGACGATGTCTTCCGCATCTTCAGGCCTGTCGGCGGCAATCCCGCCCTGGTCAACACGCAGACCATTACCCGCACCACGGAGGCGGGCGAGCGCGTCGGCCGCGCCATCGCCACCTGGCGGCCGACCAGCGACCACACCATCGATGTCGGCCTCGAAGGCGCGTTCAACTTCCGCGAGACAACGCAGGACATCTTCAACAACTCCGGATCCGGTCCGCAGCCTCAATTCCTGCCGGTGTCGGACACGCGGGTGGAAGAGACACGGATCGAGCCGTTCGTCACCGATGTCTGGAAGATGTCGCCCCAGCTGACGCTCGAGACCGGCTTCATCTATGAGGCTTCAAAGATCAGGCAGACGGGCGACGAGACCAAAGAGCGCGAATTCTCCTATCCCAAACCGCGCGCCATCCTCACCTGGCAGGCGGCAGAGTCCGACCAGGTCCGCACCTCCATCACGCGCGAGGTCGCCCAGCTCGATTTCACCGAGTTCGCTTCCGCCATCAACGTCGTCGACCAGTCGAGCGTGATCGGCAATCCAGACCTTGAGCCCGAGAAGACCTGGCGCGCCCGCGCCGAGTGGGAACACAAGTTCGGGCCGCGCGCGGCGCTGACGCTTGCCGTCTTCCACGATCAGGTCGAGGACGTGCAGGATTTCATTCCGCGCACCATCTGCGTGCCGCCATCTCCCGGCGCGCCGATCCCCACCCCGTGCCCGGCAACCTCGTTGCGCACGTTCGATGCGCCGGGAAACATCGGCGATGGCACGCGAACCGGCGTCGAGGTTCGCGGCGCGATGCCGCTTGCGCCGCTGCTGCCCAATGCTGAAATTCGCTTCTCGGGGCTGTGGCAGGAAACAGACGCGACCGATCCGGTGACCGGGGAGAACCGCCGCTTCTCCGCCGAGCGGGACTGGAACTACAACATCTCCTTCCGCCACGATCTGCCCGAACACAAATTTGCCTGGGGCGCCTCGACTCAGGGCCAGTCCGACCGCCGGGAGTTCAAGGTCGCCGAAGACATCCTGTTTGATCGTTCCGGCACGCGCGCGGACCTGTTTGTGGAAAGCCCGGCCTGGATTCCCGGCGTAACCGTGCGGGTCTCGGCGTCAAACATCTTCCACCCGGAAGAGACCCGCGTGCGGACGTTCTACCAGCCAGATCCGCTCGATCCTGTCGCCGCCCCGCGCTCCACCGGCATCTTCCGGCAGATCGAGGAGCGCAAGCAGAAGGGTGGGCCGGAGGGAACGCAGGTCTTCGCGATCCGCCTGTCGGGATCGTTCTAGCGGCGGCGCCAGGCGCACAAATCTTTGCATCGTCCTGTCGGGGCAGGTTATCGTGGGCCGTCCTTGGCTCATGAGAGACGCCCCCATGATGTACGCCGTGCTTTGCTACAACAACGAAGAGATGGTCTGCGGCTGGACCAAGTCGCAGGATGACGCCGTGATGGCGGCGCTCTCGCACGTCCATGAAAAGTGGGAAAAAGCCGGCAAGCTGAAGCCCGCAATCCGCCTGCTGCCGACATCCGCCGCGACCACGCTGCACAAGCAGAAGGACATGGTCTTCGACGGCCCCTACGCCGAGACGAAGGAAGCCCTGCTGGGCTTCTACATCATCGACGTCAGCGGCCTCGACGAAGGGCTGGCATTCGCCCGCGAACTCGCGGCAGCCAATCCGGGCGGCGCGTATGAACTGCGTCCAATCCAGCTCTACCTGCCCGGCGCGCCCATCGATGGCGCCTACGCCGCCGAACGCGAATACGCCGGCGACAAAGCCAGCGCGAAATGACCGACCAGGCCTGGATCGAGGCGACGCTGACGTCGTCCCGGCCCCAGGCCGTAGCGGCGTTGCTGCGCTATTTCCGCAATCTCGATGACGCCGAAGAAGCCTATCAGGAAGCCTGCCTGCGCGCCCTGCGCAACTGGACGGCGAAAGGCCCGCCGCGCGATCCGGTCGCCTGGCTCATCATGGTCGGCCGCAACGCCGCGCTCGACCAGAAACGCAAGACGCAGCGTCTCGTCGCCATGCCCGACGAAGCCCAGGTCTCCGACCTCGAAGACGTCGAGACCCCGATGGTCGAGCGGTTGGACGAGAGCCAGTATCGAGACGATGTCCTCCGCCTGCTGTTCGTGTGCTGCCACCCGGACCTGCCCGCGACGCAGCAGATCCCGCTTGCGCTGCGCATCGTGTCGGGGCTCAGCGTGAAGCAGATCGCGCGCGCCTTCCTCGTCGGCGAAGCAGCTATGGAGCAGCGCATCACGCGCGCCAAGGCGAAGGTGGTTGAAGCCGGCGTTCCGTTCGAGACGCCCGGTCCCGTCGAGCGCTCGGAGCGCCTCGCCGTGGTGATGCAGATGATCTACCTCGTGTTCAACGAGGGTTATTCCGCCGGACCGAAGGACGACGCGCGCGCCGATCTTGCGGAGGAAGCGATCCGCCTCGGCCGCCTGCTGCTGCGCATGTTCCAGGCCGAGCCCGAGACGATGGGCCTCCTCGCGCTCATGTTGCTGCAGCACGCCCGACAGCCTGCGCGCTTCGACGCAAACGGCGACGCTGTGCTGATGGAGGATCAGGACCGCGCGCTGTGGCGGCCCAATCTGATCCAGGAGGGCCTCGCCCTCATCGACAAGGCGATGCGCCACCAGCGCACGGGCGCCTATCTCCTGCAGGCCGCGATCGCCGCGCTGCATGCCCGCGCATCCCGATTTGCGGACACGGACTGGGCTGGCATCGATGCGCTCTACGCCACGCTCGAACGCCTGCAGCCATCGCCCGTCGTGACGCTCAACCGCGCCGTGGCGGTGTCCAAGACCAGAGGCCCGCAGGCGGCGCTCGACATGATCGAACCGTTGGGCGAGCGGCTCTCCGGCTACTTTCACTATCACGGCGCGAAGGGCGGTCTGCTGCTGATGCTCGATCGCAAGCGCGATGCGCGCGAGGCGTTCGACCGCGCCATCGCGCTGGCCAACACCGCGGCTGAAGCCGCCCACATCCGCATGCACATCGACCGCCTGATCGTCGAGAGCGAGAAGGCCGGCCGCGCCTAGAGCAGAATCAACTGGGCGAACCAATCGCCCCGTGTCCCGCTCTTCCCGACGAAAGTCGGGAACCAGGAACGGTGGCCCGAAGCGACCAGGCTTGAAGCAACAAGCAGGAACAAGGATCAACATATGCCCCGGCTCCCGACGTTCGTCGGGACGAGCGGGATGGGTCCGCGCCTCCAGCCGCGCGCAAATTGCAAGAAAAATTGGTCACCCTGTCGGAACGCGTTCGCCTCGCGCGTCCTCCGGTCGTACAAGAGCGACAGCGCCTCAGAGCCGGAAAGGGATCACGCCATGGCGACCAGCATTTTCCTGAATCTTCCCGTGAAGGATCTCGACAGGTCGATGACGTTCTTCCGCGCCCTTGGCTGGGATTTCAATCCGCAGTTCACGGACGAAACCGCCGCCAGCCTCGTCATCTCCGATACGATCTATGCGATGCTGCTGACCCACGACAAGTTCAGCCAGTTCACCGACAAGACGATCGCCGACACGACGAAGACCGCGCAGATGCTGATCGCCCTCTCGCAGGACTCGAAGGAAACGGTGCACAGTCTGGTCGATGCCGCACTGAAGGCCGGCGCGAAGGAGCCTCGCCCGATGCAGGACTATGGTTTCATGATCACTCGCACCTTCGAGGACCTCGACGGCCACATCTGGGAAATCCTCTACATGGACCCGGCGCACGTTCAGCCCACCTGATCGTCCGCCCCGAATACAGGCAACACGGAAGAAACCGCCATGTCCGCACTGCAACACGAACTTGTCCTCGAACTCATCCTCGATGCGCCGAAGGAAAAACTCTATCGTGGCTGGACTGAGCCGGAGCTCATGAAGCAGTGGTTCGCCCCGGCGCCGTGGTCGACGCCGCATGCCGAGAACGATCTTCGCCCCGGCGGCGCGAGCCTCATCGTCATGCGCTCGCCCGAGGGCCAGGAGTTTCCGAACCCCGGCCAGTATCTCGAAGTTGTTCCCAACCGGAAGCTCGTCTTCACCGACGCCTTCGTCGGCGACTGGGTCCCGAAAGAAGGCGCGCCCTTTTTCACCTGCGAACTCACCTTCGAGGACGCGGGCCCCGGCAAGACGAAATACACCGCGCGCGCCCGCCATTGGACGGCGGAAGCCAAGACCCAGCACGAGCAGATGGGCTTCATCCCGGGCTGGACGACCTGCGCGAAGCAGCTCGAGGCGCTCGCTCAGACACTCTGACACGATCCATGCAATCAAGAGGGAGGACGCCGCATGCGCTTCATCACGATCTTCAGGAACGATCCGAACAGCACGGCGCCCAAGCCAACGCAGGCAGAAATGGCGGCCCACCAGGCCGAAATGGGCCGGCACATCGAACAGGCAGTGGCTGCGGGCACGATGGTCACGACCGGCGGCCTCGGCTTTCGCCAGACCACAGGCGGACGCATCCACAACAAGGGCGGAAAACTCACGGTTGAAACGCCGCCCGAGGGCGACGGCGGCTGGATGGCCTCAGGCGGGTTCGCCATCGTCAACGCCGACTCGGTGGACGCGTTGGTCGAAGACCTGAAGCGCCAGATTCTCGGGATGGGGGAAGGCACTGTCGAGTTCGTGCACTACAACCAGTTTTATCCGGCGTCTCAAGCCACCTTCGCCGCCGCCACTTCCACGGCCTATCCGGCCGGCGTCATTCCCTATCTCTCGTTCGACAACGCCACCGACGTGATCGACTTCTACATCAAGGCGTTTGGCGCGAAGGAGGTCGCGCGCATGTACGGCCAGGACGGCAAGCGGATCATGCATTGCCAGCTCGAGATCAATGGCGGCGGGCTGATGCTGTCCGACAATTTCGTCGAGTACGGCCTGCCGCCGACACAGCGTTCGCGCAGCTATGTCATGCAGCTCGTCGTGCCGGATGGCGACATGTGGTGGGATCGGGCGATCAAGGCCGGCTGCAAGGAGACGATGCCGTTTGCAGTCGCGCCGTGGGGTGATAAATACGGGCAGATGCTTGATCCGTTCGGCGTGACCTGGTCAGTCAACACGCCGGCGAAGTCCTAAGGAGGAGGGGGTGGTGGCGAAGTTTGGCGTCATCATGATGCTGGTGATCGCGACGGCGGTTGTTGTCACGAGCTGCGGGCAGGGCGAGAGGAGCCTGTTCTCCGACACGACCGCACGGACAACTCTCCCGGCAGGCGAGCCGCAGTCGGCGCAATCCGAAGCGGAGCGAGAACCGCCCGAGTCCAGACAGCAAGAACCTATATCGGCGGAAGGGCGTTGATCGCCATCTGTGTCCGTAGCTCGGTGGATGACGCCGGATCGAACGGCGCGGCGATGTAGACCCAGCATGGCGGCGGCTGGCGCGCCAGCGTTCGCGCGGCGTCCGGGCTTACCCTGCTCGCGCCAAACTGCCGCGCAAAGCGTGACAGTCCCGCTTTCGGACCGACGCCCGGCCGCGCGATGGCGACGATCGGGACCAGTTTCGCAATCTCACGCCATTCCTTCCAGCGATGGAAGTCGCGCAGGTTGTCGCCGCCGATGATCCAGACGAACCGCGCCCGCGGCGCTTGTCGCTTCAGCGCGCGGATCAGGTCGATCGTATAGCGCGTGCCCAGCCTGCTCTCGATGTCGGACACGACGATGCCTGGTCCGCCGAGTCTTCGCCGCGCCGCCGCCAGCCGATCGACCAGCGCCGTCTGTGTTCGCTTCAGCGGATTGCCCGGCGACACCAGCACCCAGACGCGATCAAGCCCCACCGTGCGCCTCGCCGTTGCGATCACATGCGCATGCCCCGAATGCGGTGGATCGAACGACCCGCCCATCAGCCCGATGACAAGATCGCCGGGCGGCGAGGGCAAGCGCAGGCGTGCGGGGCGGCGGCTCATTTTGTGGACCAGGGATCGACCAGCTTGATCCCGGCGCCCGTAAAGTCCCGCACGTTGCGCGTCGCGAGCGTAAGCCCATGGGCAAGACAGATGCCGGCGATCTGTAAATCCGGAAACATGTCCGGTAAATGCTGCAGACTGCGCCTGGCCTTTCGTGCCTGGGCGAACAGACGGGCGGATGCTTCGGCAGCATGATCGTCAAACGCCAATGTGCGTGGTGCGAAGCGGCGCAATATGCGTTCGAGGAAGGCTTCGAGCGTATCGCGCCGTTTTCCGGCTGGAAGCTTTGCGATGCCGATGCGAAGCTCCAGGATCGTGATGGCGGAAATCGCACTATCGGATGTGTGCTGATTCAGCCAGCGCACGACTTGGACGTCTGGCGCTGGGCGCAGGGTTTCCGACACAACATTGGTGTCGAGCAGGATCACGAAAAATCGACTGGCCTGACGCGGCTCTTGCGGATCGCGCGCAGTGTCTTGTCGAGATCCACGCCGGGGCGTGAATTCTCGAACAGCCACGTGCCGAGTGGCGCATCGTCGTCCGACTTCGCCTCTTCCTTCGCAATGCGCTCCAACGTCTCGCGCAGGTCGGCCTCGAGGCTCTTGCCGCGACGCTCCGCCCGCCGGCGCAGGCGTTCCTTCGTCTCTTCGCTTACCTTGCGGATCAGGATGTCGGCCATGATGATATCATGATATCAAATCGCGCCGCAGAAGTCCACATGGCTCACAGCGGCAGCCGCGCCTCGCGGGGCGGGGAGGCGTAGACGAAGCGCCCCGAACCGGCCACGTCAACCCGCCGGAAATCGAAGCGCCGAAAGCTCGTGCTGTCGCCAACGGCCGCCGCCACGGCCGTGCGCGTCGCTTCGTCCGCGCCCTGCAGCGCCGCAGACAGCCGGTCGCCAGCCTCCGCCGCCACCAGCTCTGCATCTGACGGCCGGTACTCCTGCGCATCTGCGCCAAGCTGCTGCTGCCCCGCCTCGAATGCGCCCGGCGCCGCTGCTGCCCGTGCACGCCAGTCGGCAAACGCCGTCGCCAGCGCCGCCGCGTTGCCCACCGGCGGCAGCGCGCCAATGTCGCCAGACACGGATGAGCGATAATCGGTCACCGTCGCTGGTCCAGAAGGCGTACTGTCCGTCGCTGCTTCTGTTGTGGCATCGGCTGGTGCGCCCTCGCCCTGTTCGGCGGCGATTGCGGCAAGTTCCTCGGCGGGAATCTCGGGCGGAGGCGTATTCTTCGGCGCCGCCGCGACCGTGATCGACCCCTTGCCGTTGGCGTTGGAGGCAAGCTCGGTCGGCCTGGAACACGCCGCCACAGCCGTCATCGCAACCACTATCACCAGTACCCGTCTCATCACACGCCCTCTCAGACGCCGGTCACCAGCTTCGGCAGCAGGTCCGGCGAGGTCACCAGTGACCATTTCCCGCCAGCGGCGACAACCTGTGCTTCCCAATCCTTGAGCAGGTCGAGATATTTCTGCGGATCGGCAGGGTTGGTCTTGATGACGTTGGCGGCGATCACATGGATGCCGGTCAGGTCGAGGTCAATCTCCGACGTGTCGCAGGCCTTCGAGTAATCGTCGAGCATGTCGGAGAACAGCACAATGAAACGCTCGTCCTCCGGACGCTGCTTCAGCTCAAAGGAGGCCTGGGCAAGCGCGCCCTTGATGTCTGTGTATTTTGCGGACTTCACCTGCGCCGCGTAGGCGCTGAACTCATTGAACAACTCGCGCTTGGCTTCTGCGGCGAGGCTCGGCGTCGTCGGCAGCTGGCGCTGGAGGATGATCTCCTTCTCGGAGAATGAGCAGGCGCTGATCTGGCTCGCGCCGACCCAGTCGCCGGGCAGCAGCTTGGCGATCGTGATGTTGGCCATCTTCGTCGCATCCGGCACGGACTTCACATAGGTGCCCGACACATCGAACACAAAAAACACCGACCTGTTGGTCGAGGTAATCAGACCGCAACCCGACGCGAAAGCAAGCGACACGCCGCAAAGTGCGACGGCAAAACGGCGCATCATGACGCCTTCTCGAATTCCGGCTCCGTCTGGCGCGACTTCTCACGCCGCGACGTCTTGGGCGGCGCGGGGTCGTTGAGGACAAGGTCGTCGTCGCGTTGACTGCGACGTTGCGAGCTATTGCCGCCTTCTGTCTGGCGTTGCTTCCACCATCGCTGCGCGAACAGCGGCAGGAAGATGATGAAATCGTAGACCGCCAGCAGGAACACGCCGACATTCTTGAACAGCGCCGAGATCGTCTTGCAGACGAAGGCCAGGAAGATCAGCGCGAAGCTGGCGAAGATCGAGATGATGAACACCGAATTGCGAATGATCGTCTCCAGCGGCAGCGCCGCCGCCGCCAGCAGCCACGGAATGACGCCTGCCAGGATCAGCTGCGCGAAGGTCGACAGTTCGAGCCCGAACACGTTCGCACGCTGTGGTTCCTGAGCCGCCGGTTCGGCGGACGCAGGCGCATCCGCGCTCGGCGCCGGAGCGATGATCACCGGGCCGATGATCTGTGCGGCGAGCCTATCGGTCTCGCGATCCTGTTCGATGATCTGCTCGCGCACGATGGAGAGCGTCATCTCCATCACCGAGAACAGCGCAAGGAATGTGAACGACACGATCAGCATCACGCGCCGGCCATTGGCGGACATGGAATGGAAGGCCGGAATCAGCCGCGTGAATCCGGCCGAGTCCATCAGGATCACGCCGGTCACGAACTCCAGGAAGATGACAATGATCGCCGCAAACGTCGGCAGGCCGATGCCGCCAATGCGCGCGCCTTCGCCCACGATCTCGGCCATCGGCCGCTCGATCAGGAAGAAGTTCAGGAACACGCCCGCCAGCGCGATCGTCGTGATCAGCACCGCGATCAGCCACGGCACGACGATCGACGCGCGCGATGCGATCTTCTTGCGGTCTTCGGACCGCACGATCTCCTCGAACTCGCTGAAGGCCTTGTTCACGTCGCTCGCATTCTTGTTGAAGTCATGCTCGATCTTGACGAGCTTCTCGGCGACTTCCTTCAGGCGCGGGCTTTCGTTCCGGATGGTGATCAGCGCCGGGCGCAGCGGCGCCAGTCGCTCATTCATCGTGCGCGCCGTGTTCTGCGCGATATTCTTCTCGACCCTGCTGAGCCCGCGCGAGGACTCCATCGAGGGCAGGGCGGCGCGGAAGGCGCGCTCGGCCGCGTCTTCCAGGTTGATGTCTGAGATCGCGTTGGCGGTGGTCGCCAGCTCGTGGGTTGCCTTGTCCAGCTTCTTGAGGATCGGTCCCGTCTCACGCGCCAGCTGTTCGGTGCGCTTGCCCATCTTCTCTTCGAGCATGAGCATCCGGTCCTGCAGCTCATCGGCGCGCTGCGAGGCGATCTTCTCGTTGGTGGCTTCGCGTGCGCGGCGACCGTGATCCAGGAGCGAGGAGCCCCAGCGCGCGAACATGTAGCCCAGAAAAAAGAATGTCTGGCGCACGATGCGGTGCATCGGTTCGCGGCCAATCCACATCACGATGATGAGGGCCACAATGGCAAGCGCCAGCGGCCATCCATACGGTATGCCAAGAAAAGAGCCGCCATCGGCTGCCAGATCCGACTGGCTGCCCGTCGTCGCGTCGAGTTGCTGCACAGCCCGCCCTTCTGCTGCGTAAGGCCAGACCCCACCACCCGGCGCCTGCTTACCATAACGCGGGCGTGATGGGGCGTTAGTGTGGCAGCGACGTTACTTTCCCGAAATGATCTGCAGTGAAACGATTCAGCCGAGCACAGCTGCCTACGGCCGGATCTGCCCGGTCCCGCGGACCACATATTTGAACGTGGTCAGCTGTTCGGCTCCCACCGGCCCGCGCGCATGTAGCCGGCCGGTCGCGATGCCGATCTCGCCGCCCATGCCGAACTCAGCACCGTCCGCAAACTGCGTCGAGGCATTGTGCATCACGATCGCGCTGTCCACCTCGGCAAGGAAACGCTCCGCCGCATTCGCGTCTTCCGTGACGATGCTCTCGGTGTGCTGCGAGCCATAGCGCGCGATATGCGCCATCGCGCCCTCAACGCCGTCCACCACCGCGACTGACAGGATTGGCGCCAGATACTCCGTCGTCCAGTCCTGCTCCGTCGCCTCCTTCATCGGATGGATCGCTCGCGCACGCTTGTCGCCACGCAACTCGCATCCCGCCGCTTCCAGCGCCTTCGCCAGACGCGGCAGCATCGAACCCGCAATCGACGCATCCACCAGCATCGTCTCGGTCGAGCCGCAAACGCCCACGCGACGCAGCTTGGCGTTGACGATGATCGCCTCCGCCTTCGCCGGATCGGCGCCTTCATGGATGTAGGTATGGCAGAGGCCTTCCAGATGCCCGATCACCGGCACCCGCGCCTCGTCCTGCACCCGCGCTACCAGGCTCTTGCCGCCACGGGGCACCAGCACGTCGAGTCTGCCATTCAGGCCCGCCAGCATGTGGCCGACAGCCGCCCGGTCCGCCGTCTGCACCAGCTGGATCGCATCCTCCGGCAAGCCCGCATCCTTCAGTCCCGCCCGCAGCGCATCCGCAATCACGCGCGACGAATTCAGGCTTTCCGATCCACCGCGCAGGATCGCCGCATTCGCCGCGCGTATGCACAACGCGCCAGCATCCGCCGTCACGTTCGGCCGGCTCTCATAGATGATCCCGATCACGCCGATCGGCCCGCGCACACGCGAGAACGCCAGCCCGTTCGGCCGCGTCCAGCTCGCCAGCACCGTTCCCACCGGATCGGGAACGCTCGCCACGTCCGCAACGCCCTGCGCCATTGCCGCGATGCGCGCCGGCGTCAGTTCGAGCCGGTCCAGCATTGCGCCGGTCAGGCCCTTGCCGCGTCCGCCATCCATGTCCTTTGCGTTTGCAGCGAGGATCGCCGGCTCAGCCGCGCGAATCCGCGCCGCCATCGCCTTCAGCGCAGCCGTGCGCTTGTCCGGCCCCGACTTGGTGAGCGCAGCTGAGGCCGCGCGCGCAGCCTCGCCCATGGCCAGCATGGTCCCGGCAAGAACGGCGTCGTGAGCGGCAAGAGGCAACTGGATCGTCATGGCCGTGCTCTAGCAGGACAGGCGGTTCATGACCAGTTCCGCCACGGCCGCGGATCGTCCCGCAGCAGGCCGTAGATCAGCGAATCCCGGATGCCGATATGCACGTCCCACTCGCCCCTCAGCCGCCCTTCAAGCAAGAAACCCAGCCGCTCGAACACACGGATCGAGGCATGATTGTCGGGGTCGATGTCCGCCATGATCCTTCGTGCGCCTAACGTCTCGAACGCCGCCTCCAGCGCCAGAGCCAGTGCGCGAGCCGCAAGATTGCGCCCGCGCGCCGCCGGCGCGATCATGCACGCGGCCTCCCACACATTGTTCTTGTCGCGCGGATAGATCGACACGCGGCCGAGGGCCGGGCCATCCGCCGTCTCCGCAATCACCCAGTTGATGTCGTCGCCCCGGCCCATCCATTCGCGCAGCATCGCGATCGTGTCCGCAACGCTCGGCGACGCCGGCCGCGTCAGGAAGCGACAGCTTTCTTCGTCGCCAAAAAGCGCATGCAGCGCCGGGCCATCGGCATCTGGATCGATCGGGCGGACGATGAAATCAGCGGGCATATTCGCCTCTAACACCTTGCGACATGGAAAGTGTAGTCCCTCCGGACTGCCGCCCTCACCCGCGTAGCGCAGTGAAGCGGGGGAGGTGGCCGAAGGGCCGGAGGGGGCAAGCCACGCGGGGACTTCCTCCGCGTCGCAGGGGAAGACGATCCGCAACCAATCGCCCGCCTGGCTCTTCGCCCCTTGAGCTCCGGGCAGTGCTTGTCGTCAAGCGCATAGGTGTCATGTTCCCTTGGGAGCTAAGCAACCGGCGGGAGTTTACATGGACGGACTTCGCGACAACGCCGCCGCAAGCCAGTACGAGCTGGATATCGACGGAGAGATCGTCTTCGCCCGCTACAAAAAAGCCGATGGCGTGCTGACGATCCTCTGGGTCGAGGCGCCGCCTGCGCTGCGCGGAACGGGCGCCGCCGGGAAACTGATGAAGCTGCTCGCGCAGGAAGCCGTCGCCAATGGCTGGCGTATCGTCCCGGTCTGCGGCTACGCCGCGGCCTGGCTTCGCAGGAGCCCGGACTTTCGCAGCCTCGTCGCCTGACGCCTCAGCCCACCAGCACCATGTCATCGACATGGATCAGCGCCGGCCGGCCACGATAACCGAGGATCGCCTCGAACTCCTCCGACTTGCGCCCGATCAGCCGCACCGCGTCTTCCGATGAATACGCCGAAACCCCGCGCGCAACCGTCGCGCCGTCCGGATCGATCACGTCCACCGCATCGCCGCGCTCGAACCGTCCCGCGACCGCCGTCACGCCTGCAGCAAGAAGACTCTTGCCAGCCTTCAGCGCCCGCGCAGCACCCGCATCGACGCGCACCGATCCGCTCGGTTTCAGCGCTCCTGCCAGCCACTGTTTCCGCGCTGCATCCGGCGACACATCCGCGAGGAACCATGTCCCCTTCGCGCCGCTCGCCAGCGCCGCCAGCGGACCGCCATCCGCCGTGGCGTTCGCGCCCAGCGTGATCAGCGTCGAACATCCCGCCGTCATCGCGATCCGCGCCGCATCCAGCTTGGTCGCCATCCCGCCCGAGCCAACGCCCGCCGCAGCATTCACGCCCCCCGCCATCGCCACGATCTCCGGCGTCAGCCTGTGCACCTCGGGAACATGTTTCGCATCGGGGTTCGATCGCGGATCGGCATCGTACAACCCGTCAATATCCGACAGCAGTACCAGCACATCCGCACCCAGCATCTGCGCCACACGCGCCGCGAGCCGGTCATTGTCGCCATAGCGGATCTCTTCGGTCGCCACCGTGTCGTTTTCGTTGACGATCGGAATCGCGCCGCGCTCGAGCAGCGTCTCCATCGTCGCGCGCGCATTGAGCCAGCGCCGCCGTTGCTCCGTGTCGTAGAAAGTCAGCAGCGCCTGCGCCACCGGCGCATTGTGCTTCGCGAGCGCATCGTCCCACGCCCGCATAAGCCGCGGCTGTCCCGCCGCCGCCGCCGCCTGCTTCTCCTCCAGCCGCAGCTTGCCCGGCTTCATGCCCAGCGCCCGCCGCCCCAGCGCCACCGCGCCCGACGACACGATCACGATCGCCTTGCCCTCAGCCCGCAACCGCGCCGCATCCATGGCCAGCGCCGCAAACCGCACGCCATGCGGCTGCCCGCTCTCCTGATCGATCAGCAGCGACGAGCCGACCTTGATGACGATCCGGCGCGCGGAGGCGATGGGAGAACTCAAGGCGTCCACCCTTCCTGCTTCTCTTCCGGCGTCTTCTCCGCCTCGATCTGCGCCTCGCGTTGCGCGCGCTTGTCCTCGGAGATGATCTCGAACAGCTTCTGGACGGTCTCCGGCACGCCCTTCTGCGTCGCGCCTGAAATCCGCAGCGGCGCCTGCCCGCACGCCTTCTTCAGCTGCTTGGCCTTCTCCGCGATCTCTTCCTTGGTCAGCGCGTCGATCTTGTTGAGCGCCACGATCTCCGGCTTGTCGACAAGCCCGCCGCCATACTTCTCCAGCTCGCCGCGGATGATGCGATAGGCCTCGCCCACATCGTCCTGCGTTCCGTCCACCAGATGCAGCAGCACCGCGCACCGCTCGACATGCCCGAGGAACCGCGTGCCAACCCCCGCGCCTTCTGCCGCGCCTTCGATCAGCCCGGGAATATCGGCGAGCACAAAGCTCGACCCGATGCCCAGCGACACCACGCCAAGGTTCGGCACCAGCGTCGTGAACGGATAGTCCGCCACTTTCGGTTTCGCTGCGCTCACCGCGCCAAGGAAAGTCGACTTGCCCGCATTCGGCATGCCGAGCAGACCCGCATCCGCAATCAGCTTCAGCCGCAGCCAGATCCAGCGCTCCTCGCCTTCATGACCCGGGTTGAACCGCCGTGGCGCCTGGTTGGTCGAAGACTTGAACTGCGTGTTGCCCCAGCCGCCTGATCCGCCCTTCGCCAGCAGCACCTTGTCGCCAAGCTTGTCGAGGTCGGCAATCAGCGTCTCCTGGTCTTCCTCGAACACCTGCGTCCCCACCGGCACTTTCAGCACCAGCGTCGGCGAGTCCGAGCCCGTGCGGTTCGCGCCCATGCCATGCATGCCGCGCTGCGCCTTGTGGTGCTGCTGGTAGCGGTAGTCGATGAGGGTGTTGAGGCCGTCCACTGCTTCCACGATTACATCGCCGCCGCGGCCGCCATCGCCGCCGTCGGGGCCGCCGAAGGGGATGAACTTCTCGCGACGGAAGGACACGCAGCCGTCGCCGCCTCCGCCGGACTTCACGTATACCTTGCACTGATCGAGGAATTTCATCGTGATTGCCTAATGGCGCGCAGGCGCGCCGTGATGGTCTGCCAAACTAACCGGCGTTGCGCCTTCCGGCCATATGTAACGCGCCGCAGGGGAGGACCCCTGCCGCGCCAGGCTGAACAATGTCTGCTCGCCGCACGGCGCAAAGCCCAGCTTGCGCAGAACGTTTCCCGACGCCGGGTTGTCGACGAAATGCCCGGCCGCGAAGCTGGTCGCGCCCAGCTGTTCGCGCGCCCAGTTCATCAGCGCCCGCGCCGTCTCGGAGGCATAGCCCAGCCCCCAGTAGGGCGTGCCAAACCAGTAGCCGATCTCGTATGTATCGCCCTCCGGCTCCACACGCATCACGCCGCACGAGCCGACCAGCCCGTCGATCGGCGCGGTCACCGCAAACGCATGCTCCGCGCCGCTGTTGCGGCCCCGGAGCGTCATGTCGATGAAATCGTACGCGGACGCCATCGTATAAGGGTGGGGCACGCGCCCGCACATCTTCGCCACGTCATAGTCTCCGGCGAGATACGCGACACGGCGCGCATCCGCCTCTTCAAATGGCCGCAGCAGCAGCCTTCCTGTTTCTATCGTCGTCATCCTCGTCCCCATCCGGCCGTCCTCGCGGCCCCCAAAGGCAGGCAACGAGTATCAGGGGAGAAGAAACGAAGAAGGGGAGGCGATCCGCCTCCCCTGATCATGTTTCAGGTTCGGACCGCTGCCCTGTTGGGTGGCGATCCGGCTGCAAAACGGGATCGCCTTATTCCGGCTTGTCCGACGGGACGATCGATACGAACATCCGGCCCTTGGCGCGTTCACGGAATTCGACCTTGCCGGTTTCGGTGGCGTAGAGCGTGTGGTCGCGGCCAAGGCCGACATTCTTGCCCGGATGGAATTGCGTGCCGCGCTGGCGGACGATGATGTTGCCGGCGAGCACGTCTTCGCCGCCAAACCGTTTCACGCCGAGGCGCTTGGAGTTGGAATCGCGGCCGTTACGCGTAGAGCCGCCTGCTTTTTTGTGGGCCAAGGGAGGCTCCTGTTTTGCTAGCCAGACTTACTTGGCAAGAATGTCGGTGATGCGCACGACCGTCTGATGCTGGCGATGGCCAAGCTTCCGGCGATAGGTGTTGCGCGGCTTCTTCTTGTAGGCGGTGACTTTCGCGGCGCGGTTGTGCTCGACCACTTCGCACATGACCTTGGCGCCTTTGATCATCGGCGCGCCAATGCTGATGTCGTCGCCGTCGCCGATCATCAGCACTTCAGCGAATTCGAGCTTCGCGCCCACATCGCCGGCCAGCTTCTCGACCGTGATTTCCTGGCCGCCAGCGACCCGGTACTGTTTTCCGCCGGTCTTGATGACTGCGAACATCGGAATTCTCGTTTGTTTTCAGGGGGCCTTGCGGCCAAATAGCATCGCGCCACAGGGGGGCCTGCGGCGGGAAGCGGGCATATAGACGGGAGGCGCCCCCGCTGTCAAACGCCAAGCACGGGAATTGGCGGGGAATTTCTGGACCGCCGGGCCTCACACGATCCGCCCTATATCCCCCATTTACCCCAACGCCCGACACAGCAGGCGCCCTGCATGAAATTCGCAATCGACAGGCTGGTGCTTACGCCCGACGAAATCGACCTGTCGCGATCCCCGCTCGCAGGCCATCTGGACGCCGAGACCTACGTGCTCGGCGCCTTCAACCCCGGGCTGACACGGCTGCCGAACGGCAATCTCCTGATGATGGTGCGGATCGCCGAGGCGCTTCGGCATCCCATCAGCAATGGTTGCGTGCACGCGATCCGCTGGGACGACGGATGCTATGTCCGCGACGACTGGCCGCTGGCCGACGTCGATATGTCAGATCAGCGGGCGTTCGTGATCCGTGGCGCCAGATCTAAAGTCACGGCGCTGACATCGCTGTCCTGGCTTCTGCCTGTCGAGCTGAGCCCCGACGGCTTCACCGTCCTCGCCATGCACTATGATCGTGCGATTGCGCCACAGCACAGCTTCCAGTGCTACGGCGTCGAGGATGCACGCATCAGCCGCGTCGATGACCGCTGGCTGATGACGACCTGTTCCGTCAGCCCGGAACGCCATTCGACAACGCTCTACTCATCGGCCAACGGCTTCGACTGGCGTTTCGAGGACATCATCCTCGACCACCAGAACAAGGACATGCTGATCTTCGAGGGCCGCATCGACGGCCAGTACTGGGCGCAGACGAGGCCGCTCGGCGAGCTTTACTTCGCCTATCCTCCCGGCAGCGACTGGCGCGCCGGCCCCGCGATCAATCTCGCCACCTCGCCCGACGCGCTGCACTGGAAGCCGCACCCCAGTCCGGGCATCCGGCCGCATGCAAACACGCTTGCCACGGCCCGCATCGGCGGCGGCGCCCCGCCCATCTTGACGGAGCGTGGATGGCTCACGCTCTGGCACGGCGTCGAACCAACCGACGGCGTTGGCATCTATCGCACCTACTGGTCGCTTCTCGATCTCCGCGACCCCAGTCGCGTCATCGCCACCGGCCACGCGCCGCTGCTCGAACCAGACGCCGAACTCACCCGGCCGATCGACCACCAGATGTACCTGGGTGACATCGTCTTCACGACAGGCATCGCCGATCACGGAGACGTCTTCATCGTCGCCTCCGGCGAAGCCGATCTCGCCTGCAGGATCACGCATGTGCCGAAGACGATCTTTGCGTGAAGCTCTGCGCCGTATGGACCCCCGCTTCCGATCGCGCATTTCGATCAGGCTTGGCGCGAGAAGCGCGATGCGCCAGTAAAGACCATGAAGAAAACGCAGATCGTCATTGTCGGGGGCGGCGCTGGCGGTCTCGAACTTGCGCGCAAGCTGGGCGCCAAGTACGGCCGGAAACGGCACGACATCATCCTGGTCGAGAAAAGCCGCACCCACATCTGGAAGCCCTTGCTCCACGAAGTGGCCGCCGGCGCACTCGACGCGAATCTCGATGAAGTGGGCTATCGCAGTCACGGCTCACGGTGGGGCTATCGCTTCTTCTGGGGAGCGATCGAAGGCATCGATCGGGACACCCGCCAGGTCATCATCGCCCCGCTGCTGGACGAAGACGGCAGCGAAGTGATCGGCCGGCAGACCATCAGGTACGACTACCTCGTGCTGGCGATTGGTTCGGTGACCAACACCTTCAACACGCCGGGCGCCGCGAAGAACTGCGTCCTGCTCGATGAGCGCGAACAAGCCGACCGCTTTCGTCTGAAACTGCTCAATCAATGCCTGCGCGTGTCGCGCGCCATGAGCGCCGATCCAGCCAGTGACGCACACGTCCGCATCGCCATAGTGGGGGGAGGCGCGACCGGCGTTGAGCTGGCGGCTGAACTCTACAATGCCGCTGTCGGACTGAAACACTACGGACTCGAAGTGTTCGATGAGTCGCGCCTTGTAACCACGCTGCTCGAGGCGGGGCCACGCATCCTGCCCGCGCTGCCGGAAAAGCTCGCCGACGCGGCGCGCGGAGAGCTCGAGAAGCTGGGCGTGCGCGTGATGACATCGACTCGCGTCTCCGAAGTCACACGCGATGCGGTGATTACGACGACCGGCGAAGTCGAGGCCGATCTGAAAATCTGGGCCGCGGGTGTGCGCGGCGCGGACGTGCTGAAGGACATTGGCGGGCTCGAAACCAATGCGAGCAATCAGCTTGTCGTCCGCCGCACGCTGCAGGCGACGCGCGATGAACGCATATTTGCGCTCGGCGATTGCTGCGCCTGTCCGCAGCCGGGCTCTGATCGTCTCGCGCCGCCGCGCGCACAGGCGGCGCACCAGATGGCTGCGACTGTGTTCAAGAACCTGAAGCGCGCCATGGCTGGAAAACCGCTTGTTGATTTCACCTATCATGACCACGGCTCGCTGGTGTCCCTGAGCCGGTACTCCACCGTCGGCAGCCTGATGGGCGGGCTCATCGGCGGTCGGCTCGCGATCGAAGGCCGTCTCGCGCGCTTCGTCTATGTCTCGCTTTACCAGATGCATCTTCTGGCCATTCACGGCTGGCTTCGCGGCCTCGCCATGATTGCGGTCGGCCAGGTCAATCATGTGATCAGACCCCGGCTGAAGCTGCACTGATCAAAGTTGCCGACGGAAACACTCAGGAAGGATTTGCGAAACCTGCGGGATTGGGTGAGGGTTTCGCCGTGAACTGGGGAGCTTTCAAATGCGTCTAGGAGTCTTGTTTGCGCTTGTTGCCGCCTGTGTCGGCAGTGCGTCCGCGGCGTTCGCGCAACCACGCATCCTGCAATCGCCGGCCATCAGCCGAGATCTGATTGCGTTCGGATATGCTGGCGATGTGTGGACAGTTTCGCGTGCTGGGGGAATCGCGACGCGCGTGACCACCGGCCTTGGCACGGAAAGCGGTCCGCTTTTCTCTCCGGACGGCGCCTCGATCGCGTTCACCGGCGAGTACGATGGCAACATCGACGTCTTCACTGTTCCGGCGTCGGGCGGCGTTCCGACGCGGATCACTTTCCACCCGGGTGTCGATGTCGCGACAGGCTGGTCGAGCGATGGCCGCGAGGTGCTGTTCCGCTCCAACCGCACGGCCGCAAGCCGGTACACGCAGATTTTCCGCTCCTCGACTTCGGGCGGGCTTGCAACCGCGCTGCCCTTGCCGATGGCGCATGCCGGCGTGATGTCGCCGGACGGGAAGCAGTTCGCATACAATCCGCTGGCCCCCGCCTTCCTGTTCAACTTCAGCAACTATGTGTCGTGGGGAAACTACCGCGGCGGTCTTGCGAGCACGATCCGCATCACCAGCCTGCCGGGCCTCGATTCCGTCGACGTGCCGCATGATGTGACGGCGGACATCTCGCCGGCCTGGGCAGGGGACAAGCTCTACTTCCTCTCGGCGCGTTCGGGTCCGATCTCGGTGTTCAGCTACGATCCGGCGACGAAGACTGTGTCGGACGTCTACAGGAACACAGGCGCCGACATTCGCTCGCTTTCAAGCGACGGACAGACGCTGGTGTTCGACCGGCTGGGCGAGATCTACACGCTGAGCCCCGGCGGCCAGCCGAAGCTCGTGCCGATCACCGCCGTGGGCGACATGCCGGACGTGCGGCCGCGCATGCTCAACGTTTCCGACCAGGTGCGCGGGATCAGCGTATCGCCGACGGGCATTCGTGCCGTGGTCGAGGCGCATGGCGAAATTCTCACCGCCCCGCTGAAGAAGGGCCCGGTCCGCAACCTCACCAACACACCCGGCGTGATGGAGCGGACACCGGCCTGGTCGCCGGATGGCGAGTCGGTCGCGTACTTCTCGGACGAGAGCGGGTTGTATGCCCTGCACGTAGCGCCGCAAACGGGCGGCGCTGCGAAGAAATTCTCGCTGGGCAATCAGCCTGCCTACTATTTCGATCCGCTGTGGTCGCCGGACTCGAAGAGGATTGCCTTCCGGGACAACCGGCTGAACACCTTCGTGCTGGACCTCGCATCGGGAAAGGTGAACGCGGCGGGCGAGCCGAACGTCTGGGGCGGATTTACCGACCAGACCTATGCGATGGCGTGGTCGCCGGACTCGAAATGGCTGGCCTGGACGCGCTCGCTCAAGAACCACATGCACGGCATCGTGCTCTACTCGGCTGAGCGCGACACGGCCATGCAGGTGACCGACGGCATGGGGGACGCCCGCTATCCCGCGTTCGACCGCAACGGCAAGTACCTCTACTTCCTCGCCAGTAACAATGCGGGCGCCGTGATGCACGGGCTCGACATGACGAGCAATCTCTACCGGCCAACACGCTCGATCTATGCGCTGGCGCTGACGGCGAACACGGCGTCTCCGATCGAGCCTGAAAGCGATGATGAAAAATCTGTCGCAGAGGCGCAGCAGGACGCGAAGGAGAATGCAGACGCCACGCCTGCCGGCAAGGCGAGCCAGGCCAAGGCCGACGCGAAAGACAAACCGGGTGAAGTGTCGAAATCGCCTGCGCCCAAGCCAGTCGTGATCGATCTTGCCGGTATGGACATGGCGGCGATCACGGCGCGCACGGTCGCACTGCCGGTTCCTCCTGGTCCCTATAGTGACCTGGTGACCGGCAAACCAGGCGTGATCTTCTGGCTCGCGGACATGTCGGCCAACGATCCCAACGCGCAAGGGCTGAACGGCACGCTCAACACCTTCACGCTCGAAGACCGCAAGATCGAGAAGGTCGCCGAGAATGTCGTCGACTACGAGGTGACGGCTGATGGCGAGAAGCTCTTGCTCGCATCACGCACGCCGCGCGCGCCGGATGCGGCGCAGGGCGGACCGCCGCCGCGGACGCGCTACAGCATCGTGCCGGCCAAAGCGATGGGCGCATCCCCGCCCAAGACGGAAGACACCAGCCTGTCGCTCGACGGCCTCGAAGTCCGCGTCGATCCGGCGGCTGAATGGGCCCAGATGTACAAGGAAGTCTGGCGCATCCAGCGCGCCTATTTCTACGACCCCGATTTCCATGGCTTCGACACGGTCGCCGCCGAGCAGCGGCTTGCGCCTTACGCGGCCGCGGTGCAGTCGCGGTCGGACCTCAACTATGTGTTCCAGGAGATGCTGACCGGCTTTTCGGTCGGCCACCTGCGCGGGTCGGGCGGGGCGATCCCGGCTGCGCCTCGCATCGAGGGCGGGCTGCTCGGCGCGGACTATGTCATTCGCAACAACCGCTGGTGTATCGCGAAAGTCTATACAGCCGGATCATGGTCGCCGGACGTGAAGGCGCCGCTGGCGCAGCCCGGGCTCAATGTGAAGACAGGGGACTGCATCGTCGCGATTAACGGCAAGCCGCTCGAAGTATCGACTGACATCCAGCAGCCGCTTGAGGGCATGGCGAACAAGCTGATCACCCTGAAACTCGCCAGCGGCAATTCCAGTCGCGATATCTCCGTCGTGCCGGTCAACAGCGAGCAGCGCCTGCGCAACCTCGACTGGATCGAGACCAACCGGAGGAAGGTCGATGAAATGTCCGGCGGCAAGCTCGCCTACGTCTACCTGCCGGACACCGGCAATGGCGGCTTCACGGCCTTCAATCGCTACTACTTCGCGCAGACCGACAAGCAGGGCGTGGTGATCGACGAGCGCTTCAATGGCGGCGGCCAGATGGCCGACTACATAATCGAGGTGCTGGGGCGCGGGCTCCAGAGCTACTGGGCGTCGCGCTATGGCGCAGTTGAACGGACCCCGGCTGCTTCCATCCTCGGACCCAAGGTGATGATCGCCAACGAGGTCTCGGGTTCGGGCGGCGACGCGCTGCCCTGGCTGTTCAAGACGAACAAGCTCGGGCCGCTCGTGGGCAAGCGCACGTGGGGAGGTCTCGTCGGCATCGGCGGCACGCCGCAGCTCATGGACGGCGCGCAAGTGACCTCGCCCAATGTCGGCTTCTTCACGCCGGGCGGAGAGTGGGAAGTCGAGAACTATGGCGTGGCGCCAGATGTGGAGATCGACCAGGATCCGAAAGCCGTCGCCGCCGGCCGCGACCCGCAGCTCGAAGCCGCGGTGAGGATCGCGCTCGACCTCATCGAGTCCAGCAAACCCCTTGAGCCAAAGCTTCCGGCTTATCCGAGATACCCATGACCCGTCGCTTCATTGTGCGGGCTCCAGTGCGCGCGCAATGTGAGGGATGGCGCTCAGCGAGGGGACATAGGTCGGCGGAGCGCGACGCTTGGTGGCCTGTTCGTAGCCATACCCCATGGCGAGCAAGTCGGCCTCGCTCCACGCCGGACCGATGAAGGAGAGGCCGACGGGCAGGCCGTTGGCCAGTCCCATCGGCACGGTGAGATGAGGATAGCCCGCCAGCGCCGGCAGGATTGTCGCAACGTTCACGGCTGCGCCCCGGCTGGCTCCGGCCGGATCGCTGAACCATGCGGGGGCGCCGGTTATCGCGATGATGGCGTCGAGACGGTCGGCCGCGAGCATGCGGTCAATGCCTTCGGGACCCGTCAGGCGTTTTCCGGCCGCGAGGGCTTCGATGTATTTCGGATCGTCCAACCCGTTCCGCGCGTCGGATGCCTCGAATATCTCCTGGCCGAACAGGGGCATTTCTCGATCCGCGCTTTCCTTGTTGAACGCAATCAGGTCGGCGAGCGTGCGAACCTTCACAGCGGGGGCGGCCGTCGCCAGATAAGTTGCGATGCCGGCCTTGAACTCGGTCTGCATGATGATGCCGGTATGCGCGCCGATCGCCTGCTGGTCCGGTGGTTGCTTGATGTCCACCAGTTCAGCTCCGGCCGCGCGCAGATCGGCAAGCGCCTGCTCGAACAGCTTGTCGGTCTCGGCATGGCCGCCGATGCCGATGCGCAGAACGCCGAGCCGCCGCCCCACCAGCGCCCGGGGCTTGAGCCCCACAGTGTAGTCCTGCCTGCGGCGATCCGCTTCGGCTGTTGCCGGATCAGCAGGATCGGTTCCGGCGATCACGGTCAAAACCAGGGCCGCGTCCATCACGCTGCGCACCATCGGCCCGGGCGTATCCATGGTGTGCGAAATCGGCACGACGCCGGTGCGCGAGACGAGGCCGACGGTCGGCTTCAGGCCGACGAGGCCGTTCATGCTGGACGGGCACACGATCGATCCAGAGGTCTCGGTGCCGATCGCCGCGGCTGCATAACTGGCGGCGGCGGCGGCGCCCGAGCCGGAGCTGGAGCCGCAGGCATTCCGGTCGAGCGCGTAGGGGTTACGCACCAGGCCACCTGTTGCGCTCCAGCCGCTGATCGAGCGCGTCGAGCGATAGTTCGCCCACTCCGACAGATTGGTCTTGCCGAGCAGGATGGCGCCAGCCTCGCGCAGGCGTGCCGCCATCGGGGCATCGCGGCCCGTCATGTTCTGGCTGAGCGCGAGCGAGCCCGCCGTCGTCGGCAGTTCGCGGGTTTCGATATTGTCCTTGAGCAGGATGGGGATGCCGTGCAGCGGGCCGCGCACACGTCCCGCACGGCGTTCAGCGTCGAGCGCGCGCGCGTCGGCGGCGGCCGTCGGGTTCACTGAAATCACGGCCTGCAGGGTCGGACCCGCGTGATCCATCGCCGCGATTCGGGCGAGATAGGCTTCAACCAGCGCCTCCGACGTGGTGCGTCCGGCCGTCAGGTCTCCTTGAAGATCTGAAATCGACCGCTCCTCGACCAGGCTTGAGCCCGGCGAAGAAGAGATCGGCGCATCAAAGGATGTGCACGACGCCAGAACGAGAGCCGGTATCAGCGTGGTCATGAGATTGCGCATCAAGTCTTCCCTTGTCCCGAGCCGTCGCGAGCATGGCCTTCAGGACGAGCCTACACAACGCTCACCGCAATGTCGTCGGGGGCGCACCAGGCGCCACGAAAATGCGCGATGTGAACGGTGTGACCCGTTTGCCCGGAAAGTGCGTCTTGCATCCAGCGAGGCGAATTCACTGGCCAGCAACGATTTGGCTGGCAATATGGGAGCATGACCATCGTGCGTCAGATCATTGCGGCCTTCATGGCCGTGTCGCTTGTGTGGGTCGGCGCCGCCGCTCCCGTGCACGCGCATACGCATCAACTGGGTGATCATCATTCAGCAGACACCCATGTTGTGTCTGTCAATCTCGACCATGGTTTCAGCCACGCGGACGGTCCCGGGCATGATCATCAGGACGCGGGAACGTCTCCGTTTGATGAACAAGTCCCGCACGAACATGAGAAGGGCATCTTCCACGTCCACGTCATGACCTTCGTGGCGCTGGCGGCTGAATCTCTCGCCCTGGTTGAGGCGCTGGCCGAAACCTCCGTTGATCTGCCATTCCTGACGGTCCCGCTGCACACGCGCAGCGTGATGCCGGATGATCGCCCTCCACGATCCTTCCTCTGATCCAGACATCGCGTCCGCATTGCATGCGGGCGCCCGCCGTTTGAGACAGAGGAGCCTACCTTGTCATTCCATATCTATGCGGCCCGCGCAGGGTTCGCATGCCTCGTCGCCATCGTGGCGGCGGGAGAGGCGCAGGCGCAACCGCCGCTGACGCTCCCGGAGGCGCTGGTTCGCGCCACTGGCGACGCGCCCGCCATGAAGGCTGCAGATCAGGCGCGCTTGAGCGCAGAAGCAGGCGTTCGCCAGGCGAACCGCATGCCCAATCCGTCGCTGGACATCACGGCCGAAAACCTGCTCGGCACCGGGCTCTATTCCGGCATCGACCGCGCCGAGACGACATTCGGCCTGAGCCAGAAGCTCGAATGGGGCAAGGACCAGCAGGCGCGCACAGGGCTCGCGGCGTCCGGCGTCAATGTCGCTCGCGCACGCGGCAATGTGCGCAGGCAGGACCTCATGCACGAGGTGGCGCTGGCCTATCTGGCCGCGCAGAAGGCCGAGGCGGACCTTGAGGTGGCCCTGGCGCGCGTTGGTGTCGCGAATGAGATCGTCGCGACGGTCAGGCGCCGGGTGGAAGCCGCACGCGATCCGCTGATGGCCGGCGCCAAAGCGCAAGCTGTGCTGGCCGAAGCCGAGATCGGCGCAGAGGCGGTCCGGCGGACAGGCGAGGGCGCCAAGGCGCGGCTTGCGAGCTTCTGGGGCGGAGACGTGGCCTTCGCGGTTGAGGTCGCATCCTTTGTCGGGCTGGGACCAGACGAAGCGCGTAACGCGGCGAGCAACCCGGAGCTGGCGCTGGTCGAAACGGAAACCGAGCGTGCATCGGCGGCCATTGCGGTCGAACGTGCGCGCTCGCAGCAGGACCCCGTTGTTTCGGCGGGGTTTCGTTACTTCCATGAGACCGACGAGGCCGCCCTGGTCGTCGGTGTGTCGATCCCGCTGGCGTTCTGGGACAATAACGACGGAGCTATCGCGCAAGCCGAGGCAGAGCGTTCCCGGTTGCGGTTTGAAACGGAAGCCGTGCGCCGCAATCTCGAACGCGAAGTCAACTCCGCGCGTTCGCAGATGGCCATTGCCAGGGCTGAGGTCGAGGCTATCGGCTCACGCCTGTTGCCTGCAGTGGAAGAAGCGCTTGCCCTCGCCCGACAAGGCTACACCGCGGGCGGCTTCTCCTATCTCGACGTTCTGGATGCGCAGCGACTGGTGGTGGATGCGCAGTTGCGGCGCAACTCGGCCCTCTTTTCCTATCACAGCGCCCACGTAGCGCTCGACCGCCTGACAGGCGCCTACGCCGAAGGGTCGGCGCAATGAGGTTCTCCATGTCTTTTCACAGCCCGATCTCCAGCACGTGCCTTGCCATCGCGGTCGCGCTGCTCGGCTTGTCCTCCTGCACCGGAGAGGCGCCCGCGGCCGGGGCCGAAGAGGCGGCGGCGAGCGGCGAATACGAGCGCGGCCCGCACCGGGGGCGAATGCTGCGCGACGGCGATTTCGCGGTCGAGATGACCATCTTTGAAGATGGCGTTCCGCCAGAGTTCCACGTGTACGCATACAAGGCTGACAGGCCTGTCTCGCCTGCCGGGGTGCAGCTGCTGGTGACGCTTGGACGGTTAGGCGGGGAGACGAACCCGTTCCGCTTTGCCCCCGAGGACGACTATCTCAAGGGCGATGGAGTCGTGACCGAGCCGCACTCCTTCGATGTATCGGTAACCGCAACGTTTGAAGGCGAGCAGCGCCAGTGGACCTATCAATCCTACGAAGGTCGCACCACGATTGAACAGGCGCAGGCTGACGGCGCTGGCGTGAAAGTCGAGCCCGCCGGTCCCGCTCGTATCGACGACATCGTCACGCTGTCGGGCAGGGTGGAACTGCAACCGCAAGGCAAGGCCGAAGTTCGGGCCTGGTATCCAGGCCGCATCATGTCGATGTCGAAAGTCATCGGCCAGCAGGTGCGCAAGGGCGAAACGGTTGCGACCGTCACGTCAAGCGAAAGCCTGCAGACCTACGCGATCCCGGCGCCGATCACCGGTATCATCATGGAGCGCGCCGCAAACGTTGGCGACGTCGCGGACGGCAACGCGCTTTATGTCATCGCCGACACGACCAAGGTGCACGCCGAGTTCTACGTCTATCCGCGCGATGCAGAGCGTCTCCGCGCCGGCCAGGCGGTCGTCGTCCGCAACCTGCGGGGCGGCCATGTCGTCAGGGCCGACATCGAGGCGATCCTGCCGACGGCTGACATGCTGACGCAGACCGTCGTGGCGCATGTGGACCTTCCCAATCCGGATGGCCTTACGTGGCGGCCCGGACAGGCCGTGAGCGGCGATGTCGCTGTCGCAACCGTGGATGTGCCGCTGGCGGTGCGCACGCGGGCGCTGCAGCGCTTCCGCGATTTCACGGTTGTCTATGCGCGCGTGGGCGAGACCTATGAGGTGCGCATGCTTGAGCTTGGCAGGCGGTCGCCGGAATGGACCGAGGTTCTCGGCGGCATCGAGCCACAAGAGGTCTATGTCAGCGACAATGCTTTCCTCATCCGCGCTGACGTCGAAAAGTCCGGCGCCAGCCATGATCATTGAGGGCGCACGTCATGCTTGAGCGGATCATCCATCTTTCTATCCGGTTTCGGTGGATCGTGCTTGGCGCTGTTCTGGCGCTTGGCGCAGTCGGGGTCTGGAGCTTCCAGCGGCTTCCCATCGATGCGACACCGGACATCACCAACGTGCAGGTGCAGATAAACTCGGAGGCCGAGGGCTATTCGCCCCTCGAAACCGAGCAACGCATTACCTTCCCCATCGAGACCGCCGTCGCGGGTATTCCAAATCTCGACTACACGCGTTCGGTCTCGCGCTATGGCCTCTCGCAGGTCACGGTCGTGTTCGAGGACGGAACCGACATCTATTTCGCCCGCCAGCTCGTGAACGAGCGCCTGCAGGCCATACGCAGCCAGCTTCCGGCGGGCATCGAGCCCGAGATGGGACCGATTGCGACAGGCCTCGGCGAAATCTTCATGTACACGGTCGAGGCGGAAGAGGGCGCGGCCAAGCCGGATGGTACGACCTACACGCCGGAAGACCTCCGAACGGTGCAGGACTGGGTCATCCGTCCGCAGCTGCTGGGGACGAAGGGCGTCACCGAGGTCAATACAATTGGCGGGTTCGTTCGCCAGTACCACGTCACGCCATGGCCGGATCGCCTCGCGGCGGCAGGATTGTCGATTGTCGACATTGTCGAGGCCATCGAGCAGAACAACGACAACCGCGGCGCGGGTTATGTCGAGCGCTATGGCGAACAGCTGCTTCTCCGCTCGCAGGGGCGGGCGGACGGCGTCGGACATCTCGAAAGCGTGGTTGTCGCCAATCGCAACGGCGTTCCGCTACGCGTGGCTGACGTCGCCGACGTCGGCATGGGCGAGGAACTGCGCACAGGCGCTGCAACCGAAGACGGCAAGGAAGTCGTGCTCGGAACGGTATTCATGCTGGTAGGCGAGAACAGTCGCGAAGTCGCCCAGGCTACGGCGGCGCGACTGGCGGAAGCCGCCAAGGCTCTGCCAAAGGGCGTGATCGCCAAGCCGATCTATGACCGGACTGCGCTGGTGGATCGCACGATCGCGACGGTCGAAACCAACCTGCTCGAAGGCGCGCTGCTGGTCATCGTAGTGCTGTTCCTCCTGCTCGGAAACTTCCGTGCGGCTCTGATCACGGCGATGGTCATCCCCCTGTCCATGCTGCTCACCATCACAGGCATGGTTCAGAACAAGGTATCCGGGAACCTGATGAGCCTGGGTGCGCTTGATTTCGGCCTCATCGTCGACGGCGCTGTGATCATCGTGGAGAACTGCCTTCGGCGGTTTGGCGAAGAACAGCACAGGCTGGGACGGCTGCTGACGCGCGATGAACGCTTTGAAAAGGCCGAGAGAGCAACTGTCGAGGTGATCAAGCCGTCGATCTTTGGCGTTTTGATCATCACGCTTGTCTATGTCCCGATATTTGCTCTCACCGGCGTTGAAGGAAAAATGTTTCACCCGATGGCGTTCACGGTCGTGTTCGCTCTCACGGCGGCGCTCATTCTCTCACTGACCTTCGTTCCCGCCGCCGTCGCCTTGTTTGTCACGGGCAAGGTGGCGGAGAAGGAGAGCCCGGTGATGCGCGGCGCCCGTTCTCTCTACCAGCCCGCGCTGGAATGGGCGCTGCGGATGCGTGTCGCCGTCATCGCGGTTGCCGTGGCGCTTGTCGCGCTTGCGGGCTTTGCGGCGTCCCGCATGGGTTCGGAATTCATCCCGAACCTCGACGAAGGCGACATCGCCCTCCACGCGTTGCGCATTCCCGGCACATCTCTGTCTCAGGCCATCCTCATGCAGGAGAGTCTTGAAAAACGCATCCGGCAGTTGCCCGAAGTCGAGCGCGTCGTCGGGAAGCTGGGAACCGCGGACATCGCAACCGACCCCATGCCGCCCAGCGTGGCGGATACTTACGTGCTGCTGAAGCCTCGCGAAGAATGGCCAGACCCGCGGAAGCCGAAGGCCCAGCTTGTCGCTGAGCTTGAAGAGGCCGTGAGCACCATACCAGGCAACAATTACGAGTTCACCCAGCCCATCCAGATGCGTTTCAACGAGCTCATTTCCGGCGTGCGTTCGGATGTCGCGGTGAAGGTGTTCGGCGACGATCTGGATCAGCTTCTCGCCCTCGGCGACGCGGTTGAAACCATCCTGAACGCGGTTCCCGGCGCACAGGACGTGAAAGTCGAGCAGATCACGGGCTTGCCGGTCCTGCAGATCACGCCGGATCGCGACGCGCTGGCGCGCCTTGGGCTCAATGTCGCCGACGTCCAGAACATTGTCGGCGCATCGTTTGGCGGGGCGAAGGCGGGCCAGATATTTGAAGGCGACCGCCGCTTCGACATCGTTGTGCGCCTGCCTGAGCAGCTGCGCTCGAATGTCGACGCCATCGGCCAGCTTCGCATCCCGATGCCAGATCGCGGTGGCGACCTGCGCAGCTTCGTGCCTTTGCAGGAAGTGGCCAGCATCGAGCTGTCCATCGGCAACAACCAGATCAGTCGCGAGAACGGCAAACGCCGTGTTGTCATCACGGCCAACGTGCGTGGCCGCGATCTGGGTTCTTTTGTGACTGAGGCGCGCGAGCGCATCGCATCCGAGGTACAAATCCCCGCCGGCTACTGGGTCGGTTATGGCGGCACGTTCGAGCAGCTGATCTCGGGCGCCCAGCGTCTTGCGCTGGTCGTGCCAGCAACCCTGCTGTTGATCTTCGGGCTGCTGTTCGCGCTGCTCAGGTCGGTCCGGGATGCGCTGATCGTGTTCACCGGCGTACCTCTCGCCCTGACGGGCGGCGTGGCGGCGCTCTTGATCCGCGATCTGCCGCTGTCGATCTCGGCTGGCGTGGGCTTCATCGCCCTCTCCGGCGTGGCGGTCCTCAACGGCGTCGTGATGCTTACCTTTATCCGGACACTCCTGGATGAGGGGCAGCCTCTGGACGCTGCCATTCGGGAAGGCGCTTTGTCACGCCTGCGGCCTGTCTTGATGACGGCGCTCGTTGCCAGTCTGGGCTTCATCCCGATGGCGTTCAACGTGGGCGCAGGGGCCGAAGTGCAGCGACCGCTTGCCACCGTCGTGATTGGCGGGATCGTGTCATCGACCCTGCTCACGCTGCTTGTCCTTCCCGCGCTGTTCCGGCTTGTTCACAGGAAGACAGCGGATCGTACGACGGCGGTTGCACTTCCGGGCGGGACGAGCGCCGAGGCGCCTGCCCAGTAAAAGGATCTTGCAGGCGTCAGGTCTGGCGCTTCGCTCGATCGCGCCGGCGCGCGGCGCATTGAGACAACGGGCCGATGGGCCCTGGCGCACACTTTCATCGCGCAGGGCAAGCCGGGCCCACCGATCAGGTGACAAGTTTGCGCCAACATTCTCTCGCGGCGGCTGGACGCTTCGGCTTCCGTCGTACAGATTGTACTGTGCGGTAACAAGTCGGAGGGGATGATCATGAAATTGCGAATGATCTTGCTGGCGAGTCTTTCGGTCGCGATCCTGATCGCATGTGGCGACCAGCAGACCGCATCGACAGGCGCGAACGGGAGCGACCAGCCGACGGAGGCCCCGCGCCCGGCGCCGAACGCGTTGAAGAACGCCTACTTCGGCGACCTGCACATTCACACACGCAATTCGTTCGACGCGTATATCTTCAACGTTCGAGCCTCGCCGGACGAGGCCTACGCCTACGCAAAGGGCGGCGCGATCAAGCACGCCACGGGCGTCGACCTGAAGATGAAGTCCGGCCCGCTGGACTTCATGGCGATCACCGACCATGCCGAATACCTCGGCGTGCTGCCCGCGATTGACACTGAAGGCGATCCCTACGCGAAAGTTCCCTACGCGAGAGAGCTGTTCTCGACCGACCAGGTCAAGGTCAATGCGGCATTCCGAAAATTCGCAGACACTGTGCGCGACGGCCAGCAGATGCCGGAGTTCGCCGACCTGCGCACCGTCAAGACCGCGTGGACGGACATCATCGCGGCGGCGAAGAAGCACTATGAGCCTGGCAAGTTCACCACGCTGATCGGCTATGAGTTCACCTCGGCCCCCGAAGGCCGGAACCTCCATCGCAACGTGATCTTCGCTGGCGATACCGTGCCGATGTTACCGCACTCGGCGCTGCAGTCCCAGAATCCGGAAGACCTCTGGAAGTGGATGGACCAGCAGCGCGAGCTGGGAATGGAGTCGCTCGCCATACCGCACAATTCCAACGGGTCCGACGGCACGATGTATGAGCGCACCAAATGGAACGGGCAGCCGGTCGATCGCGAATGGGCCGAGCTGCGTCTCCGCAACGAGCCGCTGGCCGAAGTGACGCAGGTGAAGGGCACGTCCGAGACTCACCCCTTGCTGTCGCCAAACGACGAGTTTGCCGGTTTCGAGATAATGGAGTGGTATATCGGCAGCGCCACGCCCATCACGAAGTTCGATGGCGGCTATGTCCGCAAGGCGATGAAGGACGGGCTGGAGATCGAGGCCGCGACAGGCGCCAATCCCTACAAGGTTGGCCTGGTCGGGGCGAGCGATACGCACAACGCAGCCGGCAGCTACGAAGAAGATAACTACCATTCAAAGGTGGGAATTCGTGACGGGACGTCGGATTTGCGCGGCTCGACGCCGCCGGCGGGGAAGACCTGGGACAACTACGAGATTCCCGACAACATCACGCGCTTCTCCACCTGGGGCGCATCGGGTCTGACCGGTGTCTGGGCGCAGGAGAACACGCGCGAGGAGATCTACGCCGCGTTCCGCCGCAAGGAGACGTTCGCCACGACAGGTCCGCGCATTCGCGTTCGCTTCTTCGCCGGGTACGGCATTGGCGGTGCCTTGCTCGCAACGGACGAGGGCGTGAAGACTGCCTACGCCAATGGCGTGTCGATGGGCGCCGATCTTGTCGGCAAGGCCGATAGCGCTCCGGATTTCCTGGTGATGGCGATGCGCGACGCTAACTCGGCGCCGCTTCAGCGCATCCAGATCGTCAAGGCCTGGCTCGATGCGAGCGGCAAGGCGCAGGAAAAAGTGTTCGACGTCGCTTGCGCCGACGGCGGCGCCATCAACCCGACCACGCATCGCTGCGCCGATAACGGCGCCACGATCGATCTCAAGACCTGCGCATTCGATCAGGACAAGGGCGACGCCGAGCTGAACGTGAGCTGGCGCGACCCCGAGTTCAGTCCCAGGTTCAACGCGCTCTACTACGCCCGCGTTATCGAGAACCCGACCTGCCGCTGGTCCACATGGGACGCCATTCGCGCCGGCATCGCGCCCAGCCCGCATCTGGAGAAGACGATTCAGGAGCGTGCCTACACCTCGCCCATCTGGTTCATCCCGACCAAGGCCAGCTAGGCTGCCGGCATGACTGAACCGGACAGCGTCGAAACGGGCAGGGCGACCGGGGCAGTCGCCTTTCTAAAGCGCTTGCTACGCGAACCGCTCGTGCATTTCCTGGCTATCGGTCTTGCGTTGTTCGTGGGCTACAGCCTCATCCGCGGTCCGGACGAGGGTCCGGCGGGAGACGCGATCGTCATCTCTCAAGGCCGTGTGAACCAGCTCGCAGAAAGCTTCCTTCTGCTCTCTGGCCGCATGCCGAGCCGTGGGGAACTCGAAGGTCTGGTCGATGACTTCATCAGCGAGGAAGTCGCCTATCGCGAGGCCGTGGCGATGGGGCTCGACGCCGACGACACGATCGTCCGCCGCCGCATGCGCCAGAAGCTTGAATTCCTGATCGAGGACGGCGCCGTCAGCGACGAGCCGACCGAAGCGGACCTCCAGCAATGGCTCGCGGCGAACGTGGACTTGTATCGCGTGCCGGAACGCCGCGCGATCCGGCAGGTCATGGCGAGCGCCGACCGCCGCGGGGCTGCGGCCAGGGCCGATGCAGAGGCTTTCCTTGCGCAGCTCAACGCCCGAACCGATCCGGCAGGGATCGGCGACAGTTCAATGCTGCCTGCCGCAATGCCGCTCACAACGCAGGCGGGCGTTTCCTCATTGTTTGGCGACGACTTCGCCGCGTCGGTCTTCGCGCACCAGGGAGAGAGCTGGTTCGGTCCCGTCGCCTCCGCCTACGGTCAACATGCTGTGCTGGTGGTGGAGACGGCGCCCGGCCGGGCGACTACACTCGCCGAGATCCGCGACAGGGTACGGGCCGACTGGATCGAAAGCCGCCGCAACGCCGGGCGCGACGAATTCCATGCCCGCATGCGCAAGCGCTACGATATCCGCATCGAATGGCCCGAACCGTGGAGCGGACTGCCCGAGACCGCAAATCCAGAACCGAAAACGAAACGCACGCCAGAGGTCGGCGAGTGATCCTGCGCCTTGCCCTGTTATGGCTCGCGGCGCTGGCTGGCATGACGCAAGGCGCACTGGCGCACGAAATCCGGCCAGCTTACCTGCAGGTGCGCGAGATCGAGCCTGAGGTCTATGACTTTCTCTGGAAGACGCCCGCGCGTGGCGACATGCGCCTCGCGCTCAACGTTGTCCAGCCGCAGTCCTGCATCAACATGTCCGAGCCCCGCTCGACACTGGTCGATGGCGCCGTGATCCAACGATGGCGCGCGCGCTGCCAAGGCGGCATCGTCGGGCAGACACTCGCTGTCGAGAACCTGTCACGCACGCTTACCGACACGATTGTGCGGCTCGAACCGCTGGAGGGGGCGCCAAAGACGCTTCGCCTCACGCCCGATGCGCCCTACACAACCATTCCTGACGTGCAGCAATGGCCGGAAGTCGCCACTACCTTTTTTGTGCTCGGCGTCGAGCACATCCTGTTCGGTTTCGATCACCTGCTGTTCGTTCTCGCGCTGTTGCTGCTGATCAGCGACTGGCGCCGGCTGCTGGGCGCCGTCACGGCGTTCACGCTTGCACATTCGCTCACTTTGGCCGGCACGACTTTCGGCTGGATCGCCCTGCCATCAGCGCCGGTCGAGGCGACGATCGCCTTGTCGATCATGTTTCTTGCGGTTGAGATCGCACGGGTCAGGGCCGGAGAGACGCGTCTGACAGCGCAGGCGCCGTGGCTTGCCGCCTTTGCTTTCGGGCTGTTGCACGGTTTCGGCTTCGCCGGAGCGTTGCGCGAGATCGGCATCCCGGCGGACTCGGCCGCAACCGCTCTGCTGTTCTTCAATCTTGGCGTCGAGGCGGGACAACTCACCTTCATCGGCGTCGTGCTGGCCAGCGTGTTTGCGTGGCGGCGCCTCTTCTTGCCGATGCCAGGCTGGATGCAGCTTGCCCCATGCTACGCAATCGGCACGATCGCGGCATTCTGGTTCATCGAACGGACCGTCGTGATGTTTTACGCGTGACGACCGAAAAAAATTGAAGGACCAGTGATATTCACTCCGAAGCGACGCTGGATCTGACGCTCGGTCAGGAGGAACACCCAGTTGGCGCTGTCAGACTAACACTAACCAGTCTCTGGGAAGGCCTTTGTTCATCGGTCACCGGGAGACCCCAATGACGCGAGTTTCGTACAAACGGCGCCTCTTCCCGCCGACCGTGATCCAGCACGCGGTCTGGCTTTAGTTCCGCTTCACGCTCAGTCTGCGAGACGTTGAAGACTGGAATCCGCCTGGAGCAGGCGGTCGCGTGAGTGGCTGGGTCGCACTGGACCCCAACAAAACTCAGGTCAGTTAACCTGACACTCTGTGACGGAAACCCTTGCGGGTCATCTCGCCCCAGGATTTGACGCCCCGCATCCACTCCCAAAGCCCGCGCAGCCGCCAGAATGAGTTGAGTTGGCGATAGCCGAAGTTTTCGAGAACGGCTGCCGCGGCGAGTCGCAACAGGTCACTCACCTTGCCCACGCGGCGGAGTTCCGCCTCCTCGATGGCCAGGGCCCCAACACTGATTGAGATGCCAAAGAAAATGGAGAGCGAGAAGAAGGCGAGAACGTAGTCGAAATTGAGAATGCCCAGCGCCCACATCGCGGGCAGGAGGACATATCCCATGAGTTCAAGCACCGGGCCGATCAGGTCGAACAGCAGGACCTGGCCCATTCCAAGCATGCCGACCCGCCCGTACTTGGGCTGAAGCATCGTAGAGCCGTGCCTCGCGAAGGTTTCAATCGCGCCTCGATGCCATCGCGCGCGCTGGCGGCCCAGGATACGAAGGCTTTCAGGAACTTCGGTCCAGCATACCGGTTCGGGAAGAAAGACGATGCGGTTGGGCTGGCCAGTGTCTATGCCGCGGCGGTGGAGGCGAACGACAAGCTCCATGTCCTCGCCGACAGTCCCGTGCGCATAGCCGCCAATGTCGATGAGAGCGCTGCGCCGGAAGAGGCCGAAAGCGCCGGAGATAATGGTGAGGACGCCGAGGCGGCTCCAAGCCAGGCGAGCGAGCAGGAAGGCGCGGAGGTATTCGACAGTCTGGAACAGGGCAAGTATGTTGCGGGAGACGCCGACCTCGTGAAGGCGGCCGTCCTTGATGGAGCAGCCATTAGCAATGCGGATCGTGCCGCCGACGGCGACGACGCGCTCGGGGTCCTCGATGAAAGGTTGAACGGCGCGCAGGAGCGAGTCTGCTTCGAGGATGGAGTCTGCATCCATCGAGCAGACGATGGGCGAACGGGCGAGGTTGAGGCCCGCGTTGAGGGCGTCGGCTTTGCCGCCATTTTCCTTGTCGACGACGATGAGGCGGTCGTGGCTTTGCGACTGATAGATGCCGCGTATGGGGGCGTGGCTCGTGGCTGACTCGTAGTCGCGGTCGATCGGCTGGAGGTCGAAACGGTCTTTCAGGACCTGGAGAGTTTCATCCTTTGAACCGTCATTGATGACCACGACTTCGAAGCGGGGATAATCGAGTGCAAGAAGGGAAAGGACGCTATTCTCGACCGTGGCAGCTTCGTTGTATGCGGGCGCCATCAGCGTGATGGGCGGAACCACGGCGTGCGACCGCCGCCAGAGAACGGCGGATCGGGGTTCGGGGGGCTCCTCCGCGAGGGCGCGTTGAGCGACGACGAGCTGCACAAGATAGAGCACGTTCTGAAGGATCGCGCCGCCAATCACCAGCCATGCGATACTATTGGCGAAGGCGACGAGCGTACCGAGAATTGCTGCGATCATGACGCTTCCGCCAATCCTGGAGGGGTAGAGGTACGGCGCTTGCGTGACTTCGGCGGTTCGTGCGTAAGGCGGAGTTCAGCGCCGCGGCCGTCGAGCCGGTGTAAGGCTTCATCGGCGCGAAAGCGGATCCACCACACCGGATCGTTGAGCAGGGTTTCGATGCTGACGCGGTCTTCGCGTTTGCCGAGCTGGCCGATACCCTCGACGGCCTTGAGCCGTACTTGCCAATCGGGGTCATGCGTTGCTGCAGTGAAGACGGGAAGGGCGGCGGGGGCGGCCATGGCGCGCAGCGCGGTGAGCGCGGCGGCCCTAACTTCCGGGTCTGGATCGTTCGAAGCATTGGCGATGTCGCGGAAAGCGGCCCAGGACCCGGTCGCGCCGATGGCCTTCAGCAGCATGATGCGAGCCTTGGGCGGCTGGCCGCGCGTCAGGTGGCTCAGCGCGACCGGAAGGTCGGCGCGGACGCACGCCGCGACGATCTTGAAGAGGGAAAGGGATCTTCCACCTTCAGGACGATCGGTCAGCTTGAGGATTGTCCCCATGTCGGGAAGGTCGCCGAGTTCCACGGACGTGCGCAATGCGGCGAGACAGATGCGGAACTTCGAGGAAGCTTGAGCGTGTTCCAGAGTGCGGCGCGTAGCCAAGCCGGGAAAGAGACGGAGTGCTTCGATTGCGGCGATGCGCTGCGGTATGCGTCCACGTCGGGCGCCGCGGCGCAGCGAGGCGTCGAGCGAGACCTTGCACAGGACATCCCTGATGCGAGCACGTGCCTTGTCGTCGATGATGCTGAACGCATCGAGGGCGATCTGCGTGACGGTGTCGCGTTGATGTTGCGTGCGCACGGGCACGACGGGATGTTCGCCTTCGGAGAGGGCGTAGCGCAGGAGTTCGCTCGTGAGGTTTTTGCGCCGCTCGATCAGTCTCCTGTCGCGGTGCTGGCGGACGATGCGCGCGCCGATTAATGCCGTGAGAGACATCAGCGACAAGGTAGCGAGAGCGATCGACAGGCTCCAGACGATTTGCAGGGCAGATGGCACGTCAGAATGTCCGCGCCAGACTCAGACCTGCTTCGGTGCGATCAAAGGCATCGCGCATTTCGTGCGTGAGGCCGGCGCGCAGGCGAACGGACTCGGACACCTCGAAGGTCGCTCCGACTGTAACAGCTTGTACCTCGACGGTGAATCCTTCGGAAGATTCGGCCCCGTCAGACCAGCCGGCGTCAAGCGTGGGGCCCGCGGGCAAGCGCCAGTTTGCGCCGAAGCCATAACCGAAATGGTTTTCCCGATTTTCGTCGTTGACGACGCCGGCTTGCAGGAAGACCTGCATGCCGGCTCCGAAATTGTGGACGCCACGGAGGTCCAGCTTGGAAACTGGTCCAGAAGCATACTCCGACCGTGCGGCAGTCACCGCGAACTGCCACGCCCCGCTGGCTCTTTCAACGCCAATGCGTACAGACGCTTCCGGTCGGAAATCAGCATCCGGTGCGCCGCCCAGAGCAATAGACCAGGTTGCGTCGCCAACCTGCTGCATGGCTTGGCCTTCGATGTACAGATCCTCGCGCTCGAAGCGGCGGGCGTATTCGATGGTCATGCCGACGCCCGCCGAACCTTCTCTACGGAAGAGCGAGGCGTGGCCTTCCGTCCAGGTGGGCAGGTTCTGAGTAAGCTGGCTTTGTAAGACGGACAGGTCAGCGCGCCAGCGGGCGGGGGAAGATTCGGTTGCGTTCAAGGCGCTCTGAAGCTCCAGCACTTCTGGATCTCGACTGCGAGTAGCCGATATCGAAGCAAGCCAGTTCCTGGCGCCGGCGCGATCCCCTTCCCACCAGGCAAGGCGGGCAAGCCCCAGCCGGGCGTCGTCGTTCGTTGGTGCAAGATCGAGAGCGCGGAGATATGCTTGACGTGCGAGTGTGCGCAGGCCGAGCGCGGATCTGGCGGCGCCCAGTTCAAACCAGGCGTCGGCATCAGAGGGATAGCGATCAAGAACACACTGCGCGATCGCCGCAGCTTGAGAAGCGCGCCCGGCTCGGCGCGCCTCAGCTGCACCTAGGACGTTTACATCGCTAATGGTATCGCACTGAACGACATGGGGCATCTGTGGAGGAAGGTCGAGGACCATGACGCGAAAAGGCTCCAGGCGGCGGAGGTCGCGCGACCGCCGGTGTGCCGAGATATAACAAGACATGCTTAAGGCAGGTGCATCAGGAGCGCTGGAATTATCTCAAGGGGCGTAACGAATTGGAAAGGCCCGACCATGCTGACGAAGTCTCAACAAAAACGTACACTCTGCGCGTCGCAGGCAGCTACTGAGAGGTGGCTTCGCAGCGGCCATCCACAGAAGGCTGTACTGATCGGCCGAGACAAAGAGCGGACCCGCCGAATGATCACGCCGAAGCGCTGCGCGGCCACACATGTGAAGGGAACGAGGATGCGCGTCTGCTCTGCAATACTGACTGCATTGCCCGTGTTGACGGTCGCGGCGGTGGGAGCTCCGGGCGCCGTGGCCCAAGATTTCTCGTTCGTGACAAGCAAACAGTTCGTAACCACATGCGATGGCGCCGGGCCGTCCGAGGAGTGCTTGAACGCGCTCCTGCATGTTGAGCTGGTCGTCAATTCAACGGACGATCCTAACAACACCTGCGATGGCGGGACGGACGCGCTTTTGAATGCAGGGTCCAACGAGGAACTCAACAGTTTGCTTGCTGAGCGCGTGATGAAAGTTGTGGCCTGGCTCAAACAACACACAGAGTACGATAGCCTTTCTTACGGCGATGGCATCTGGTCAGGTCTTAAGGGCGTCTACTGCCGCTGAGAGCTCTCTCAGGCTAAGTATGGATACTCGTAAATGAGATCTACTGCTGTGCCGCCATGCTTGATTTCGTTTTGGGTTTCGGTCTCGCGATCAGGGTGTGTGGACCTAAAAATGAGTGTCCGAAGAACTGAGACCACGGGCGAGGGTAGCCAGTTTGAAAAAACAGCACTTTCCTACGACACGTTCCGCGCGATTCTCTGTGGCAAATCCAATTGCGATTTTAACCGGACAGCGCCGAGAGAAAGATATCAGCCATGTTTTCTCCGGGCCGGATGGCCAAACCCTGATAGCAGACCGGCTCCAAGATCGCCAATGCGGGTCGATCAGCGCCTGGATTTCGGAGCGAGGTAAACGGCGACTTTTGCCCAGGTTGGCGTGCGCTACCGAAGGGCGGGATCTGAGCGGCATCGCAACATTCGGTTCAAGCCGCGGACAGCACAAATCAGATGGGTGGGGCGCGCGTCAGCGAATTCGTCGGAACTCGGAGCCGTTGTGAGTCACGAGAGGAAGCGCCGCCCAAGAATTCCAGGGGTCATCGTGATCGCGAAATGACCACACGCCGGCCCAGTTGCTACACCGGCACGGCGACGTGCTTGCCGGCGAACACGGCCTGCCAGCTTTCGATTTCGCCGACAACGACATCGTCTACCGCGCGCGCAAGATCGGCGACTTGCCCATAGTCCATCGCGCTCTCCGGACTAGCGAGCAGCTGGGTCATCCGCGAGTGGATCGCAGACAGCTTTTCCGAAGTCACCTCCGAGATCGACGAGAAGCGCTCGAAGTCGCCAAAATAGCGAATTCCCGCAATCGCGCCGCCGAATGTGGGAAGCGCCACGCCGAGGAAGGTGAAGAGGTAGGACGTACTCTCCGCATAGTACTTCGACCACCAATGAAGGGTCCCGCCCAGTTTCAGGGTCAGGTAGACCGACACCGAGATCACAGCCAGGGTAAAAAGAATTTCCGACAGCTTGTCGAGGTTGCGATGCGCGGCCGCGAGGCGCTTGGCCTTGTAGACGTGATAGTCGCGCTGCTGCACCACATGATCGTCGAGCAGGTTGCGTAAGGCGTCGCGAAGATAGGCCTGCGTGATTTTCACACATGGCAGGCCCGGTTCGCGCAGGCTGCGGCGTGCATACCATTCCGGCCACGACGTCTCCGCGCCCTTGGGCCAGTGGCCGGGCGCGCGCACGACGCCAAGCAGCAACATGATCGGCGCATGGCGCGCATACTCTGCAACGCGGCGGGTCTCGAACCAGCGCGCATGCCAGCGGCGGCGCTGGCCTGTGATGGTGATCGCAAGAATGCTTGCGAGCAATGCAAGCTCCAGCGTCGCAAAAACCCACTTCTCGCTCGATGATGCGAAAGGCAGGTAGGCAATGCCAACCACGATCGACATCGGCGCCAGCAGGAAGTTCAGCGTCATCCCGCCGCGGTAGGCGTCGGACAGGTAAGCGGAGATGCCGTCGGCCCAGGCAAAACGGTGCACTGTGTTGACTTCCACCGCATCGACGAAGGCTGCGTCCTGGCCCGGCAAGGCGCGCGCATGTGCCAGCATTGCAGCAGCGCTGCCGCCCACGATGGCGTCTGGCTCCTCGTAGGTCTGGCGCAGCTTCCGGAACCGGCCTTTCCATGTGTCGGCGCCGAACAGCGCCTCGATGCGACGGTAGCCATGCATCAGCGGATTGCTCCTGGCGCGCCAGCGCTCGCGCTTGAACGCCGCCGGTCCCTCTATGCCGTGATCGCCATGCTTGCCGTGCGATTTCCGCGGAGGCGCAGGGCTCATCGCGGCGCCGACCAGCCCGCGCAGCTGTACAATACGGTCCGCATCGTTAGCGTGCGGCGCATGCACCCCCGCCAGCGATTCCGGACTCGTCAGAATCCGCCAGCGATCAGGCATGTTCGCATCGATCCACACAACCGGCGCGCCGATTTCCAGCGCCAGCTGCACGGAATACCCCGTGCCGCCGATAAATGCGCGCGTCACGCCATCCCAGATCGCGATCAGCAGATCGGAATGTTCCAGCATCACGCGCGCGGCGAGCTCCACGCGAAGCGAGCATTCGGCCGCGAACGTATCCACCATGCGCCTGTCTTCCGGATGTTGGAGGCTGGCCACAAACAAGCCGCCGATCGCCTCGTCGCGGTCGCCCAGCTCGAAGAGGCGCGCGCGGGCCGCCATGGTGCGGATGCTGTCAGCGCGGTGTTTCACGACAGGATCAGCCGGATCGCCCCCCGCGATCATCGCGCGCGCATCGCCCGCCGTCGTGGGCAGCGCATTGATCGCGACGTTGAGGTCGAGACCGAACGCCAGCGGCGCGACCAGTTCCCACCCACGCGCCAGCGCCTGTTCGGCCGCCATGAGGTCGGCGCCTTCCGACAGCATGGAATGAAAGCGCGCCTGCGCAATCTCCACATGCGGCGCCTCGGCTGTCACCGCGTCAGATATGATATCGAGCACTTCGCCCAGTACGCTCTCGATACGGCGCCGGTTCGCCGCAAACGCCGCATTGCCCTCGCGATGGCCCGTGATCGCAAGGTTGATCCGCGCAGGCGGCGCAGGTGGCGCGGAAACGGCGGGTCCCGTCATGCGCCGGAGTCCACCGGCGTCGCGTTCCAGGCGTCGATCAGATGCCGCGAATAGGACTGGAACATCGTCTCGGACATGTAGCAGCCGCGGGCGAGGCCGACCCAGTAATCTAGCCCTTCACGGGGCTCGGCCTTGCGTATCCTGCGGATCGCCTCCTGCGCCTCCGCTGTGCGGCCGAGCGCCTGCAGGAAGACTGGGTGGGTCATCAGCGCAAACCGGAAGCTCGGATCGAGGCGCACATATTGCGTGACAACCTCCAGCGCCTCGTCCAGACGGCCCAGTCCATAGAGCGCCCAGCATCGATGGCCAAGACTGATGATCTGCTGGAACGCGCGGGGTGACAGGCGGTCGCCTTCCGCAAGTTGGGCAAGTGTCTCCTCGTAGCGCTCGAAGTGGTTGAGGCAGATTGCCAGCGCCTGCCGTGCGTCGATGAGGCTGGGATTGAGATCCACGGCGCGCTCCGCCAACGGCAATGCTTCCGCAAATCGCTTTACGTTGCCAAATGTATTCACGACCTGAAACAGCACAGTGGCGTGGTTCGGGTTCAGTGCGAGCGCAGTTTCTGCGTGTTCCAGTGCTTCATCGATCAACGCCCCGTCGCGATATCCGGTCTGCTGGTAATGCATAGAGAGGCCCATCGAAAGCGTGGCGCGGGCCACCGCATAGTCCGGCGCCAGCGACACCGCCCGGCGCGCCTCCGCCACAGCGACCGTCACGCTTTCGGGCGTCACCCGTGAATACGCCGCCCACGACCGCATCACCGCTTCCCAGGCCGTGATGTCGCCGGGCTTCCTCAGCGCCCGCTCCATCTCCACCTTCAGGATCTGCACGCCGAGATTCGCCGCGACTTCGCTGACCAGCTCCTCCTGCAGGTCGGCCAGCTCCGTCAGCGGCCGGTCGAATTTCTGCGTCCACAGGATCGCGCCGTTGTCGGCTTCCACAAGTTGCGCGGTGACTCGCAGGCTCGCGCCAACCCGGCGGACATTGCCCTCCAGCATGTATTTCGCGCCCAGCTCCTGCCCGATCGTCCGCAGGTCCGACGTGTTCTTGCGGTAGGCGGCCGTCGCCCCCTGCGAAATCACTTTCAGTCCGCGCCCCAGCGACAGGGCAGCCGCAATGTCCTCTCCCATGCCGCCGGCAAACACTTCATCCGCGCGCTCGGTTGACCGGTTGGTAAAAGGCAGGATGGCGACGGAAGGACGAACGCCATGCGGCTTCCCGCCCTGAGCGGCGGCCTGAACAGCTGGAGCCGATGCCACCGCTGGATCTGCGCTTGCAGGAGCCGTGCTTGCAGGGGCAGGCCCGCCCTTCGCGACAAACCTGTAGACATCCGACAGGAAAGAGCGCCAGGCGCTATCGCCCGCATCCCCTTGCCAATGCCCCAGCTCCGCTGTCTGCGTCAGCTCGAACATGATCGGCCGCTCACAGGGCTCGATCATGCACGGCACCAGCGTCCTGTTCCGATCCGCCAGCGTCGCCTCGGCCCGCACCCACCGAGAGACAACAGATTTCTTCGACCAAAGCACCACGACAGCCTTCGCCGTCCGCAGCGCCATCTCCGTCACCTCGTCGTAGGCCTCGCCGGTCCGCAGCCCCACATCCCACCAGACCTTGAAGCCTTGAGCCGCAAACGCCTCCGCAAAGACCTTGGCGCACGCCTGGTCCTCGCGGTTGTAGGAGAGAAATATGTCGGTCACGCCGCGGCCCCGCTGATACGCTGGAATGACTACAGGACCGGTTCCAAAAGGTCCATTTGCACGCGGGACATCGGTACGTTCGCAGATGACGGCTTTCGGCGCGTTCGCTCCGATGGGCCGGCGCGGCCTGACCGGCTGCTGTTTAGCGACCCCCGCCATCCCCCAGAATGTGGCGACGCGGGCAGGGATTGCCCCTGGCTGCCGCTGGCTTAGGCGAATTTGCGAGCGAGGCGGTCGAACTGCAAGGTCGCGCCCGTATTGCCGTAGGATGTCGGGCCTGCTCAAGCTCTTGTTCGGCCGTCGCGGCATCGCCACGTGCCAGCGACATGCGCACCCGGCACTCATACACCTCCGCAAGTTAGACGTTGATCTCGAATTCGTCTGTCAGCGACTGCGCCCGCTCTAGCGAAATGTCCGCCCGGGCCAGCGCGTGCTCTCCAGACGCGCCAGCCGGACAGTTGACTGCATCCGAGAGATTCAACTCGGCTCAACTTTCTCGTTGTTTCTCAGGGGCCGTTCCCAGATGACAGCATCCGCGGATGCGACCTTCATTGCCGGCGGGCGTCAAGGCGCCGCAGCGATCCTGAAGCCCGTCAAATCATCGCGAAGGGCAGGGGCCCGCTTCACGCGCGCAGCGATGCGCAACGACTCGACCAGATCGTTGAATGCGCCGCCGCGTACTACGCGCTGCTCGCACTTGGCGACCTCGACCGAACGTCCATCAAGCGGGGCATTTGCGAACGTGTTGACGTAGCAGTCCTGCACCCACTCGCGTACATTTCCCGTCATGCCCTTCAGCCCAAGTCCATTCGCCGTCAGTGTATCCACCCCTTGCGTTGCCACTGCGGTGCCGGACTTCGTCACATCGTTCAGCGGTCCCCACCAGAAAGGAGTGACCGATCCGGCGCGTCCGGCATATTCCCACTCCGCTTCGGTCGGCAGACGATAGACGCGCCCAGTCTTCTTCGTCAGCCACGCCGCATAAGCCGTCGCGTCCTTCCACGACACCTGCACCACCGGCAGTTCGCCACGTCCGGCTCCACCATCCTTCGGCGTGTACTTGCCGCAACCGCCATCGGCGACGCAGGCATCCCATTCGTCGAACCTCACTTCGGTGACGCTGATTGCGAACGGCGCCATCGCCACCTTGCGCTGCGGGCCTTCCCACGCCTTGCGGCCTAACTCGTCGTCCGGCGCGCCCATCATGAAAGTGCCGCCCATAACGTTCAGCATAAGCGGACAGGCGTCGCACTCGCGAAATGTACCCTCTGGCTCCGCCGCGGAAGCGGGGGGGGTATCGGCCACCGATTTAGCGGGCTCTAGCGCGTCGGGCATGTCAGCAGCCGCAATCGTTTCGGCCGACACCGCAGCGGTCAGCGCCGGTGCGGAGTACGTCTCCTCCAGCGCCGCAGCCTGAACCGGCGCGTTCTCCCGCTTGCCCGATAACGACCCGATCAGCTCGTTCACTTCGGCTGGCCGCCAGACATAGACCCCCGCCACCAGAAGCATCGCAGTCAGCAAGGACGCGGCAAGCGCCCCCAGCGGCCCCATGCCGGACTTCTTCTTGGGCGCAACATGCTCCTTACGGATCGCCACCTGCTTCGGCGCTGCCTTGCGCTTGCCGTCCGGCCGCTTCACGCCGCTTGTGGCGAACAGCGGCCCCGGGGGCGCGGCAGCGATCATTTTCTGGATCACGTCAATGAACCGGCGCCAGTTCGGATCGGCGCGATCGCCTTCCCATTTCGACAGGTCTATCGACTGCACCAATTCGAACATCACAGGGCGATCGCATTCCTCGATCATTGCGGGGATTAGCGTCTTCTTGCGCTGCCCGATCGTCGCCTCCGCGCGTACCCAGCGCGACTTCACAGACCGGCTCGACCACAGCACCACGACCGCCTTGGCGCTGTGCAGCCGCTGCTCGGTTATCTCGTCATAGTTTTCGCCCGCCTTGAGCTCCATATCGAGCCAGACGCTCACGCCCTCATGGACAAGCCCGTCCACGACGCGCTGCGCAATTGGAAGGTCTTCCCGATTATAGGATACGAACACGTCCGACATTGGCAGTCCCCGAATCCCCGACGGCTGTCACCATCTGCCTGCTGGCCTCGCAAACACAATGCGAGGTCGCCACTGATTGGCAGCACGTCGGTGTAATGTTCCTGTCAGTGGCTTAAATGTCAAATACATCGCATCGTAAGAGTGCTTTCAGAGTACGCATGCGGTGAAGGCCGCGGCCAAGAACGCCGAGGCGGGGCATGAGGGCTAATTCGGCTTTTTGTATTTTGGGATGAGCTCGATGAGCCTGTCGATGCCCTCTGGGGTGAACGCGACGGTGAACTCATCGTCGACA
>JANOKS010000152.1:0-17949 GCA_031419455.1 Alphaproteobacteria bacterium
GGCCGGGAGTTCATGAGGAGCCGGGGGCGGTTGGCATCAACATCCCCGGCTGGACTTCTCCTCATGTCGCGGGGGAGCATGGCTGAACATCCATGGCCCGCACGCCGGCGGCTTCTGCCACGTGGGCCAGGACGGGTGAAAAAACCCGCTGCACGCCCGGGCCGCTGCATCGATGCCTGCCGGGGACGCGGGATCCGCGAACCTTCTTCTCTACCGGTAGCTCTGGAAACAGAGACGCCAAACCACGCGGGGCATCCCGCGTCCCCGGGCCCTCCATTGGGCTCTGCAACAGCATCACGGATGGCTCGCGCCAGTCCGATTGCGGGTGCATGTCCGGCTTGTCGCGCCGAAGCGCAGCGAAGGCGGACCTGAATGCGGAGGTGTGTCCAATCAGCCGAACAGCCGCCGCTCGATCAGATCGCGCTTGCGCGCGTCCACGCCAAGCGTGTCGCGCAGATACCCCTCGACGCCGCCATTGCGCTGCTCGATCACCGCCAGCGATCGCTCGAGGAATTCCGGCGAAACGCCCATGATGATGCGCATCGTCTCCAGCGTCGGCGCGCGGCCGTGCTGCTGCAGGATCGCGTCGCGCCAGGCGGCGCCGTGCTGCTCGAACCTGCCCGACGTATTGGTCAGCATGTAGTCCGCGACGATGTCGTCATGGTGCACGCCGGCCAGCAGGTGGGTCAGCGCAACAACCAGCCCCGTGCGATCCTTGCCCGCAGCGCAGTGCACGACGAGGGCGCCGTCGCTGCTCGCCAGCGTATCGAAATAGCGCGTGAACAGATCGACCAGGCGCGGCAGGTGCGGGGCGTCTGCGTAGTAGCGCAAGAGAAACTGCTGGTAGGCGCCCGGTTCCATGTCCCAGTTGGCCATGAAGTCGTCCCAGCTTTCGGCGCCCTCGTCATGGTCGTGGTTCTCGATCACCTGCGCCGCGAACCCCGCCCACCGCCGCGAAGGCGACCGCTCGCGCTCCTGCGGCCGGCGCAGGTCCACCACTGCGCCAATCCCCATGTCGCGCAGGCGCGCGAGGTCCGCGTCCGTCGCCAGCGCGTGGTTGGCCGAGCGGAAGAAGCGACCCGACGCGATCCGCCGGTCACCGGCCTGGTAGCCGCCGAAATCGCGGAAATTGGTCAGGCCCTCGAAGGCGTGCAGGCGCGAAACATCACTCATGCCGGGCCAACTAGGCGAAGTCGCCCCGGCCGTCCACCGGATGGTTCACCCGGGCGGCTCGAGATCGAGCATCAGCAGCGGATCCAGCCAGATGTCCGTGCCCCGGTCGTCCGACAGGACGTTTCGATACTTGATCGCCCAGTGCAGGTGCGGCCCAGTCACCCGCCCCGTCGCCCCGGAAAGGCCGAGCAACTGCCCTTGCGCAACGGTCTCGCCATCCTTCACGTCGATCCGGCTCATGTGCATTGTCACCGAAACGAGCCCGCGTCCGAGGTCGAGGAATACCGCCCCGCCTTCATAGAAAAGATCCGGATCGCCAAGCAGCACCGTGCCCGCCATCGGCGCGCGTATTTCCGTGCCCGTCGGTATTGCGATGTCCTGGCCGTTGTGAACGCTGGTCGACCCCTCACAGTCCTTGGTCTTCGGCACATAGGTCCGCGTCACACCATAGGCGCTGGAATAGGGACCATCCGCAGGCTTCACGAATCCGAGCGGCGCGAGCGGCGCACTGAACGCCTTCATCGCCCGGTCCTTGCGCACCCACGACACCTCGGCATGGTGTTTGTCTTCCGGCGACTGCGGCGCGATGCGCGCGCATTCCATCTCGAACTTTGAAATCGTGTCCTTGCGCGACAGCACCACCACCTCAGTGGAAGCCTGCACAATGGTCTGCGGCGTCTCCCCCGTCGTGAAAGGAAGCATCGCAACCTTCGCTGGCGAGGCTTGCTGCCGGGTGAGCCCGATCACCGCCAACCCGGCAGCATCAGCGATCGCGACCGGCTTGCCGTCCAGCGTGATCGTGGCGCCCGGCAATGTCTGGCAAAGGATCGCGCCACCCTGTTTCGCAGGTCCACTACAGGCAAGCGCCGACTTTGGCGGCGGCAATGGCGGCGGTTCAGGCGCGACCGGAAGTTCGATGGGCGGCGGCGGATGCGCCTCGGCGATAATGGGCGCAGCTGGACCAGCCGGGCTTGCGACAACAGCCGTCGCAGACGGCCCCGCGCATCCCGCGAGCAGCCCGGCGATCAGTACAGCGGCTATTCTCGACCGGTGAGCTGCTTCCATCTCGTCAACGCTGTTTCCGCGTCGAAGTAGGCTTCCTGGGTATCAACATTCCAATAACGCAGGTCCTCCAGGGCAATCCTGCGCCTGGACACGGCGCACATGACGAACCGGCCAGCCTTCAGCACCTCGAAATCGTTGTCGAGGTAGCGAAGCCGGGCTTCGCCGGGAAGAGAACCTGGGGTGAACGCGTCCATGCAGGGCTATATGCACGCTTTGCAGGGCGAAGTTAAGGCTCCCGGCAAGGCCTATATGACGCCTAGCGTTTCCAGCTCGACACGATTTCGGCCGCCCGATTTCGCCCGGTAGAGCGCGTCGTCCGCTCGCTTCAGCAGCGCGTCGATCGTGTCCTCCGGGACCACGGTGGAAACGCCGCCCGACATGGTCACCCGCAGCTCGTCCCCGCGATTGATGCGGAAGCCTTCGTCGCCGATGATCTGGCGCAACCGCTCGCCTGCCGCCTGCGCGAGCGTCTGGGTGGTGTCGGGCATGATCACCACAAACTCTTCCCCGCCATAACGGCAGGCAAGATCGGCAGGCCGGATGTTCTCGCGCAGCCGCCGCCCGAATTCCCGCAGCACATCGTCGCCGGCCGCATGCCCGTGAATGTCGTTGACCCGTTTGAAGTGGTCGATGTCGCACAGCAGGATAGACACCGGATCGCCCCCCATCAGCGAGCGCTTCAGGAAGCTCTCCAGCTGAACGCGCATGTAGCGGCGGTTGTGCAGCCCGGTGAGCTGATCCGTGACAGCCAATTCCATCGACTGGTCCAACCGGGCCCGCAGGGCATCCAGATAGCGCTTCTTGCGCACCTGCGTCTTCACCCGCGCGCAAAGCTCTTCCGAGTCGATCGGCTTGATCACGATGTCCGACGCCCCCAGGTCCAGCGCGCGCACAGCTTTCTTTTCGTCGTCCGGCTCAGCGACCACCAGGATCGGCAAGTCCCGCGTGGATTCCAGCGACCGGAAGTAAGCGCACAGCCGTAAGCCATCCAGCTTTTCATTCGACAACGACACGATCATCAGGTCGACCATCGACCCGGAAATGCCCAGCTGACTGGCCTCGGCATGGCTGATCGGACGATGGAGGCCCTCGAGATAGCGGCAGATCCGCCGCGCCTGACGTTCGTTCTCGTCCACCACAAGAATGCGCGCCGGCTCGCTCGCGCGGCCCGAATTGACGATATCGACAGCGCCCATGCGCTTGCCGGAGGCTTCGCGCTTGCGCAGCTCGTCGGCCACCATCTTGTACTTGGTCAGCGCCCGCACGCGCGACAGCAGGTGCAGGTCGCTTACCGGCTTGGTAAGAAAATCGTCGGCCCCGGCCCCGAGCCCGCGCAGGCGATCCTCGCGCTCGTTCAGCGCGGTCACCAGCACGATCGGAATATGCTCGGTGCGCGGATCGTTCTTCAGCTTCCGGCAGGCGTCGATGCCGTTCAGCTTCGGCATCATGATGTCCATCAGGATGACGTCCGGCTCCTCCGCAATCGCCTTCTCGACGCCGTCCTCGCCGTCCACCGCCGTGATGACGTGGAAGTATTCGTTCTTGAGCTTGTCGGAGAGCAGCTTGCGGTTCTGCTCGATGTCGTCGACCACCAGGACGCGCGCGCTCATCGCATGGACCTCCGCGTCGATGGCGGCCGGCTGCGCGTCGGCTGGCCAGGTCCCCGAATGCCGGTGAGTTTCTTCACTTCGTTGATGAAGGCGCTCATCTGGATTGGCTTGGACATGTAGGCCTCGCAGCCCGCCTCGCGGACAAGCCGCTCGTCCTGTCGCATGGCGAACGCGGTCACCGCCATGATCGGGATGTCCTTGATCGCTGTGTCGTCCTTGATCCAGCGCGTGAGGTCCAGACCGGAAACTTCCGGCAGCTGGATATCCATGATGATGAGATCGGGCCTGTGCTCACGTGCGAGATCGACGGCTTTCAGCCCGTCGCGACTTTCGACGGTCAGAAATCCGAAGGCGTCCAACAGGTCGCAGAAGAGCTTCATGTTGAGCTCGTTGTCTTCGACGACGAGGACTTTCTTGGCGGGGGGCGACGCCATCAGGTCTCACGCATGGGAACAGGCCGGGCTGATTCCCGGCTGTAGCCTGCCTTTGTTAGACCTGAGAGTATTAACCGCCGATTTTCAACTGCAGTTGGCAGGACAGCGTGTTAAGCCATGCTCATTACGAAAACTGGCGCAGGTACAAACACTTCCAGCTGGAACTGCATCTTGTCGGGACATGTTGCCGGAAGCACGGGAAATTTACGGACAGCCTGCCGTGATTGCCTGCACGCGTGGGCCGACGGCGGCCAACGATGTCCACTGTGCCGCTCGGTACGGATCGTCTCGCATACGAAACTCCTGGATCTGAGCATCGCACATATCGATTGCGACGCATTCTACGCCTCGATCGAGAAACGCGACCGGCCCGAGTTGGTCGCCGAGCCCGTCATCGTCGGCGGCGGTAAGCGCGGCGTGGTCTCCACCTGCTGCTATGTCGCGCGCACCTATGGCGTCCGCTCGGCCATGCCGATGTTCAAGGCGCTGAAGCTCTGCCCCAACGCCGTGGTCATCAAGGGCCGTATGGACCTCTACGCCCAGGAAGGCCGCCGCATTCGCGAGATGATGCAGACCCTCACCCCGCTCGTCGAGCCCGTCTCGATCGATGAAGCCTATCTCGACCTCTCGGGCACTGAAGCGCTACACCATGCCCCGCCTGCCATCATCCTGATGAAGCTCCAGCAGCAGGTCGAAGCCGAACTCGGCCTCACCATTTCGGTCGGGTTGGCCAGCAACAAATTCCTCGCCAAGACCGCCAGCGAAGCCGACAAGCCGCGCGGCTTCTTTGCGCTCTCAATCGACGAGGCGCCGGCCTATCTCGCAGATAAGTCCGTTCGCATCATCGGCGGCGTCGGCGCGCAGTTCGAGAAGAAACTCAACGGCGATGGCATCCGCACAGTCGCAGACATCCAGAAGATTGATGTGAAGACACTGATCCGCCGCTATGGCGAGACCGGCCTCTGGCTGCACAATTGCGCCTTCGGCCGTCACGAGCGGAAAGTCGATCCCGCTGGCGAGCGCAAGAGCGTGTCCTCCGAAACCACCTTCAACGAAGACATTTCCGATCCCAAGCTGCTCGAAGACATTCTCTGGCGCCTCTCGCAGCGCACCGCCGACCGCGCCAAGCACTCGGCTGTCGAAGGCCGCGTGGTCACGCTGAAGCTCAAGACCCACGACTTCAAGAGCTTCACCCGCCGCGTCTCGCTCAACGAGCCGACGCAACTCGCGCAGACCATCTTCCGCGCAGCCAAGCCGATGCTGTCCCGCGAAGCCCTCGGCAAACGCTATCGCCTCCTCGGCGTCGGCATCTCCGAACTCGTGGACGCCAAAGCCGACGCGCTCGATCTCGCCGACCCCAAATCGCTGAAGCGCGCCAAGGCCGAACGCGCCTCCGACAAGGCCCGCGAACGATTTGGCGATGACGCCGTGATGACGGGGCGCGGCGTGCGGATCGAGCTGTCGCGGAAGAAGGACTGATGCGGCTCGAAGAGACATTCAGTGCGAAGCTCTGGACGCAGGACAGCACCGGCGCATGGCATTTCGTCACCCTGCCGACCAGCCTGTCGAAGCGCATCCGTGTGCTCACAACCGGGCTCCGCCAGCCTTTCGGCTCATTCCACGTGAAAGCCCGCATCGGACGCACACGCTGGGAAACCTCCCTGTTCGCGGACCAGAAACGCGAGGCTTTCCTGTTGCCGGTGAAAGCGGACGTCCGTCGCAAGGAGAAGATCGCGCTGGGCGACACTGTACAGGTGTCGATCACTTTCGGGCTGTAGCCAAACACACCGCCGTTCCTCCCGACGAACGTCGGGACCCAGGGCTGCCGGAAAGCCTTGTACCGCCCTGCAGCTTCAAGCCTGTTCAGACGGTACAACCGTTCCTGGACCCCGACGTTCGTCGGGGCGAGCGATGCAAAGCCGGAGCGCAGCAAGTGATGACAACCGTGCCCTGCTCCCTCTACAACCGCATCAAAATGGAGCTCCGCATGTCCATATCCGACCGCCTGAAAGCAGCCGGCGTAACGTTGCCCGATGCGCGCCCGCCGGTGGCGAACTACGTCCCGTTCGTCATCACCGGCAACCTGCTCTTCATCTCCGGCCAAGTCAGCATCACGCCCGACGGGCTGATCAAGGGCCGTCTTGGCGAAGACATGACGCTCGAACAGGGCCAACACGCGGCGCGGGCGTGCGCCATCAATCTCATCGCCCAGATGAAATTGGCGCTTGGCGACCTTGAGCGCGTCACGCGGATCGTGAAGCTCGGCGGCTTCGTCAACGCCGCTGGCGATTTCACCGACATTCCGAAGGTTGTGAACGGTTGCTCGGACCTCATGGTCGAAATCTTCGGCGACAAGGGCCGCCACGCCCGCGCTGCCGTCGCCTGTCCCGTCCTGCCCATGGGCGCCGCGGTGGAAGTCGACGCCGTGGTCGAGTTCGTGTGATGCAGCGATGAGCGATCGATTTTTCGATGTCGCGGACTTCACCTACACCCATCGCGGGTTGTGGGACGCCGCAATGCCGGAAAACTCGCTCGCCGCCTTCCACGCAGCTGCCGCAGCTGGCGTCGGCGTCGAACTCGACGTCCGCCTCAGCTTCGACAAGCGCCCCATCGTCTTCCACGACGCCAGCCTCCAGCGCATGTGCAACCACCGCGAATGGATCGAACGCGTTGCCATCGCCGATCTCGGTCGCTGGCCCCTGCCCGATGGCTCCGCCATTCCCACGCTCGAAGCGGTGCTCGACATCATGGCCGGCCTGCCCGTACTGATCGAAATCAAGGTGGACGGCCACGCCGGCGAAATCGCCGACCGCGTCGCCGAAGTCATTGCCGATCGTGATGGCCCCATCGCTGTCATGAGCTTCGACGAACCGACCGTCGCCCGTCTCTGCCGGCTGGTGACGGATCGCCCCATCGGGCTGCTGTGCATCGCCGACAACCAGGTTGAGGAAGACCTCATCGCAAAGGCTGCTACCGCCCGCGCGCTCGGATGCGACTACATCGCTCCGCATCATTCCGTGCTGGGGCCGGTAGCCTCCGCCTCGGGCGGACTGCCGCTGGTCACGTGGACAATCCGCACGCAGGACGAGCTGCAACTAGCCCGGGATTACAGCGCAGCACCCATTTTCGAGGGCTTCGCAGCTTCACAGCTCGTAGCCCTCGCCTTGTCGCCGCGAACCCCGATATAGTCCCGGGACAGCAATCCCGAGGCGCCATTGGCTGACGATTCCGCAGACCGGATCGACCTCACCCTGTCGGTCGCCGAAAGGCTGGCCGATGTGGATCGCACGGCCTGGAACAGCGTCGCCAACCCTACGGGCGAACGCTATGACCCCTTTCTTGACTGGGACTTTCTGGAAGCCGCCGAGTCTTCAGGCTGCGCCACGCCGAAAACCGGGTGGACGCCCCAGCACATACTGGCCCACGATGGCGCGGGACGCCTCATCGGCGCAGCTCCGCTCTACGTGAAGACGCACTCCCGCGGCGAGTTCGTCTTCGATCACGCTTGGGCCGATGCGCTGCATCGCGCCGGAGGGCGCTACTATCCGAAACTTCTCTGCGCCGTGCCGTTCACGCCTGTCACAGGCCGACGGCTGCTTGCCCATGGCCCCCATGCTGCCCGCATCCAGCGCGCTCTCAGCAGCGCTGTGGTTGAGGTGGCGCAAGAGCACCGCGCATCCTCGGCCCACTTCAACTTCCTCGACGAACCGACGTGGCGCATGCTCGGTCAGGCCGGGCTGCTTCTCCGCGAGGACCAGCAGTTCCACTGGATCAACCGGGGCTACGCGACATTCGACGACTTCCTCGCCGCGCTTTCGTCACGAAAACGCAAGATCCTGCGCCGCGAACGTCGCGATGCGCAGGAAGGCCTCGACATCATCCGCGTCACCGGCGCCGATATCACGGAAGCGCACTGGGACGCGTTCTTCGAATTCTACATGGACACCGGCGGCCGCAAATGGGGCTCGCCCTATCTCAATCGCGCGTTCTTCTCGTTACTCAACGAACGGATGGCGGACAAATGCCTGCTCATCCTGGCGATGCAGGGCGGCGAGCCGATCGCCGGCGCGCTCAACATGATCGGGTCGGACACGCTCTACGGCCGCTACTGGGGCCGCAGCGCGGAGCGGCCCTTCCTGCATTTCGAGATCTGCTACTATCAGGCGATCGACTTCGCCATTGAACGCGGCCTCGCCTGCGTTGAGGCTGGCGCACAGGGCGAGCACAAGCTCGCGCGCGGATACGAACCCCGCCTCACCCGCTCCGCGCACTGGATCGCTCACAGCGGATTGCGCGCCGCCGTCGCGCACTATCTCGACTCCGAGCGCGCGGCGGTCGAGGAAGGGCTGGACGAACTGCAGGCCTACTCGCCCTTCCGAAAGGGCGATCTTCAGCCGCGCGACCAAGACCATGACGAGGAGAGCTTCTGATGAGCATCGAGGGAAGCTACGACAGCTCCAACATCTTCGCGAAAATCCTGCGCGGCGAAGCGCCTTGTGTGAAGATATTCGAGGACGACGACGTCTTGGCCTTCATGGACATCTTCCCCCAGAGCCAGGGGCACTGCCTGGTCATCCCGAAGAACACCACGGCCCGAAACCTCACCGATTTCCCGACCGACAAGCTCGGCGTCTGTTTTGCGGCTGTCCAGAAGCTGACGAAAGCCGTGATCAAGGCGCTAAGCTGCGACGGCGTCATCGTCACGCAGTTCAACGGCGCGCCTGCAGGGCAGACAGTCTTTCATCTGCACGTTCATGTGATTCCGCGCTACGCCAACTTGCCGCTGCAGCCGCATAATGGCGGAAAACCGACCGATACCGCAGTCCTGCGAGAGCAGGCTGCTCGCATCGCTGCGGCGCTCTGAACCTCCTCAAATAACAGAGGTCAGGCGCATCGACTTGTCGTCTGGACGCGCGAGCACAGTGGGAACCTGCTGCACCTGCGAGCGTTGAAGCGTCGGGACCGTCCAGACTAACAGGAACAACGCATATGGGATTTGATTCCTCGACAGCGATTGTGCACGTGCTCCGGCCCGTCGAGGCCAAATCCAGCATCCGGCAAGACATTCGCAGCGCGGCCATGATCGGCAACTTCCCGCCAAGGCGCTGCGGCATCGCAACGTTCACGCGCGACACCTTTGAAAGCCTCCGCAAGGAAGCGCCGCGCGCCTCCTGGCGCCTCGCCGTCATGGAAGACGGGTCTGCCGGGCACAACTATCCTGCCGAAGTCACTGACATCATCCGCCAGGATGACCCTGCCGCCTATGATCGTCTCGCAGATGAGCTGAATCGCACCTCAGTTGAAGTCGTCTTCCTCCAGCACGAGTTCGGCATCTTCGGCGGCGACGACGGATCGCACATTCTCCGCCTGATCCGCCGCCTGCGCATGCCGCTGGTCACCACATTGCATACTGTGCTTGAGCGCCCCTCGCCAGGCCAGAAGCGCGTGATTGACGAGATCATCCGCATCTCCACCGCAGTCATCGTGATGACCGAACTTGGCGCCGACATCCTCGATCGCGTCCACAAGGCCGGCCCCACCAAGGTTCACGTCGTGCCCCATGGCGCGCCCGAGCGGCCGTTCGCCTCCACTGCGCTGTTCAAGGGTCCGCTCGACCTGACGGCGAACAAGGTGATCATGAGCTTCGGCCTGCTGTCGCCAAACAAGGGCCTTGAAACAATCATCCGCGCGCTTCCCACGGTCGTCGCGCGCGTGCCCGAGACTGTCTACCTCATCGTGGGCGCGACCCACCCGCACCTCGTCTCCCGCGAAGGCGAAGCATATCGCCAGAGCCTCATCGATCTCGCTCGCTCGCTTGGCGTCGCGGACAACCTGCGTTTCATCAACCGCTATGTCGATGACGATGAACTGGTGGACCTGCTTCAGGCAGCCGATGTTTACCTCACGCCGTACCTCACCGAAGCCCAGATCACCTCCGGCACGCTCAGCTACGCCGTTGCGCTCGGAAAACCGGTTGTCTCCACTCCCTACTGGCATGCACGCGAGCTGCTTGCCGACGGCGTCGGCGTCCTCTGTCCGTTCGGCGACGACAAAGCCTTCGCCCGCGAAATCTGCACGCTGCTGGAAGACGATGTGCGACGCGAGGCCATCGCCCGCCGCGCCTATCGCACAGGCGAACCGTCACGCTGGCGCAAGGTGGCCAAGTCGATCGTCGATCTCGCCGCCATCGGCCGCACAGAGCATCAACGCCGCCGCGAACAACGTTTCCGCACCCTTGCGCAGCCACGGCTCGATGGCCTGCTCCACATGTCAGACGATTGCGGTGTGACCCAGCACTCGCAGTTTGGCGTTCCCGATCGTCGCCACGGCTACTGCACCGACGACAACGCACGCGCGCTCATACTCCTCGCGCGACTGTCCGCCGAAGGCACGCTCGATGCATCGGCGAACAAGCTGCTCGTATCGACATCGGCATTCCTCGCGCACGCGTGGGTGCCGGACACCGGCCGCTTCCGCAACTTCATGAGCTTCGACCGCCGCTGGCTCGACGATGGCGGCTCGGACGATTGCTGCGCGCGCGCGCTGGAGGCGCTGTGCGTCACGGCAGCTCGCGCCAAACCTGAGGGTATCCGGAACTGGGCCATCGCCCTCGCCCGCCAGGTGCTTGCCCACACCAACGAATGGGTTTCGCTTCGCGCGCAAGCGTTGATCATACGCGCGCTCGCCCAAGCCAATGGGTCGGTGATCTCTGAAGATGAGGCTCGCGACCGCATGCGTGCGCCGGCTGAAAAACTCTATGCCGCTGCGGCTTCCGGTCGCCAGGAAGCGCATCAGTGGTTCGAGCCGTCGCTGTCCTACGATAACGCTCATCTTCCCGGCGCTCTCATCCGCGCCGGCGACATCCTGCAGGAACCAGACATGATCGCCGTCGGCCTGGACATGCTGGAAGGTCTGATGCGGATCCAGACCGCGCCAGACGGCTGCTTTGCGCCTGTCGCGACCAGCGGCTTCGACACCGGCGCGGACCATGCAATGTTCGACCAGCAGCCGATCGAGGCGCTTGCGACCATCGACGCATGCCTCGCCGCCTGGCAGGCCACCGGCGACAGCCGCCATGCCATCGTCGCCCGCCATGTTTTCTGCTGGTTCGGGGGCGACAACGCCCACGCCCTGTCGCTCGCCCGTCCGGAAGATGGCATCTGCCATGATGGTCTGACCGAGTCCGGCCTGAACGAAAACCACGGCGCGGAATCGATTCTCAGCTACCAGCTTGCAGCGTCGGCCATCCGCGAGCTAGTCCTCCGGGTGCCGGCGAAATCGGCCTAGCTGGGTGACAGCATGAAAGACGGCTGCTCGCACGTGGAAATGCGCCACCACGACCTGTGGCTGGCGGCAGATCCCTCGCGCGTGGTGCTGAGGCCATTCTCTGTAACGTCAGAGCCACGCGGAACCCCTTTCGACGTCGTCACCCGCGCAGAGAGAATCGCGCGCGCCGTACTCGAGATGACCAGCGACGAAGTACGCGAACAGCTCGAACGCGTCGACGCCGACTTTTTCGGTCGTCACTGGCAAACGCACGCTATCTTCAGAGAACGCTTTGAACAGATGCGTCACCTTATTGGCGACCTCAAGAATGTCGATGACAACACCGCCAAACTGATCGGCGCCTATTTCAGCCACGAGTATTCCTACGCAGCCGCCGCCATCATGAATCCCTCCATCGTGCCCCACCCTGACCAGACGGGGTGCAACAATGGATCAGTGAAGTTCGTGATGTCGTTGCGCACCGTCGGCGAAGGCCACATCTCGTCCATCGCGTTCCGCGAAGGCATGGTTTCAGACAACGGCGATTTCTCACTCTGGCCGGAGCCGCAATTTGCCCTCGCCGCGGCGGCCGGCCCTCATGACGGCGACGGCGGTCCCGTAACGGTGCACCGGCATGAGTCAGCGCCCCTGTCGGGCAACGTGATCTTCCCCGTTACGCGCGCGCAGGCAAACGGTCTGGAAGACCTCCGTCTCGTTCAGTTCACAGAGGAAGACGGCAGCAAGCCGTACTACGGCACATACACGGCCTATTCGGGCCGCGAGGTGAGCTGTGAGATGTTGACGACGGAGAAATTCTCGTCGTTTGAGCTGACGCCGATGATTGGGGCCGCAGCAAAGAACAAGGGCCTCGCCCTCTTCCCTCGCCGCATCAATGGACACTACGCCGCCATTGGGCGCCTCGATTCAGAGTCGCTGTTCTACCTGCAGAGCGATGACCGCTTCGACTGGAACTATGGCCGCCTGATCATGGCGCCGAAATATCCCTGGGAGCTGGTCCAGCTTGGAAACTGCGGCTCGCCTATCGAACTCGACGAAGGCTGGCTGCTCCTCACTCACGGCGTCGGCGCCATGCGCCAGTACGCCATCGGTGCGGCGCTGCTCGACAAGAAGGACCCGTCGAAAGTGCTCGCCCGCTCTGACAAGCCTTTCCTCGCGCCAATCAACGAGACCCGCGAAGGCTATGTGCCCAACGTCGTCTACACCTGCGGCGGCATGAAGGTCGGCGACTCGATCCTGATCCCCTACGCGGTCGCAGACTCAAGCGTGAAGGTCGTCACGATCAAGTCGAAGGATCTGATTGCGTCGTTACGGTAGCCCCTACTCCACGGCTCTCGCCCTGATCTGCTCCAGCGAGATCTTCCCGCGCACCAGCAGTGAATAATCATCCGCAAGCGTGCCGGTGATGTTGCCGGGTTTATAGAAATGTCCCGCCATCTCCGCCACCGGCGTCACTTCCGCCGCCGACCCGGTGATGAAGCATTCCGAGAAGCTCGACAGCTCTTCCGGCGTGATATGCCGCTCGATCACCTCGAAGCCCCGCGCGCGCGCCAGCTCGATCACCGTCTGCCGCGTCAGGCCGTTGAGGAAGCAGTCCGGTGTCGGCGTATGGATCGCGCCGTCGCGGATCAGGAACACATTCGCCCCCGTAAGCTCCGCGACGTACCCGCGATAGTCGAGCATCAGCGCATCGGAGTATCCCTCCGCCTCCGCCTTGTGCTTGGACATGGTGCAGATCATGTACAGACCGGCCGCCTTCGCCGCCGACGGGATCGTCTCCGGCGATGGGCGCTTCCACTCTGACATCGTCACGCGGATGCCCTTGTTCTTGTCCGCGAAATAATTGCCCCAATGCCAGACTGCCACGCAGGTGCGGATCGACGCTTGCTGCGCCGAGACACCCATCATCTCCGACCCGCGCCACGAGAACGCCCGGATATAGCAATCCGACAGACCATTTCTGGCCATGACTTCCAGCTTGATCGCGTCCAACTCCGCCACCGAAACAGGGCACTTGTACCCCACCAGCTCTGCCGACTTGTGCAGCCGCTTTGAGTGGTCCGTCGAGCGGAACACCTTGCCCTCATAAGCGCGCTCGCCCTCGAACACGCAGGAGCCGTAGTGCAGGCTGTGCGTCAGTACGTGGATCCTGGCGTCCCTCCAGGGCGTCATCACGCCGTCCAGCCAGATCCAGCCATCACGGTCGTCATACGGGACAAAATTCGCGGAAGGGGCAGCCATGTCTGTCGTCCTCGGAAGACGCGCTTTACCGGGTTTAGCTTGAGTTTCGCGTCTTGCTCTTCCATTGTCCGGTCGTGGCCATGCCTGTCAACCGACCCCTAACCTCGCCTCCGTCATCCGCTTCCGGCGGCGATGGCCGCCTCTACCTGCGCGACCAGGACCTGAACGAAGGGGCCGCTCTCATCCGCGCCGCCGCCCGGCGCCTCGCCCAGCTGGCCGAAACCGCCGGCGCCGCTGCCAGCATTTCCGCCCCTGAAATGGACGTGCTGCAGGAAGTGTTCGACCTCGGCCCCATGGATGTCGGCGATCTCCGCGCCCGCCTCGCCGCCCCGAAGCAATCGCTTGCCCGCAACCTCAACCAGCTCGAAGCCCGTGGCTTTGTCATACGCGAGACCGACTCCGCGGACCGGCGCCGGCGCCTCGTCACGCTCACCCCCACCGGCCTCGCCTTTGCAAGGGACGCGACCGAACGTCGCCGCGCCGCCCTCCGACAGGCTTTCCTTTCCGCCGGACCAGACGCCGTCACCGGCGCCCGGCGCGTCCTCTCCGATGTCGCCCGCGCCAGGGGCGAGCCGTGAACCAGCACCGCGCCCACATCCTCGCAGTCGACGATGACGATCGCCTGCGCGAACTGCTCAAGCGCTTCCTCACGCGCGAAGGCCACGACATCACAACCGCGAAAGATGCCGCCAGCGCGCGCAAGCTGATGGCGACCATGAGCTTCGACCTCGTCATCCTCGACGTGATGATGCCCGGCGAAGACGGCCTGTCGCTGCTCAAGAGCGTGCGCGAAAAGAAACAGGACACGCCCGTCATCCTGCTCACCGCACGCGGCCTGCCCGCCGAACGGATCGAGGGCCTCAAGACCGGGGCCGACGACTATCTGTCGAAACCTTTCGAGCCGGAAGAACTCGTCCTCCGCATCGCCTCCATCCTCAAGCGCGCCGCGCCGGAATCCCCGGTGGAAGAGGTCAAACTTTCAGGCATGGTCTTCCATGTCGCGAAGGGCGAACTGCGCAAGGACAACCGCCTCGTTCGCCTCACCGAGAGCGAGACGCAGCTCCTCTCCATCCTCGCCCAGCGCGCCGGCGCCGCCATCTCCCGCCACGAGCTCGCCATGCTGACCGCCGCCGGCGTCGAGCGCTCCGTCGATGTCCAGGTCACGCGCCTCCGCCGCAAGATCGAGCGCGACCCGCGCGAACCCGTCCACCTGCAGACCGTGCGCGGCGTCGGCTACCGGCTGACCGGGGAGTAAAGCCCATGCGCCTGCGCGACTACACCCCCCGCGGCTACAACGCCCGCAACATCCTGATCCTCATCGTCCCGATGATCATCTTCGTCGTGTCGATGACGTTGTTCTTCTTCTACACCCACGTCGAGCAGGTGAACGCCAAGCTCTCCCGCGCCGTTGCGGAGGAACTCGCCTTCGTCATCAACCACCACGAGGAGCATCCTGAGCAGTTCGACGACATGGCGAGATCCATCGCCGCCTCCGGCCTGATGTCCCTCTCCTTCACACCCGACGTGAAGGAACTGACACCGCCCCCCGGCAATGAATGCTGCGACCAGCTGCGCGACGAAATGCGCATACGCTTCGGCGACCAGCCCTGGGTCTTCCGCTACCTGCCCGACGATCTTCTCACCATCCGCATCATCGGCCCGCGCGGCATGTATGAAGCACGGATGGACCGCAAGCGCGTGATTATCATCACCGCGCACATCTTCATCGTCTGGACCGTCGCCTTCAGCTGCCTCTTGCTGCTGACGTCCTATCTCTTCCTCCGCAACCAGGTCCGCTCGATCCTGCAACTCTCCTGGGCGGCGGACGCATTCGGCCGCGGCGAGGATGTGCCGAACTTCAAACCCTCTGGCGCGGTCGAAGTCCGCAAGGCTGCCCGCTCGCTCCTGCGCATGCGAAACCGCATTCGCCGCTACGCCGACCAGCGCACCGCCATGCTCGCCGGCGTCAGCCACGACCTGCGCACGCCGCTCTCCCGCCTCAAGCTCGAACTCGCACTGGCGCCAAAGGACTACGATACCGCCGCGGCGAAAACCGACATCCTCGAAATGGAGCGCATGCTCGACGGCTATCTCGCCTTCGCCCGCGGCGAGGAAGGCGAACAGCCCATCCTGTCCGATCTCGCCAGCGTCACGCGAGAAGCCGTCGCCGCCGCCGCCGCCCGCTCACAACTTGCCTTCATTGCAACCGCGCCTGTGCCGATGCGCCTGCGCCAGCTCGCCCTGAAGCGCGCCATCGCCAACCTCGCCAACAACGCGGCCGACTACGGCAGCAAGGTGAGCGTCACTGTCTCCGCCACGGCCAACGAAGCTTCCGTTGTCGTCGAAGACGACGGCCCCGGCATTCCATCCGAAAATTACGAAGACGCCTTCCGCCCCTTCAGCCGCCTCGACGCCTCCCGCAACCAGAACGTCTCGGGCGTCGGCCTCGGCCTCACAATTGCAAGAGACACCGCACGCGCTCACGGCGGCGACGTCACGCTAGGCAAGTCGGAGCTGGGCGGATTGAGGGCGACGATAAGATTGCCGTTGGATACGGAACGCCCCAAAGGCCTGGGCGACGAAGAGGACTAATGAGTCACTCCACACGCGAAGTCATTCTCGGGCTTGACCCGAGAATGCCTCGGTGGGTGGGGCGTGTCTTGACCAACGCTGATGGGCGCTAGCCTACCCCTTCTTTTCCGACTCCCGCGCCAGCTCCGCCCCGCGTTTCACTGCCGCATCCACCGCGCGACGCATCAAGTCCGGCATCCCGCCCTCCCCCATCAGCACGTCCAGCGCCGCAGCCGTCGTGCCGCCCGGCGATGTCACCTGCCTTCTCAACTCCGCCGGCGACTCCGCAAACTCGCCTAGCAATGCGCCAGCGCCAATCACTGTCTCGCGCGCCAGCGCCATCGCGGTCGCCTCATCGAGTCCAGCCGAGCGCCCAGCCGCGCTGAGCGCTTCCACCAGCAGGAACACGTAAGCCGGGCCCGACCCGGACACGGCCGTCACCGCATCCATCTGGTCTTCCTTCAGCGGACCGATCACGAACCCCAACGGATCGAGCAGCCGCGCAGTCGCAATCGCTTCATTGTCGCCGCACGCATCCGACAGCGCGTAACCCGTCGCGCCCATGCCGATCGCGCCCGGCGTGTTCGGCATCGCACGCGCGACCTTCTCCGAACCCAACGCCGCCGCGATCCGCGCGATCGTCACGCCCGCCATGATAGAGACCACAAGCGTCTGAGGCCCTACCCACGCCTTCAACTCATCCACAGTTGCCGCGAACCCCTGCGGCTTCACCGCCAGAACCAAAATGTCCGCAATCGCCGCCGCAGGATTGAGCGCTATCAACCCACTGTCCGCCGCCGCGACCACATCCTCGCCCGGCGCCGGCTCCACCACTGACAGCCGCCCGATACCCGCCGCGCCCAGATCACCCAGCCAGCCGCGCGCCATCGCCGAGCCCATCCGGCCCGCGCCAACCAGAACGACATGGAGCAGTCGCGCGCCTCCCGATCCGGAAGTCGCGCTCATGGCCTCACGCCTCGCCGTGGGTCTCGAATAAGACGGCGTTCACCGCCTCTTCCGGCGTCTTGCCGGCCCACACGACGAAATTGAACGCCGGCAGGAACTGGTCCGCCGCATCCAGGGCCGCAGCAAGGATCGCCGCCACTTCGCCCGGGTCGGGCGAGATGCGGTCAAGCATTGGGATCGTGTGACGGAACACAGCCACGCCATCCTCGCCCCAGTAGTCGAAGTGACCGAGCCACAGCCGCTCATTGATCCGGCGCAGCAGGTCGGAAATCGCGGTCTGCTTCACATGCGGCGCGCGCAGGTCGAGCGTCAGCGTGAAGTTGAGTGACGGCGGCTCATCGCGCCACGCAAACATGCCGCCGAACTCACCCCATTTCGTCATCGAGGCGCAATGCACGATGCCTTCTTCCGTGCGCTCGCACGCCCAGCCCGCGCCTAGCACGGTCTGCTCGACGAGATCCATGGCGCCATCCTGATGCGGCAGTGCGAGGGAATCGAGTTGGGACATCTGGTCGTCCTCCCGGAATCACGACAGCGCCCGTCGTGGAATCAAACGCTACAGACCCTTGCCGCCTATAACAATGGCAGCATGGTTAAGGGGTTAG
>JANOKS010000153.1:0-3243 GCA_031419455.1 Alphaproteobacteria bacterium
CGCATCATCAGGCGAGCTGCTTGCCCCACCGTCGCATCTTCTGGGGAATTGATGTAGCGGTCGCCGCGGCGTTGGTGTTTGGTATTTCTCCCATTGCGTTGGCTTTCGCCGTGGCTCCAGCCGATATCGGCCTTCTCGCTATCGCAACGTACGTGGGAGCAGCAGGCGGTGGTGCGACCGCTATGGGCGCGGTCATCCGCGCGACAGTGGCGATGCGACAAACAAAGGCGGCACATGACAACGTTTGATGACTGGTCACGCGGCTACGGCGTCATCGAGCACTCGCCTCAGACCCGCGAGCGAATTTCCGTGCTTGCCAATCAACTTGTGCAAGCTGACCGGGGGGCGCGTCGGAGAGTAAAATTTTCGAGACGCTCGTGGCTGCTGATCGGCTTACCAGCGCTGCCATGTGGGTCGTGGTCCATATGACCTACGCGCGCCGCGTAGACCTGTCCGGCCGGGAGTTGGTTGCGGAGGAATTCAAAGAGACGCCAGAGGGACACACCGGCGGTTCGCTCAATGTTGTGCCCGCTTATATCGGTTATCTAGCAGCCAATTTGCTTACGGCGCAGACGCGAGGTTGGCTGCCAGGGCAAGGGCAACCGAACGACTTCCATCGCCAAAGCTGAACGGACGATCGCGATCACCGAGCTGCTTACGGACAATAGCACCTACACGAACGATGCTCTTGCTGTGCTGCGCCTAACGGTGACCGGCGAGAAAGCGGTCCTCGCGAAGTTGCAGAAATACCATCGCCATGTCGTCAGGCGCGCTCCTCAGTAGTTGGGGAGGGAAGACCGTGCGACGCCCTCGGGCCGGCCGATACGATCTTCGTGATGCTTGAGCATCGATCGCATCGCGTTGGTACGGCTCGAGTTCGGTCTGGAGGCGGTGATTGCCTCTTTTAGCCGAGCGATCTCGCCATGATGATAGCTCAAGTCTCGCTTCGCGAAATCGTACATCGCTCATCTCCGTTCCGACGTGCTGGGCTCGGCGTCATACGCGAAACACCGTGAGGTTAACGGCGTTAATGGGACATGAAGATGTATTGGGACCGGCGCGGACAAGAGTAGGAGCAGGACAACCCGAGGTGCTGTCGGAGCCTTGAGCTCGATAACCTGAGTGGGACCTGGTCAGCGGACTCCATCAGGGCCAGCGGTCAAATGAACCGCGCAAACAGGCCGGACAGATGACCGCACCCGACAGATCCGCAAATCAACCCAACTTTCCCCTTGCATCGCCGGGGCCGTCCACAGATGACAGCGCCAGACGATTACCGCGATCGTGAACCAGGCCGCTGGCTATGTTCACTCGTTTACTTGGCCAGTCAGGGCGACATTCACGTTTGGCGCGAGCGTCAGAATGCCCAGGCCGTAGATCGGATCGCGACCTGGCGCCCCGGCATCCTGGCTGAACGCCGCGAGCAGCGCCTCGATGGATGACCCACCGCCGGTGGCGCGCGAGCCTGCCAACATGGCGGTAACGTGAGGTGCGGCGTAGGATGTGCCGATCAATTCTCCGCCCGCGCCAGCTGACGATACCTCTACGCCGAGGGCGGCTATGTCCACGTGCGGACCGCGGCCAGAATACAGGTAGGGACGTCCTGTGTTGTCGATTGCCGCGACACCTACCACGCCGTCATACGCGGCAGGGAAGGCGGGAGGCGCCGCAGGGCCCTCATTGCCCACTGCCGCCACGATAACCATGCCGGTCTTGAGCGACTGCTGGATCGCGCGTCGAAGTGCTGGGTGGTCTGGCCCGGCGAGGCTGAGATTTGCGAAGTCCACGCGCGCGGTCACCAACCGGTCGAAGGCAAACACCAGCGCGACCACGTCAGCCGCGCCGGTACTGCCATGCTGGCGCATGACATCCAGCAGCATCAGCTTAGCCGGCGCCACACGGTAAGTGTTTGCAAGGTCGCGCAACAGGATTGTCGTCACGGCTTCGCCATGGCCATTCAGTGCGGGCTTGTCGATGAGCCTTTCGACCAACCATTCGCCAAACTTGCTGGAGGAAAAGCCATCAATGATGCCCACGCGGGTCGCAGTCGTTGCGCTGCCCGACCCGGGGCTGCGCTGCTCTCTGTACGGCTGGTCCGGCGCTTCGCCGGCTGCTCGATAGATGTAGTTGTATCCGGACGGCGACGCAGGCTCGCGCGTCCTCAGCATCTCCAGCGCCTCCCTTGAACTCACGCCCTCAGGACGTCGCAAGCGCGCAACGACGCTGCCGATGGACGCCAACTGGCGTGTCTCGATAATGCCGAAGCCCAGCGTCTCTGCACGCGCCACCAGACCGGCGTCGTCGGACATGATGACGAGTTCGCCCTCGCGATACGGATTGCCTTCGTCGTCGTTCTCGACGGGGACCATCACACTCTGCTGGTTGCGCTCATCCTGGTCGTCCTCAGCGTCGTCTTCGTCTTCGTCTTCGTCCCCGTCGTCGTCATCGTCCGATCCGCGTCCGGAATTGTCTTCGCGGTCGTCCACATCGTCATTGTCGCTTCCCGAGTTCGAACCGGAATCAGGATCGGGATCGTCAGCGTCCAGCGTTTCAATGCCGCCACCCGATCCCGAGGCCAACGCGATCCCTACGTCGCTGTCGCGCTCCCTGCCGCCGCCGCGGTTGTCAGCCTGCGTATCGCGGTCGCGCAGGTCGCGCTCCGCAGCGCGCTCGGCGGCCTCGGTTGCGCGTTCAGCCGCCCTGGCGGCGCGCTCGGAAGCCCGTTCGGCGCGATCCATCGCCTCCTCTTCGGGAGGCTTGGCGCCAGCCTGGCTGGCGAGCGCCAGAGCCATGCTCAATGCCGAGACAAGGGTTAACCAGCGCGACTTCATCCGTATCAGAATACGCTGCTTCAGTGGGTTGTGCGAACCCAATATTTCATGCGCGTGTGAGAATAGAATCTCAGCACGGCCGTTGTCGGGACAGAACTGCATGAGCGAGGGCGACAACAAATTCAGGCCCGCTTCACACAGATCAAAAGCCTCGACACGTTCGACTTCGCCGCCCAGCCCTCGATCAACAAGCCATTGGTTCTCGAACTGGCGCGCTGTGAATGGATCGAGAAGCGGCAGAACTGCATCGCGCTGGGTCCCTCCGGCACCGGCAAGACCCACCTCGCCCTGGCTTTGGGTCTCGCGGCTTGCCAGAAGGGCTACAACGTCGCCTTCACGACGGCGGCCGCTCTCGTTCACGAACTCATGGAGGCGCGCGACGAGCGCCGCCTTCGCGTGCTGCAAAAGCATC
>JANOKS010000154.1:0-4767 GCA_031419455.1 Alphaproteobacteria bacterium
CAATCCTGCGAAATACTTCATTGTAAACGGCCTCCTTGCCTCACCGGCCCCAACCATGGGTCCGATGTATTATCGACCTCAGGAGTTCGCGTATCAGCAAGCTTCGCTCAGGGCCGAATACCCCATCTGCATCTTTCGCTCTCGCCGTCGAATGCTGAGATGCGAGTTTTCCGCGCGGTTGTTCTCGCGCAGTCGTCCAGGCCGATGCCGATCACTCAGGCCAAGGCGCTGCAGCGCTGCACTGTACGATCGCAATCCGTCCGTCACGATGACTTCTGGCTCGACATGCTGGTTCCTCAATAGCCGCCGCAAGAATCGAAGCGCTGCCCCTGTGTCGCGTCGCTTCTGCACGATCATGTCTAGGACCTCCCCTTCATCGTCGACGGCGCGCCAGATCCACACACGTTCACCAGCGATGGTCGAGACCATCTCATCGAGATGCCAGCGTGGCGATGGAGGACGTTTACGACGTCGAAGCTTGGCTGCGATCCTCGGTCCGAACTTCACTGTCCAGGCGCGGATCGTTTCGTAACTCACATCGACGCCGCGATGGGCAAGCATCTCTTCAACATCACGCAGGCTCAGCGTGAAGCGGAAGTACAGCCACACCGCGTACTGAATGACAGCTGGCGGGAAGCGGTGCCGTTTGTAAGAAATTCGCGTCATTGGGGTCTCCCGCAAGCCAATAGCCATGGCCTTTGCAGAGATGGTGTGGACGGCGCTCACGGCGGCATCAAAGTGCCAAGATGATTGTCGTCGAACACACCATCTGAGGAGCGCCGTCCATGGAACAGATTATCACCGTCGGCCTCGACTTGGCCAAGACCATTTTCCAGATCCACGCGGTTGACGCGGCTGGCCAAGTGGTCGCTCAAAAAGCCCTGAAGCGACGTGACCTGATCACTTTCTTCGCAAAGCTGCGCCCTTGCCTCATCGGCATTGAGACCTGCGGCACGTCCCACCATTGGGGGCGTGAGCTGACGAAACTCGGCCATGACGTGAGGTTGATCCCGCCGGCCTATGTCAAACCCTATGTTCGGCGGCAAAAGAACGACGCCGCAGACGCTGCGGCGATCTGCGAGGCTGTGACCCGGCCCTCGATGCGCTTTGTACCGATCAAGAGCGAAGAGCAGCAGGCTGCGCTCATGCTGCATCGTGCCCGCTCCTTGCTGACGTCCCAGCGTACCGCTTTGATCTGCGCGATCCGCGGCCATATGGCCGAACTCGGCCTGGTCGCGCCGCGGGCAGTTCGCAATCTGCGGTTGCTCCTTGAGGTTCTCGCCGACCAGGAGGACGAAAGCCTGCCGCCTCTGGCACGAGCGGCGCTCACCCCACTGGCCATTCAACTGGCCTCCCTCGATGCTCAGCTCTGCGACCTCGACCGCAAACTTCTGGAATGGCATCGATCAAACGCGGTCAGCCAGCGGTTGGCCACCATACCGGGCGTCGGACCGGTGACAGCATCGGCGCTCGCCGCCAGCGTCACCGACCCTTCGATGTTCATCTCCGGACGAGAGTTCTCAGCCTTCCTTGGCCTCGTCCCACGACAGAATACCAGCGGCGGGAAAGTACGACTCGGGCGTACGTCCAAGATGGGAGACCGATATCTACGCACCCTCCTCGTCAGCGGAGCCATGGCGTTGCTCAGTCATGCCAGCAAACGCCAGGGCTCGCTCGACATGTGGGCAAAGACCCTGCTGGAGAAAAAGAAGCCGACCAAACTTGTGGCGCTCGCGCTGGCCAACAAGATGGCGCGTATCGCCTGGGCGCTGATGAACCGCAACAAGACTTTCCAAGCCCCTGCTCCGGCCGCATGACTACGCCGGCAGAGGCCAATCATTGGTGAGGACAATGAGGTGATGCGATCCACCGGGAACCGAGGATCAGGACACTCCGGTAACTTGTCGGCGCTTCGAGCGCTCGCCAGAGATGGGAGATCTGATCAACGGACGACATCAGGGCCAGCAGCCTCTATGCGCTGCACCAACAGGCCGAACACAAGACCGTGCCCGACCAATCGCTCGCCAAAACGCCTTGCCAATCCAGCGCCGTCCACACAAGACTGGTTAGCGTTAGTCTGACAGCACCCGTTAGTCTGACAGCACCCTTCAGCGTGACAGTGACGCGTTAGTCTGAATGGACGTTTCGTCGTTGGGTGCTGTCAGGTTAAAGCTCACCCGTCCTTGCACCGGCAGCACGCGCTCCCTGCCCCATTCTTGACGATCACGCATCCTCGCCGCTGCTGGCGACACCCCGCGCCACGAGCGAATGCGCTATGAACATCCGCGTTTCGCCAAATGTGACCGTCGTTTCCCCCAAAGCAAGATTCCCGTGGTCTTGGCGCTGCGGTCACTCAGGCTAGACTGAGCGTTTAAGTAGGAGCCAACGATGCGTGTTGCTTTTGCTCTCGTGCCTCTGCTTCTGCTGAACGCATGCACCGAGCGGACGCAGGAACCAGAGCAGGCGGTGGTGCTGCCGACGCCTGCAGCTATCGCGGCGCCAGCACCTCCGCCCGCCGCGGCTGATCAAGCAGGCAGAGACATGATGACGGCGTCGGACCCCGGCGGGTTTACCGCAGAGGGCTTCGTCTTCCATAGTCGGCCTGGTTCAAAGCACGTCGTCAGGTTGCCCTCGCCGGGGACCGACACATGGCAACCGACCTCGTCCGGCAAGCCTGCGGTAAGCCAGACGGGATCACGCAAGGAAACGACACCCGACGGCAAGGCTGCCCTGGTGTTCGAATACGAGATGCTCCAGTCCGGCAATGTCTCAATCGAGTTCCAGCGCTTGGAGGACGGCGAGGTGGAAGGGAAGCGCACGATCACATTCATGGTGCACTAAGCGAGTGGGCCATGCCTCATACGTTTAGAGATGAATCGGCGCTGCGACGGACGGTGCGCTTTGTTGCCGTGGCGAACCTAACGTATTTTGCAATCGAGTTTAGCGTCGCTCTTGCTATCGGGTCGGTTTCTCTGTTCGCCGATAGCATCGATTTCCTCGAAGACGCGTCGGTGAACTTTCTGATCCTGATGGCACTGGGCTGGTCAGCCCTATTGCGAGCACGAACGGGCATGGCCCTCGCTGCCATCCTTCTTCTCCCGGGGATTGCGACGCTGTGGACTGCCTGGACAAAGTTCGGCGCGCCGGGTGCTCCTGATCCGGCTTTGCTGTCTCTCGCAGGAGCCGGGGCGTTGGCGGTAAATGTTCTATGCGCATTCAGGCTAGCAAGGTTCCGGAGTCAGAGCGGCAGCCTGACAAGGGCGGCGTTCCTGTCTGCACGCAATGACGCCGTGGCCAACATCGCCATCATCGCTGTAGCCTTGGTGACGCTCGTCTGGCGATCTGGCTGGCCGGACCTGATTGTCGGGCTGGCGATTGCAGCCATGAATGCCAATGCAGCGTTGGAAGTGTTCGAAGCCGCAAAGAAGGAACACGGTGCTGTCGAGTTACCCAAGTAAAGGCCGTTTCCTCGAGCGCCTGGCCGCACCACAAAATTGAAATCCCACGTTTGATCCGGCGTCTGAAGTGCGCTGGGCATTGAGCTACGGGTTGCATTGCGGGCACTCGCCGGGCTCAGCGAATTCGCGGATCGGCAGACGTGATTCTTCGCGTTCGTACTGGCAGGCAACGCACCTCCAGATGTCGCCGCGCGGAATGATGCTTTCCTGGCCGCAGTTAACGCAGGACAAGCCTGAGGCTGGCACGACTTGTCCAAAGCCTGGCTCGCCGCAGTCGGGACATTTGGTGGCAATCCTACGTGCTAACTTATCCGCAAGGGTGGCGATGGTTTGCATGCGTGTTGGATTCATATGCGCACGCAGGTCAGTGGAGACGCGGGCGCGCCTGTCCTCAGAAATACGCGCAGCCCGACCGACCGCCTCAGCGAGTTCGTCGTATGAGGCGATACCTTTGCGCATATTTGCGAGCTCAGGATGGAGCTTCCACCATGGGCTCGCCGTCAGGTTCGGTCCAACAACGAGGGCGTGCGTCGGAAATCTGACCCGGAGCAGAAAGTCTTCAAGCTCTGACACGCTCTCCACTACCATCTCATCGTGGTTGGTGTCCTCTGCGATCAGGGATTCCGAAATTATGAGACCGCGCTGGTCGTCCACAAACACCATCAGCTCCATGCCGGCACGAAAAAACGGGATCACCGGATGCGGGCCGAATGACCCTTCGCTTGCGATACCGAATGTGAGTCCGCTCACACGCATGCCCAGCCTCGCCTTCCTGATGGCGACCTCTCGCATGCTTCCAACTCGGGGTGTCTCGCCTGTGAATGTACCGAGCAGGTCCGTGTCCAGACCGATGGGCGTGATGACTTTGAGGCCTAGATGCCGCTCCATCGCCGGAGCGATTACGCTCTCCTTGCCATGCATGGTAGCAAGGGCTGCCGTTACACCCGTGTAGTTGCTGGACATGGCTAGAAATACCCCTGCCGCTTCTGCGCCTTACGCGAGTCCACGGCGCTCACGCGACGGTGACGCTCTGACATCGAGCTTCCAGCCGTTTCCGCGATTATGCGTTCGATACTGTCGGCGTCGCTAGAAATCGCTGCTGTAACAGGCCAGCAGCCCAGTGTCCGGAAGCGCACGCTTGGCTCGTAGATTGCTTCGCTTTCAAGAGCGGCCAATCCGGGCGACCCGTTCATGTGATCCTCCCCGAGATACCTTCGGAAGCCCATGCCTTGTCGCCCCAGTAGCGATAGAGCTGTCCTTCAACGTCGAGGGCGAAAAGGTGCAGCCACTTGTTCTCAACGAGCTGACG
>JANOKS010000155.1:0-4565 GCA_031419455.1 Alphaproteobacteria bacterium
CGCGCCCTCAATGGCCATTTCAACGTCATCCACTGGACGGACGACCCCGCAATGCGCACCGCGCCATCGACGCTCCCGCGTAGCCTCGTCCTCGACGATCTCACCCTCAGCACATTCAACGCCTCAGCACGCGTCAGCATCGATCCGCCCGACGAAGACCCTGAAGGCATGTGGGATCTCACCGGCGCGATGCTGCCGCTCGCCCGCCGCATCGACGCGCTCCAGCGCATTCTCGCCAACCCCTGGCCGGCCATCCGCCGCCTCGCCCGCCGTATCGCGTCGATCCTGCCCGGCTATTTCACCGCGCCCTGGCCCCGCCGCTATCGCGCCGTGCGCTGGGCCCATGGCTGCCGCGAATTCTACAACGCGTGCATTCTTGCACGGCCAGCTTTCGCCGTGTGGCGCCGAGCCTACGGCCTGCCGCCCGATGATCCGGGATAGGCGCGCCTCACCGCGATCACCTCAACCCGCAGCCACCTGCGGGAACGCGGACCCATGTCCGCAGGAGAGCCCCCATCCGGTTTCGCCCGACAGGCGAGCTCTGAGTCCAAACCGAGTCCGCCTCGTGAACTCGCCTGAAAAGTGAGTCCGCGGCGCCACAAACCCCGCCAACCCGCTCCGCGGCGTCGTGACTCATGCTCCCTGTGTACAACCCCAATATATTGATTTAGCTGTTAACAAGACCCCCAGCATGTTGCGGGTAACTCAGCGACAGCTACTATCCCTAGGTATTGGGGAAATCGGGCGCGCAGGCACAGCCCATATGTTGTGTCTTGCATGATTCCCGGAGGCTGTGGAGAGACAATTCATGGGCTGGACCGAAGAACGCGTCTCGGAACTGAAGAAACTCTGGGCCGAAGGGCACAGCGCAAGCCAGATCGCCAAACGGCTTGGCTCGGTCACCCGCAATGCGGTGATCGGCAAGGTGCACCGCCTCGGACTCTCCGGCCGGGCGACTCCGTCCCGCCCGGTCAAGCGTCCGCCGCGCCTGGCCCGTCCGAAACCTACGGTGATGCCGCGTCAGGCCCCGGCTCCACATGCCAGCACAGGAGGCGCCCGCGGCGCCAACGCCCTCGCCATCCGGTCCGAACCGGCGCACGCCCGCGTCACCGAAGCCGAAGCCAATATCGAGCCCCAGCGTCTCCCGAACGGCGACATGGTGACGGTCCTGACGGTGAAGGACTCGATGTGCAAATGGCCGATCGGCGATCCGGCCGACGCCGCCTTCGGCTTCTGCGGTCACGGCACGCACGAGAATTCGCCCTACTGCGCCGAGCACGCCCGCCTCGCCTTCCAGCCGGCGAAAAAGCGCGAACGCCGCGCCCGCGAGTTCGACTACATCCAGCGCCTCGCCGGCTAACAAATCCAAGTTCTACCCGCGACGGCGCCGCCCCGGAGTCCGATGGATTCCGGGGCGGTTCTGTGTCGCGCTCCGCGCGGGGAGTAGGGAGTGGGCAGTAGGCAATAGTGGTGGGGCATGAGGCAGTTGGTCTTCACCAACTATCTGCCTACTGCCTATTCCCTACTGCCTACTCCCCCAGCGCGCTTCGCGCGCTACTTCGCCACCAGATCCTTCTGCAGCGTCTTGATGCACAGCAGGAAGAAGATCGCCGGCGTCGCATAGAGCACCGACGTGATCACCAGCGAGGTCTGCAGCGCCTTCGCCTCGGCCGCCTTGCAGAAAGCCTGCGCCGCTTCCGGCAGGCCCTGCAGCAAGGCGCCCTTGCAGGACGCGCGGGCGAGATCGCCAAAGCCCTCGGCATTGGCCTGCATCGCGAACAGGGTGTCCGACAGGAAGCCGATGAAGGGCGGCCCCGCGCCATAGCCAAGCAGGTTGACGATGAAGAGCAGGATCGCCGTCGCCGTTGCCCGCGTGCGCGCCCCGACCACGCCCTGCCCGATCGTGTACTGGGCTGCAATGTAGCCATACTTGATCCCGGCGCCCATGCAGATGCCGACCAGCGCCACCCACTTGTTGTCGGACGAGAAACCCACCACGTAGAACGGCACGCAGGCGATGAGGCCGATCGCCGGCAGCCAGGCGATTGCGTTGGGCCGCGTCTTCACCACCTTCTCGGCGATCCACCCGGTCATGAAGACGCCGATCGAAGCAAAAAACGCCGAGGGCACGTTGAACATCAGCGTCGCCTCGGTCAGCGACACGCCATGCGTGCGGATCAGGAACGAGGTCTGGAAGGTGACGATGCCATAGCCGCAGAACGAGGCGAGGGTCGCGCCCGCCGCCATCAGCCAGAAGGACTTCTTGGAGCCCAGCTCCTTGAGCGCCTCCACGAAGGTCGCGCGCTTGGCCCGCACAACGCCCGGCGGATCGGAATAGCCGCGCGGCGGTTCCTTCACGGTCAGCCGGAACAGCACGGCGATCACGATGCCCGCGATGCCAATGGCGATGAAGGCCGTCCGCCAGCCATAGGCATCCGCCACCGGCCCGCCGATCAGGTTGGCGGACAGCGTGCCTGCCGTGACGCCCATCGCGTAATAACCCAGCGCGGTCGAACGCCGCTTTGGCGGATAGTAGTCTGCGATGATCGAATTGGCCGGCGGCGTGCAGCCAGCTTCGCCCACGCCCACCAGCACCCGGCAGATCAGCAGCATCACGAAGCCGCTGATCACGACGCCGCCGATCTCGACAGACCCGACCATTCCCGAAAGCGCAGTCGCGGCTGACCACAACGCGATGCAGATCGTCATGATCCAGGTGCGGTTGGCGTACTCGGCGTAGCGCGCCAGCGGGATGCCGACGACGGAGTAGAACAACGCGAAGCCGATCCCGGTCAGAAGGCCGAACTGCCCATCGGTGATGCCCAGCTCGTTCATCACCGGCTCGGAGACGATGCCGAGCAGACCGCGGTCGAGGAAATTCAAAATGTAGACGATCAGCAGCGCGCTGAGCACATAGCTGCGATAGCTCTTGGTGCCATAGCCGGTGAGGTGCCCCTCGCCGCCAGTCTTCACGCCATCTGCCGCCTCGGCGCCGATGGCGCCTGTCTGCGTACCCATCTGTCTCTCCCCCTTGCGCCGGCGCACTCGCGGCGCCTGGACCGCGCATGCTTACGGAATGCGTCGCTCCGGTCCACCCTGAATCGCGGCTCTGTCTGCAGCGCGCGCTGACAAGCCCGTCATGCTGCAGACGCAAATCGGCCGGACAGCGTCTTGCCGCCCGGCCGTGTAATGCTCGCTACGCAGGTCTCAGAACGTCCGCGCGAGCATGTCCTTCTTCAGCGTCAGCGACGAGAGGAAGAAGAACAGCGCCGCCGGTATGAAGACCAGCGCCGTTGCCGCCATCGCCGACCTCAGACCGTTGCCATAGGCAAGACCGCAAACAGCCTGCTGGTCCGCCGGCAGCGCCGCAACCTGCGCGGCATCGCGGCACATGGTCGAAGTCAGCACGTCGGCGAAGGCGCTGGTGCGCAGCTCCATGCTCATGAACATGTCGCTCAGCGCACCGGTGAGAACCGGCCCGATGCCATTGCCGATCAGCGCGATGATCAGCAGCAGGATGGCGATCGCCGATGCGCGGCCGCGCGCACTCACCACGCCCTGCCCGATCGTGTATTGCGAGCCGAGATACATGAAGTGGAGCATCGCCCCGAGACACCAGACCGGCCGCGCCACGGTGTAGAGATTTTCGGTCGGCTGGTAGTACGCGAAAAGGTAGAGCGGCAGGGCAAGCAGCATGCCTGCCACGGGCACCAGCGAAACAGCCGCGTTCACGCGGTTGGACATGCGGTCGATGATGAAGCCGCCAAGGAACGTGCCGATCGCCGAGAAGATCGCCAGCGGCCCGCCGAACTGCAGCGCAAATGTGCCGGGATCGACACCATGCAGCCGCCCGACCATCGGGGCTTGAAAGGCGGTGAGGCCATAGCCGACGAGCGCGACCAGGGCCGCGCCCAGCGCCATCGTCCAGAAGGTCGGCTTGGGTCCAAGCTCCTTCAGGGTTTCGAGCATGCTGGCCTTCTGACCGCGCGTGGCGCTTGGCGGATCCGAATAGCCGCGTGGCGGCTCCTTGACCGTGAGCAACAGGATCAGCGCGATCAGCACGCCCGGCGCGCCGGTCACGACAAAGGCCACGCGCCATCCCTCGACCTGGCTCCAGTCCGTCATGTTGACCGCCCACTCCCAGCCCCAGCTTTCGAACAGGGCTTGAAGCGCAGGACCGTTGAGACTACTTGCGATGGGTCCCCCGAAAAAGTTCGACAGCGCCGACCCGACGGTCACGCCCATGGCGAAGATGGCCAGCGCGTGCGCCCGGCTGCGCGGCTTGAAGTAGTCGGCGATGACGGAGTTCGAGGGCGGCGTGCCGCCCGCCTCGCCGATCGCGACGCCGATGCGCGCGAACAGCAGGAACAGGAATGAGTTTGCGAAACCGCATAGCGCGGCCATCACCGACCAGATCGCGATGCAGAGCGCCAGGACGAAAATGCGGTTGAACCTGTCCGCGAGCATCGCGATCGGGATGCCCATCAGCGCATAGAAGATCGCGAAGGGGGGGCCGTTCAGGAAACCGTACTCGGTGTCGGTCAGCTTGAACTCGGCGATGATCG
>JANOKS010000156.1:0-32284 GCA_031419455.1 Alphaproteobacteria bacterium
CCAGCCGATGAGTCTCGCTGGCGTGCTCGACATCGATTCAAGCCGCAAGGCTGCGCGCTTCGTGCGCTTCTGCGACTGCTTCAACATCCCGATCATCACGTTCGTGGACGTGCCGGGCTTCATGCCGGGCACCAAGCAGGAATATGGCGGCCTCATCAAGCACGGCGCGAAACTGCTGTTCGCCTATGCCGAGGCGACTGTGCCGAAAGTGACCGTCATCACGCGCAAGGCCTATGGCGGCGCCTATGATGTGATGAGTTCAAAACACCTGCGCGGCGACCTCAACTTCGCCTGGCCCACCGCCGAGATCGCCGTGATGGGCGCGAAGGGCGCCGTCGAGATCATCTTCCGCGCCGACGCGGGCGATGCCGAGAAAACGGCGGCGCGCACCAAGGAATACCAGGACACGTTCGCGAACCCCTACGTCGCCGCCTCCCGCGGTTTCATCGACGACGTGATCATGCCGCACAACACGCGCAAGCGGATCGTCCGGGCGCTACGGACGCTGAAGAACAAGCAGCTGTCGAACCCGCCGAAGAAGCACGACAACATTCCGCTGTAAGCTGGGACCGCCGGGCTCCCGCCCGGCATGGCGGCGCGTTAGCGACGCGACACACAACTCGCCGCTTCGCGAGGATTGCCGGGCAGGAGCCCGGCGGTCCCAGCGCTCCTCACCCCGGTGACGGCATGTCGTCCAGCATGTCCTCGACTAGCTCTGCCAACGCCGGGTCAGACGATAGCGGGATCATCAGGCTTGCGGCGTTCATGCCGAACGACATGAACTGGGGCAGGGCGGAGCCCATGGCGACGTCGCGCTGGTCTTCGGTCATGGCGTTGAGCGTGGCGGCTGGGGCGGTCATCTCGGCGTAGATCGGCGCCAGTTGCGCCCTCGCCGTGGCGGCTGATGGCGCGTCCTTCACGGTCTTGAGAATGGCGAGCGACTTGTTGGCGCCCGCGACCCATGCTGATGCAGCCGGGTGCACCTGACCGCTCGCCATCGCACCGGTGATGGCCTGCATCTTGGCGCGATCCTCTGCGGACATCTCGGGGCTCATGGCGCTCGCCATGGCGCCGGCCTGCGCAAATGCCGCCGCCATCTGCTCGGGGCTGACGGGTTGTCCATTGATCGACGCCTGACCACCCAGTGTCGCCATCATCTCCTGCAGAGCCGCGGCGTTGCGCTCGGCCTGTATCTGTTCTGGCGACTTGGCGGGCTGGCAGGCGGCAAGGGCCACGAGGCCCACGGCAAGTGTTATTGTGCGGATCATGGCGTCCCTCCCTTGGATGCAGTGGAATTCTGCTCCCCGCCCCAAACCATCGCAAGGGCGTATTGCCGCGCCCAATGCCCCCTTTGCCTTTCGCCTTGCCCTGAGCGTCATGCCGTTGCAGCTTGCAGTCAAAGAATGTCGCTGACGCTAAGGCAGTCCGCGCGGGGAGAAACGGCAGATGGAAACGACCGCTGAGGGCGCGAAAGCTCCCAAGAAGCAGAACGAGGTGCTTGTGATCGGCGCGTCCAGCGTCGGCACAATGTTTGAATGGTACGATTTCTTCCTGTACGGATCGCTGGTCACCTACATCAACCAGCACTTCTTCACCGGCGTGAACGAGACGACGGGCTTCATCCTCGCTCTCGCCACCTTCGCGGCCGGCTTCCTGGTGCGCCCCTTCGGCGCGCTGGTGTTCGGGCGGGTCGGCGACATTGTCGGCCGGAAGAACACATTCCTCGTCACCATGATCATCATGGGCGCATCGACGTTTGCAGTCGGCCTGCTGCCTGGCTCCGAACAGATCGGCATTCTTGCGCCCATCCTGCTCGTGGCGCTTCGTGTGCTGCAGGGTCTCGCCATCGGCGGGGAGTATGGCGGGGCTGCGATCTACGTTGCTGAACACGCGCCGGCGCATCGCCGCGGGTTCTACACCAGCTTCATCCAGATCACTGCGACCATCGGCCTGTTCATCTCGCTGATCCTCATCATGGCGGTCCGCCAGATGATGACGCCGGAGGAGTTCTCCGAGTGGGGCTGGCGCATCCCGTTCCTCGTCTCGATCGTTCTGCTTGCTGTCTCTGTGTGGATCCGCGTTCAGCTCGGCGAGAGCCCGGTCTTCCAGAAGATGAAGGACGAGCAGAAGACGTCGAAGGCGCCGTGGGCGGAATCCTTCGGCCAGTGGAAGAACGCCAAGTTCGTGCTGATCGCCCTGTTCGGCCTCGTCGCGGGCCAGGCTGTGATCTGGTACACGGGCACGTTCTACAGTCTGTTCTTCCTGCAGAACATTCTGAAGGTCGACGGGCTGGAAGCGAACATCATTGTCGCCATCGCGCTCGGCATAGGCACGCCGCTGTACGTCTTGTTCGGCTGGCTGTCGGACAAGATCGGCCGACGCTATCTTGCGCTTGGCGGGCTTGCGCTTGCCGTGCTGACCTTCTTCCCGCTGTTCCAGATGATGACGCGCGCCGCCAACCCTGCGCTTGCGGAGGCTCAACAATCCTCGCCCATCCTCGTGCGCGCGGACACCACCCAGTGCTCGCTGCAGTTCGATCCGATCGGCCGGACGAAGTTCGACGAGAAGTCCTGTGATATCGTGAAGTCCAACCTCGCACGGGCGGGCGTCAGCTACACAACAGAGCCGCTTCCGGCAGGATCGATCGCCACGATCTCGGTTGGGCCAACCACGATTACCGCGCCTGACCCGGCACAGGTGACGGGCGAGGCCCGCGTCGCCGCCATCGCGGCCTACCAGGCGGAAATCGGCGCTGCGCTTGCTGCAGCGGGCTACCCGACGAGCGCGGACACGGCGCAGGTCGATCGCTGGACGGTGATCTTCGTCATCGTGATGACGCAGGTCTTCACCGCGATGATCTACGGTCCGATGGCCGCCACGCTGGTCGAGCTGTTCCCGGCGCGCATTCGCTACACGTCGATGTCGCTGCCCTATCATATCGGCAATGGCTGGTTCGGCGGTCTCCTGCCCACCACCGCCTTCATGGTCGTGGCCGCGACGGGCGATATCTACGCCGGCATCTGGTATCCAGTGATCATCGCCGCGATGACGCTGGTGGTCGGGTTCTTCTTCCTGCCGGAAACCTACCGTCGCAACATCCGGCACGACGAACCCGAAGGGGATCGCGCAGGTCCGTGATGACGGGACGCGCGCGCATTATCGCATCGCTTCCGATCCCGCCCGGGTTGCGGGGTCGGGTCGATGCACTGTTTGACTGCATCGCGCCTGAGCGGCACCTGAAGACTGACGAGGTAATCGCGCTGGCTAACCAGCACCAGCCTGACGGTTTGCTGGTGTCGCTCGGCATGCCGCTGCGCGCTGAGCATCTGGCCCGGCTGCCGGCCAGCGTGAAGGTCATCGCCACGACCAGCGTCGGCTACGACCATATCGATGTCGCCGCCGCCAGTGCGCGTGGCATCACCATCTGCAACACGCCCGACGTGCTGACCGACGCCACCGCCGATACTCACATGCTGCTTCTGCTGGGGGCCGCACGGCGCGCGAAGGAGCATGTCCGTAACATGGATGGCGGCTGGAAGATCCGGAACGGCTTCTTCCAGGGTCTCGGCGTCGAGGTGACCGGCAAGACGATGGGTATCGTTGGCATGGGCCGCATTGGCCGCGCCGTGGCGGACCGTGCGCGCGGATTCCGCATGCCGATCCTCTATCACAACCGCACGCGGCTCTCGCCTGATCTGGAAGGCGACGCGCGCTACTTTACGACGCTGGAAGATATGCTGCCGCATTGCCAGGTGCTCAGTCTCAACCTGCCGGGCGGGCAGGGCGTGCTGATGACGGCTGAGCGTTTCGCGCTGTTGCCGAAAGGCGCGATCTTCGTGAACTCGGCGCGTGGATCGCTGGTTGATGAAGATGCGCTGCTGGATGCGCTGAAGTCAGGGCAGGTCGGCGCAGCAGGCCTCGATGTCTTTCAGAAGGAGCCCGGGTACGACACCCGCCTCAACGATCTTGAGAACACCTTCCTGCTGCCTCACATCGGCAGCGCGACGGTGGAGACGCGCACGGCGATGATTGAGCTTGCCATTGATGGCATCGCAGATGTGCTGGCGGGCCGGATGCCGGGCAACATAGTGAAAGTCTGACGCCAGCGAGCCCGCCCTCGTCCTTCGAGACGATCGCATCGATGGACCTCCAACGTTGAAGTGACGTGCTTGCGATCCCTCAGGACGAGGTCGGGCTCACGGGCGTTGCAACAGTCAACCTTTCAGCGGCCCCACAGGCTCACCACGCCCAACCAGCGACTTGAACCAGCGCGCAATCGCGCGGCGCCATTGCCAGGACCGGCGCAGCTCCGGCGTGTTCGGCGCGTCGTTCTCGTGGCGCGGCATCTGCACATCGTTCAGGCGCGGCTTCAGACCGCGGATAAGGTCTTCCTCGATATGCCTGCGCTCATCCTCGGTGGCGATGCGCATGACATGGCGCTCGGTGGCGCCGAGCAGCCACCATGCCTTGCCCCACTTTTCGTGTCCGAGAAGTCGTCCGCGCAGGTTCGCGGCCTTGCCGACATAGAGGGCCTGCAGAAAGAACCCAAAACGGCGGCGCACGAACACATAGATGCCGCCGGAATCATCGGGGATGCCGCGCTTGGTCAGCGCACACTTGAATGTGTAGGTGCGACCGGACTCGCCGGTCCATCCGTGTCTGCCAAAGAAGAACAACAGCATGCGCGTCCCCACGATCTCCGAATCCGCCGGACTTTCGGTCCCGCACGGTTAATGGGACCTGAAGCCCGAGTCTTTCCTGTGGCGCCGCCGGACGCATGCGCAGCGGGACAGTTTGGCGGATTGCCTTGACCACACGAGGCTTTTAGTCACTTTGCGGTCACAGTTCTCGACGTGCCGGAGTAGCGGATGTTCTCAAAAATCCTGATCGCCAATCGCGGGGAAATCGCCTGCCGGGTGATCAAGACCGCGCGGCGCATGGGCGTGAAGACCGTCGTTGTCTATTCCGACGCTGACGCCAGCTCCATGGCTGTCGAGATGGCCGACGAGGCGATCCACATTGGCGGGTCACCTGCCGCGCAGAGCTATCTCGTCCAGGACAAGATCGTCGCCGCGGTGAAGCAGTCAGGCGCGGAAGCCGTGCATCCTGGGTTCGGTTTCCTTTCGGAGAACGCGTCCTTCGCAAAGCGTCTGCAGGCCGAAAAGATCGTCTTCATCGGGCCGAATCCGCACGCGATCGAAGCCATGGGCGACAAGATCACGTCGAAGAAGTTTGCCGCCGAAGCGGGCGTCAGCACCGTGCCCGGCCACATGGGCCTCATCGCCGACGCGAAGGAAGCGGCGAAGATAGCGGACTCGATCGGTTATCCGGTGATGATCAAGGCGTCGGCTGGCGGCGGCGGCAAGGGCCTGCGCATCGCGTTCAATTCTGCCGAAGCGAAAGAGGGCTTCGAGGGCGCCCGCGCCGAGGCGATCTCGTCCTTTGGCGATGATCGCATCTTCATCGAGAAGTTCGTCGACCAGCCGCGCCACATCGAGATCCAGGTGCTCGGAGACAAGCACGGCAACATCATCTACCTGAACGAACGCGAATGCTCGATCCAGCGCCGCAACCAGAAAGTCTTCGAGGAGGCGCCATCGCCCTTCCTCACGCCTGAAACCCGCAAGGCGATGGGCGAACAGGCCGTCGCCCTCGCACGCGCGGTGCAGTACGACAGCGCGGGCACCGTCGAATTTATCGTCGACGGCAATCGCAACTTCTACTTCCTCGAGATGAACACGCGCCTGCAGGTCGAGCACCCGGTCACCGAGATGATCACCGGCTACGACCTTGTCGAGCAGATGCTGCGCGTCGCCGCTGGTGAAAAGCTTGCGATGAAACAGAAGGACGTGAAGATCGACGGCTGGGCGCTGGAATCACGCATCTATGCCGAGGACCCGTATCGCGGCTTCCTGCCGTCCATCGGCCGCCTCAAGCGCATGCGATTTCCGCCTGAAGGCAAGCTGGCCGAAGGGACTGTCCGCATCGACACAGGCGTCCGCGAGGGCGACGAGATTTCGATGTTCTACGATCCGATGATCGCCAAACTGATCACGCACGGGAAGGACCGCGCCGCCGCCATCGCCACGCATGTGAAGGCGCTGGAGCGCCTGGAAGTGCAGGGCATCCAGGACAACTCGCCCTTCCTCGCCGCCGTGCTTGATCAGAAACGCTTCCAGTCCGGCAAGATCACCACGGGCTACATCAAGGAAGAATTCCCGGACGGCTTCCACGGCGCGACCACATCGCCCGAAGTCGAGAAGGTCCTCGTCGCCGCCGCCACCTACGCAAACGTTCTCCTGCGCACGCGCATGTCGGGCATCTCGGGCCGCATCGAGCCCGCCCGTCCCCAGCGCAAGGATTGGGTCGCCATCGTTGGCCGCAATCCCGTGCCGGTAAACATCAGCTGGCAGATGGGTGAAGCCGAGATCGAATTCGTCGGCGACAAGAAAGCCCACACGCTGGCAACGCAGTGGAAGCCCGGCATGTCGCTGATGGAGCTTGTGTTCGACGACAAGACCTATGCGCTCTCGATCGCCATCGCCAACGAAGGCTACATCGTTCGCCGCCTTGGCGTCGAAGCTCACATCAAGGTCTGCACGCCAGCCCAGGCCGAACTGCACGCCCGCCTGCCCGAGAAACAGAAGCCCGACACCTCGAAGCTGATCATGAGCCCGATGCCCGGCCTCGTCGTCTCCGTCGCGGTCACGGTCGGGCAGGGTGTGAAATCGGGTGATGCAGTCTGCATCGTCGAGGCGATGAAGATGCAGAACATCATTCGCGCCGAAGCAGACGGCGTCGTGAAGGCCGTGAACGCCGCCGCCGGAGCTTCGGTGGCCGCGGACGAAGTGTTGGTCGAGTTCGCGTAGGGTCAGTCTTTCGCGCGACCAAGCCGCCTGATAGCTACGGCCGCGTATCTGTGCGCGGAGAGCGACATGCGGCGGCTTGCTTCGATCATTGTGACGGCGACGCTGGCGGCCTGCACGACAGCGCCATCCGCGCCTGCGGCTTCGAGCGTGGATCCGCTGCCGCCAATGCCGCTCAGCGCCGCGATGACCGAAGTCTTCGACGGCAAGGCGCTGCGCGTCATTCTGTGTGGCACATCTTCTCCGCTGCCTGATCCCGGTCGGGCCAAAGCCTGCACCATCGTCGTCGCAGGCGACAAGGCGTATGTCATCGACACCGGGCCGGAGAGCTGGGAGCAGCTTCAGCGGATGCAGTTTCCCGGTTCACGGATTGCCGGCGTCTTCATCACGCACTTCCACTCCGACCATATCGGCGATCTCGGTGAATTCCGCATGCAGACCATGGTGGCCGGACGGCGTTCGATGCTGCCTGTTCACGGCCCGCGCGGCGTCGGCAATCTGGTTGCTGGATTCAATCTTGCCTATGAGGAAGACGCTCGCCTGCGCCTTACGCACCATGGCGAGGCGGTGATCGATCTCGCCAACGCGCCGCTGGTAGCAAGAGAATTCGGCAAGAACTTTCTCGGCAGGCTCGACGCCGAAGAAATGATCCTCAGGGACGGCGATCTCACCGTCACCGCCTTCGAGGTCGATCACGATCCGATCCGTCCCGCAGTCGGCTACCGCTTCGACTGGAAGGGCAGGTCGGTGGTGATCTCCGGCGATACCGCGCTCTCCGCCAACTTCACCGCGAACGCCAGCGGCGCCGACGTGCTGGTGACGGAGTCGCTCGCGCCGAATCTCATCGGCATGGCGCAGCAGCAGATGAACGCCGCCGGCAATGCGCGCGCGGCGAAGATCATGGCCGACATTCCGGACTATCACATCAGCCCGCTTGACGCGGCAAAGACGGCCAATGAGGCCGGCGTAAAGCTGCTGGTCTACACCCACCACATCCCGTCGGTGCAGGTGAACCTGCCGCCTTACTTTGCCGGGGTGGCCCAAATCCGCCCTGCCGATTCATGGGTGATAGGCTGGGACGGCCTGCGCATCGACCTGCCGGTTGGGTCCTCAGAGGTGAAGCAGGGGGAACTGCTACCGAAGCCGAACTAGCGGAAAGCTCGCGATCAGGCGGACTTATCCCTCGCAGCCGGAACTAACGCGGCCCGCGCAACGTTTTCCTGCTTGATGAGCAAGCTTTTCACGAAGTTCGCAAACGCGATCTCTGGCGCCGCCGGAAGTCCCTTCGCGTTCATCCTCTGCGCGATCTACGTGATCGCGTGGGCGTGCACCGGACCGTTCTTCGGTTTTTCCAACACCTGGCAATTGGTCATCAACTCATCGACCACGATCGTCACCTTCCTGATGGTGTTCCTGATCCAGAACACCCAGAACCGCGATAATGGCGCGATCCACGCCAAGCTCGACGAATTGCTCCGCGCGATCGACGCCGCAGACAACGAGTATATCGGGATCGAACATCTAACCGACGAAGAACTCCAGAAGATCCTCAGGAAGGTCGAGCAGAACGCGCATCACCTCCACGAGGAAAAGGGCCGTCGCGCCGCGAAGGGTGAAAAGGCTGCGGGCAGGTCTTCCCCACGACGCGCTAAAACGCCTGCGGTTTAGGCGCGAGGCGCTCCAACTCTGGACATCCGGCAGCGCCAGCGGCAGATCAGGCCCATGATCATCTATGTCGACGCGGATGCGTGTCCCGTGAAGGAAGAAGTCTACAAGGTCGCCCGCCGCATCGGCTGCGATGTGCGTGTCGTCGCGAATTCCTTCATCCGGACGCCAATGGAGCCTCGCATCGAGTTCGTGCTGGTGGATGCCGGGGCGGACGCTGCCGATGACTGGATCGCGGAGCGGGCAGGGCCGGGCGACGTCGTGGTGACCAACGACATTCCGCTCGCAGCGCGCGCACTGGAGAAGAGCGCCGAAGTCATCTCGCCCACCGCAAAGGTCTTCACCGCCGCCATGATCGGATCAGCTCTCGCGACACGCGGCCTCATGGAGCACTTGCGTTCGTTCGGCGAGATCACCTCGGGCCCGCCACCCTTCGCGCCCAAGGATCGCTCGGCCTTCCTGTCGGCGCTCGACGCCGCAATCAACCGGGCGAAGCGGAAGGCGGGGTAACAAGCCTCCGCATTTCCGCAAGCGCGATCAAGCAGCCCTTCCCCGCACTTGCCATCATCGCCTCAGCTTCGGAAGGTGCAGCATGCAGGCGATCAGCAGGGCGCTCTGGTACATTGAAAGCCACATCGGCGAGCCGTTCGCGCTCGCTGATGTGGCGAGGGTGTCCGGACTCTCCCGCTTTCATCTCGCGCGTACCTTCGCCGCCATCGTCGGCCAGCCCGTGCTCGCATTTGCGCGCGCGCGGCGGCTCAGCGAGGCGGCGCGACTCCTGGCCGAGGGCGCTCCTGACATTCTCCAGGTGGCGCTCGCCGTCGGCTACGGATCGCACGAGGCTTTCACCCGCGCCTTCCGCGACCAGTTCGGCTTCACGCCGGAAGATGTTCGCGCCCGGCGCTCCCTCGCAAACCTCCCGATCACGGAGCCACTCCGCATGCCAGACCATCCCGCCAACGCCATCGCGCCAGATCGCTTCGTCGCAGGCAAGACGATGTTGTTTGCCGGACTTCGCCGGTATTTCCGGTTTGAAGAGCGTGCCGGCATCGCCTCGCTCTGGCATGCCTTCGGCCCACACCTCGGCGCGATCACGCATACGATCCCCGGCGCCGCCTTTGGCCTCTGTCTCGCCCCGGCAGACCCAACCGACGAAGCCGGCTTCGACTATGCACCTGCCGTAGAGGTCAGCAGCCTCTCCGACCTTCCCGAGGGCCTGTCAGGCATTCGGATCGCCCCGCGCGAGTGGGCCGTGTTTCGCCATGCCGGTCACGTCTCCACTTTAGGCGCAACCTGCGCCGCCGCCGGCGAATGGCTTGCCAGTTCGGGCCGCCAACCGGTCGATTGCGCCATGCAGATGATCGAACGCTACGGGCCCGAATTCGACTCGCAATCCGGAAATGGCGGCTGCGAAGTGTGGATACCCGTCAGGTCCTAGGTCGTGCCCCGGCGGCCTTCGGCGGTCGCTCGGTCATCTGGGACCTGATCGCTGCGATTCGGGCGCCGAGAGCTGCGTAAGTCATGAAAGGCGAACGCGATCCGCCCCAGTCGCCTCATTGCACACAGGAAATCACGTGGGCGCGCAGGAAATCATGTGGCCGCCGCGACCCGTACCGGTTGAAAAAGCGGCTGCGGGGGCACTTCCAGAGGAGCGCCGTATCGCCAACGAAAAAAAAAGCGTGTACCCGGATCATATGCGGGGCGACCGCGTTATGATCTCGGCGACGTTTTCCGGATGCCGGGGAAGAGCCTTTGGATAAGGGGAACGGTATGAAAAAAGCACTTTTGTGCGCCACCGCGGCCGCCACGATGGTGTCTGCAGGCGCAACTGCCTACGCACAGGACGGCTGGTACGGAACGGCCAAAGTCGGTGCGATTGTCGATGGAATTCAGGACATCGATTTTGCCGGCGGCGGTCCCGTCAACGGCTCGCTCGACACGCGCGCTGACCCGGAAGTCGATCCTGTCTTCGGCCTCGGCCTCGGCTATGGCTTTGCCGGCGGGCTTCGTGTCGAAGGCGCGGTTGGTTACCGCAACGTCGAGCTAGTGGTTCCGGATGCCTTTATCGGCACTCTGCCCGCTGGCCGCGTTGGACCGGATGGCGCTGGCTCCACCCGCGTCACCACCGCAATGATCAACGTCCTCAAGGACTTCCCACTCGAGGGCTCGAACATCTCTCCCTATCTCGGGGTCGGCGCCGGCGCTGCCCGTGTTGATAGCCGGGCTGCTTCGACCTACCTCACCGGCACTGGCGCTCAGGCCAACGGCTTCGACGACAGCGATACGGTTTTTGCCTACAACGCTCTTGCCGGCTTCGGCATCAAGATGGGCCCGCAGCTGACGGTTGACCTGGGCTACGCCTACACTGTGGCGCCGGATCTTGCGTTCCAGGGCATTGGCGGGAATTACGAGTCTGACTATCAGGACCACGCCGTGACGGCGGGCATTCGTTGGCAGTTTGCGGCGCCACCGCCGCCGGCTCCGCCGCCGCCCCCTCCGCCGCCGCCGCCGCCTCCGCCCCCGCCGCCGCCTCCGCCTCCGCCTCCGCCGCCCACAACGACGGACCAGACCGCGGCGCAGACGTGCACGCAGCAGCAGCCTCCGTTCGTGGTGTATTTCGAGTGGGATCGTTCCGACCTCACCTCGGCGAACCGCGACACGATCAACGCTGCGGTTTCCCGTGCGAAGGCCGGTGGTTGCTCGATCAACCTGACGGCCGTCGAAGGTCACACCGACTCGTCGGGTGGTTCGGCCTACAACGACCGCCTGTCGCAACGTCGCGCCGATGTGGTCAAGCAGGCTCTGCTTGCTTCGGGTGTCGCCGAAACGGCGATCTCGACGACCGCCAAAGGCGAATCCGAACCGGCCGAAGCCCGTCCGGACGGAACCCGCGAGCCGCTCAACCGCCGCGCGGAAGTGCAGATCACGATCGGCCGCTAAACCCGGTCAGTCGTAACCATAAGATGGGGCAGCCCGGTCGAAAGACCGGGCTGTTTCCGTTTGTCGGGCGCGTCTGCGTCGATGACGAAGCCTGCCGCCTCGAACAGCCGTGAGATGGCGCGGGTGAGTTCGACGGCGCGAGGCCGATCGTCCGCGTCGGCGATCGCGTGTGACAGAGCTGTGACCAGAGTAGCGACGCGATCTCCACCAAATGCCTGTGCGATGTCACGAAGCTCATCGGGCGCCACGATGGGCTGGATCGCCGGACCTGATGGCGCGATCCGCGTGGGGTCGATTACCATCAGTTGCGCTCCCAGCACCCCTGTCTTTGCGCGAGTCAGCGCGAGAACGTGCAGGCCGACCTCGATCTCGGCCGCCACGGCGATTCCCTTGCCGCCTTCATAGGGGCGTGGTGCGCCAAGAAACCGAAGCGGCCATCCATATGTTCCGATCCGTTCCGCCAGCCGGTGCTCGGCCAGCATGGTGAGGTGTGTCAGACCGCGCGACAGGCAGAACTCCAGGATCCCGACCATCAATTCGCGTTGGTGATTGGACGGCCATCGCGGGTTCGCCGCCCGCCGGTGCTGCGGCGCCGCGATCCAGCGCGAGATGTCCCAGACGCTATCGAGTTCAGGCAACGGCTCGTCAGACCAGTCCGCGAATTTCCTGAGCAGGGTTGGGCCAAGCGTCGGGTTGAGGCGAACCGAGGCCGCCACATCACCGAACGGGTCAATGCTCATCAGGTAGACGGCGCTTTCATCGTCGAACTCGTCGGTTTCGCGCCCGTCCTTCGATGTCAGGCCCGACCAGCCATGCACCTTCAATGTAGAAGGCGTGGCGCATGCGAAACATCTGGTCGAGCTGAGGCCCGTAGAGATGCTGGTTTGCAAGCGTGACGGCATGGATCATTGCAGTTCCCCCACATGCGGTATGCGGAGGACTATGTGGCTCTGTGGTCTTGAATGCAACTACAGGTTGTGAGCACGGTGTGGAGATAGCCTTGAAGGTGCCGTGAGCCCGAGCCCTCATGGTGAGCAGCGCGAAGCGCGTCCGTCGAACCATGAGGGCGATGAGGGGACTCTTGCCACGGCAAGATGGCAGGCTCTGCCTACCGCCGGTATTTGATGAACGGCGTTGCCGTGGCGACCTGATCATAGAGGCGGCGGGCCGTGGCGTTGAACTCCTGCGTCAGCCAGTAGACCTGGTCTGCGCCGCGCGCGTCGGCAGCGGCGTACACCGCCGCGATCAGCGCGCGCCCGACGCCGCGCCCGCGCGCCTCTGAAGCGGTGAACAGGTCTTCGAGATAGCAGCGCGGTCCCGTAGCCCATGTCACCGGATGGAAGAGATAGTGCACGATGCCGAGAATGCGGCCGTCCGGCGTTGCGGCGCAAAAGCCGAAGATCGGCGCTTCCGGATCCAGCAGCCGGTTCCAGGTCAGGTCCGTCACGTCCGCGGGCAGCTCGCTTTCATAGAAGACGAGATAGCCTTCCCAAAGTGCGAGCCATTGCTCGCGATCAGCGGCGGCAAGCGGCCTGACAGTGAAGGTCATTGCGAAGTCCCGATTCAGTCGCAGAGTGATGCCGACATTCGTGGCCCAATGTCCAAGCCATTGTCATGCACGGACTAGCACGCCGATCCTGCATCGCCGAGCACCATGGTTCTATTCGGTCGGGCTGGTGCTGATCGATTTTCCGCGCACTGCTCCGCGGCTCATCCCTGGATCGGCATGCTCCAACTGAAACGTCTCTGAGAGCGGTGTATAGGTCATCGGGCCCCCATCTGATCCCGCTCATTGCTTCTGCACGTTGCTGTAAAACGTCAGTGCGTTGCCGTCCGGATCGTAGAGCGCGAACTCTCGGGTGCTCCAGGAGGTGTTCTGTATGCCTGAGGGCGTGCAGTCGACACCGCGCTGCCGGTACTGGGCCAGAAGCGCGTCCGGATCGTGCACGAGGAAGCGAAGCCGGATTGTCCCCATCTCGTGCTCGAACTGAAACTGCATGTGCACTTCGACCGGGCCGGACCGAAACCCGACATAGTTCGGCTCGTTTGTCGCATCGCTGAAAGCAAGGTCGAACCCGAGGCGCCGCGTGTAGAAATCGATCGCGCGCTTGATGTCGCGCGTGCCGATGATCGGGTGGACGGCTGTGAACATGCGTTACCCCCAAGGCCGGTACTGATCTCAAGACGAGCCCGACCCAATAGGGCCACCCTTCAATTGCGCCGGTCAAGCGTGCACGGCGATGGCGCCTTCCGTCTTCCAGCTCGGAGGTTTCTCCAGCTTCAGCGTGCGGTTGGCTGCAGCGCGTCCGGCGAATGTCGCGATGAAGGCATCCAGCGCATCCGGCGTGCGCAGCATCTCCTTGCGATCGGCAGCATCAATGTCGATCTGCTGGCGGCGCTCGATCGCTGCAAGGATGCGGGCACGGACAGGTTTGGCGTCAGCATCGGCATAGTTTGAATGCGGCAGGTCCCACGCGCGCAGTTGCGCTGCCGGAAACGCTTCCACCAGCATGCCGGGCGCATCCTTCCAGGGCCAGACGGGCCGCTCGGCGCGATGCAGCAACGTCATGCATGCCGCCGCAAACGGCGCGCCGCCGCGCGGCTTCCACCACAGGGTCGATCGCGGATTCGCGCCGCTCCACTGACGTTCGGTTGCACGCTGAGGCTTGGCGCTGGCCTGCGCGGCGTACCTTTGCGCCAGCGCGATCAGGTCAGGTCCGCGCGGAAAAGGCCGGTCAGTGGCCGGCGCCATTGCGCCCACCTCGGCGAGAAGCTGTGCGTGGCCGCCGCGCGGAAAGTGCGGGTCGGGCAGGGAGAATGGCGCGTCGATGCCGGCGGCCCGGAACCGCCCCGCCCGAAGCAGGTTCACGAGGCTGTCGAACGGCGCGCTGTCAGGATCCAGCTTCTGCACGGGTCGCAGGTCGACCAGCCTGAAGCCCTCAAGGACAGCGATCCACACTGTCGGGCGCGAACAGGTCGGCCGCCACGGGGCGGCGGCGCCAGAGAAGTCTATGCCAAGGAATCGCGCTTCGCTCACCCTGTCAGCCTGACGCCGCCACGCGGTTAGTCCAGCGGCTGCGGCGCGTTAATCTTGACACGGCGATGCATTGCAGGCGCCTTGGCCTGATGAATGCTGCGACACAGACCACCGGCCAGGCGACACGCGAACGTCTGCTGCAAGCCGCCGCCCGCATCGTCGCGCGCGATGGCATGGAAGCGGCCACGACAGCCGCCATCGCGTCGGAGGCCGGCGTGGCCGAGGGCACGCTCTATCGGCATTTCGACAGCAAGGACGACCTGTTGATCGCCTCCTACCGGCAGATGAAGCAGGAAGTGTTCCTTGATGCGGGCGCGGGGCTCGACACGTCGATGGCGCCGCCGGAGCGGCTCAAGCTGACGTGGAAGGCGATCTACCTCGCCTATCGCGCCAACAAGGATGCCTTCGCCTTCGGTCAGCGCTTTGCTGAGTCGGCCCTCGCCGAGCGCGAAGGCGGCGAAGCAGGCCGCGCCGTGGCCCGCATGGTGGGCGACCTGCGCAAGGCGGGCATTGCGTCCGGCGACTTCAAGAACTTGCCGCCAGACCTTCTGGGCAGCCTCTTCATGGCGCCGATCAGCTACCTGCTGAAAGCCGAGATGAAAGGCCGCAAGTGGACGGATGTGGAGCTGGACGCGGCGGCGGATTCGGTGCTGGCCGGGTGGCGGAGGTAGGCGCGCGCCTTACGGCCGCAGCACGACCTTGCCTACCAGCCGCCGGTCGCGCATCAGGTCGAACGCTTCGCGCCAGCGATCGAGCGGCAGCTCAGCGAAGACTGTCGGTCGTGTGAGTCCTTCCGCCGCCCAGCGCCAGATCTCGTCGCGGATCGCGCGCCCGCGCTCGGGAAACTGGCGCCCGTATTCGCCGGCCCTGACGCCAACGACCGAGAAGCCCTTGATGAGCGGCATGTTGGTGCTCACCGATGCGATGCGCCCGCCGGCAAAGCCGATGACAAGAAGCCGGCCATCGAACGCGATACAGCGTGTCGATTCATCGAACACGTCTCCCCCCACCGGATCGAAGATCACATCGGCGCCCCGACCGCCGGTCAGCGCCTTCACCTGTTCGCGGAAAGCATCGCCCGGCTTGGGCCCGAGCACGATGACCTCGTCGGCGCCCGCGCGCGACAGCGCATCACGTTTTTCCGGTGAGGCCGTGGTTGCGATCACGCGCGCGCCGAGCAGCCGGCCCACATCTATCGCCGCCATGCCAACGCCGCCTGATGCGCCATGCACCAGCAGCGTTTCGCCTTTCTGCAATCGGCCCCTCGCGATCAGGGAAACATGCGCGGTCATGTAGGCGGCGGGATAGGCGGCTGCGAGCGGGGCGGGCAGGTTGTCGGGGATGAGGTGAAGGCTGGTTTCGGGGCAGATCGCATAGGTGGCGAATGCGCCTGTCTTGGCCCCGCCCGCGACGCGCGCGCCCGGCGCGAGTTTGACGCCATGGCCTGCGGAATCGACAATTCCCGCCAGATCCATGCCCACGGTGAAGGGCGGGTCGGGTTTGAACTGGTATTCGCCCTTGAGCATCAGCAGGTCGGGGAAGTTGAGGCTAGCCGCCTCGACCTTCACGCGCACCTCGCCCGGTCCGGGCTCTGGAATTGGGATATGGCGCAAGCTCACGCGCGAGAAATCCTGCGCCAGACCTTCGCAAATGACTGCCTGCATCACCGTGTCGGCCATGGCTTCATCGTGCACCGGGAGGCGGGCTCGGGCCATCGTGCCCTTACGTAAAATTTACGCAGGGGCAATTGACATTAGTGCGGCGCAGCATATTCTGTTCGCAACTGCACAAGAACACATGAGTCGTGCAGAGGGAAACGCTCCAGGGTCGTTCTGAAAGTCAGGTCAAACGACAACCCGGAGAACTACGCCAATGAAATTCCTCGCAATTCTTGCCGCGATCGCCGTCACCGCGTCGGGCGCCCATGCTGACCCCGTCATCGTCCAGACCCCCAAGGCGCCGGTGTCCGAGCAGGACGCCAAAACCTATGTTTCCGAGCTCAACAAGGCCGTGAAGAAGGTCTGCTACAAGGCGGCGGCGCCCGTGATCGGCTCGAACCACTACCTCTATCTCGACTGCATCAAAGCCACCCGCGCGCAGGTGGCCAAGGATGATCCCACAGGGCTGTTTGCAGCGAACAAAGCGCCAATGGTGCTGGCCGCGAACTAGCCTTCCGATTCCGACTGACTGGAACGCCCGGATTAATCTCCGGGCGTTTTCGTTTGCCCGAAAGACGCCGCAATTGGTTCATTGACAGGTCATATTGTTTGTCGATAAATCCGTATCGACTTTCGAGATGGCTGTCAGGGGCCAGTTCGGGAGGGACGATAGAGCAAGAGCCAAGTCCAATCGGAGAAAGACAATGAAAACAGCATCTTCGGCCACTCACCTGATCGCCATTGCCGCCATCGCCGCCGCCCTGGCTGCGGGCTTCGCCACCGGGCCTGCATTTGCGCAGGACGCTTCCTTCAAGACCGACTCGTTCAAATTCCCCTTCAGCTACCGCACGGCAGAACTTAGCTCGGAGGATTCGGCCGAAAAACTCCTGCTTCGTCTCCAGAAGGAGGTGCGCCGCCATTGCACCGGCACCCAGAAGATGACGCTCGACGAGCGCGCGCTCGTCACAGCGTGCACCAACCAGACGATGCGCGAGTCGATCGGCAAGTTCGGCTCCTCGACCCTTGCCCAGGCCTACGAGACGCGTTCTGGCGGCTGATCCCCCGATTCCCAACGCCAGCATGCCGTGGGGCCGGATCCCGAGAGGGGTTCGGCCTCGTCGCATTGCCTATCTTCAATTGCGGATGCCGAAGGCGGACCAGCGACTGAACTGGCTCTGCTGGCCATCCGCGGTAACGCTGCGCACGCGCCAGCGCCAGGCGCCTGCGGTGGAGAACATCTCGGAGAGCTCCGTGTCGGCTTCGATGGTGACGCGCTTGTACAACGGGTCTTCGATCCAGCGTTGTGCCGCCGCGTCGTAGGCTTCGATCTCGACGATGTAGATCGACGCATCCTCGCGATGTGACCAGGCGAGCCTGACGGGTTGGGGACCGCCGGTCAGCTGGATACCTTCGGAAGGCTCCAGAATCTGCGGGGCCGAAGCGGCAAAGGCGGCGTCGGGCCTCGGCGCCGCCAGCCCCACCGTTTCGGCAAAGCGGGCGCGCGGCACGGCGAGCGAAGCCTTGAACCAAGCCATGCGATTGTCCGCCAACGTGACGCGATACCAGTCGCCGTCAGGCTGCTTCAGCCGTCCCGTGATGGTCAGCGCTTCGCCGCCTGCGCGCGTTTCTGCGAGCACAGCGACGCCTTCGGCCATTGACGGGATGGCGCGGTAACGCTGGCCGGAGGATCGCGCAACCATGGGCATAGGCGGCGCAAAATCCTCGATCTCGGGTTGAGCTAGGGGTGCAGGGTCGGACACGGCTTTGGGCGCCGGCGCCGGTTCGACTGACAGCAGCTGTGGCTCTGCCGCGATCGACGCCGCAAGCGGCAACTGCAGGTCGTTTACGGCTTGGGTCAGAAGTCCGGGCGTTTCGGCGGGCGTGTCGGCTTTGATTTCGACAGGCACCTCGACGGTGGACATGGAGGTCGCCGGACCGGTCTCGCCGGTGAAGTACCATGCAGCGAAGACGCCGGCGCCGAGGACGGTGACGATCAGAAGCGCAAGCAGGACCCGGGCGGACCCGCCATCAGATTCAGCGCCCGACGCAGGCGGCGCGGGATCCTGGGGGGCCAGCCAGTCATCGTCCCCCGAGGCGGCTTTCGCGCCGCTATCGAGCAGCCGGTCGAAGGGCTGGCGGCGCGCGGCTTGTTGGGATGGAAGGACGATTGAAGGCGGCGGAGCGGGCGTGCGATGTGGAGCAGCTGGCCGATTTTCGGCCTTCACATTGATGGGGTCGGGATCCGCGAACAACGCATCGTCGGCGTCGTCTCCGGTCTCTGTCGTGGTGCGAGCATCTGTTTTTGGCAACGGCCGGGCGACAGGTTCGGCGCGGGCAGGGGCGGCGAGCAGCGGGTCTTGCTCGCCAGTCGCGCTGGGGCTGGGTGTGGAGATGGCGCCGCGTGCGATGTCGAAATCGGCGATGATCGTCTGGTCGCAGGTGTCGATCCTGTCGACGAGGAGTTGCAGCAGCCGTTGCAGGAAAACCGGATCGCGCGACACGATCAGGGTCGCACAGCCGTCCGACGTGCCGATGGAAAGCCCGCTCTCGACCCGCTGGGCGAGGTGGCCGAGGACAAGTGCAACGCCGAAACCAATGCCCGCAATGGCGATGGCGCCATAGGCATTGAGTTGCGTCGCCGCGCCGCCAATGACGAGCGCGCCCAGGAAGAAAAGCCACCAGGAGCGCTCGCCGCGGACAATGCTGATCGTGCCGATATTGTCGATGGCGATGACGTGACTGCCAACCGAGACAGTGCCTGCGCGGATACGGCCGACGCCGGATTGCAGCGAGACAGCGTTACTCTTTCCTGGACCGGCCATCATGGTCAGTTTCCAACGCACGCCTCGAACGACGGCCGCCGCGCGAAATCGTTTGGGGCGTGGATCGATCCGTCCCCGCGCGATCAATCAGCGAAAGCCGCGCTCGCACCATAGGCCCGTGGCGCCGAGCGGGCTAGGGGCCGACAGATAAGGCTGGGCGGAATGCATGGGGTGAGGCGACGCCCTCGGCGCCCATGATGGCGAGGAGGTCAGTCTTGATGCGCTGGACGAGCATCGGGCCATTGAACACGAGCGCGGAATAAAGCTGCACGGCCTGCGCGCCCGCGCGGAACTTGGCGACCACATCCTGCGCCGACGCGATGCCGCCGGCGCCGATGAGGTCCAGCCGGTCGCCGATTGCGGCATAAAATTCGCCGAGCACGCGCGTGGACTTGTCCATCAGCGGAGCGCCGGAGAGGCCGCCGGTCTGCGTCCTGTGCGGACTGGTCAGGCTACCGGGGCGATCGATCGTCGTGTTCGAGACGATCAGGCCGGAGAGCCAGTCCTGGGCGAGGGAGACGTCGGCAATGTCGGCGATGGCCTTGTCATCGAGATCGGGCGCCACTTTCAGGAAGACGGGGCGCTTCTTCACGACTGCATCCATCTCGCGCGCGGCGAGGCCAACGCGGCCGAGCAGTTCTTCCAGCGCGCCGCGATCCTGAAGTCCGCGCAAGCCCGGCGTGTTGGGGGACGAGACGTTGATCGTCACATAGGATGAGTACGGCCACACCGCTTTCACGCAAGCTACATAGTCTGCGATGCGATCCTCGGAGTCCTTGTTGGCGCCGACATTCGCGCCGACAACGCCAAGTGCACGCGGGACGGCGGAGAGACGGCGGACGAAATAGCCGATGCCGTCATTGTTGAAGCCCATGCGATTGACGACGGCCCGGTCTTCGCTGAGGCGGAAGAGGCGGGGGCGCGGATTGCCGGCCTGCGGGCGCGGCGTGACGGTGCCGCATTCGACGAAGCCGAAACCGAAGCCCAGCATCTGCGCGAAGACTTCGGCATTCTTGTCGAAGCCGGCGGCAAGGCCGATCGGGTTGGGCAGCAGCAGATCGGATTTCTTCAGGCGCACCGCAAGGCGCGGGTCGTCGAGCCCGGGCAGGGATTTTGCGAGACCGGTCTTCAACGCGTCGATGGTGAAGCGATGCGCGGTTTCGGCGGGGAGGATGCGGACGGCGCGGGTGGCCAGATCGAACAGGCTCACGCTGGGCGACCAGGCTTGGCGGAAGGCTCGGCGCTGCGTGTCACGGTGTCGGGCGCGAGCGGCACGCCGTCGGCGTCGAAAACGTCGAGCGGCCAGAGCGAGGCGATGTGATGCTGGCGAACCTGGGCATAGACGTGAGGGAAGTAGTCACCGCCGCGCGATGCCTCCCATTTGAGGTCGGGCCCGAAATCATCGCACTTCACAGAGGCGAGCACGAGGCCGGTCTGTCCCTTGAACCACTTGGCCAGCGTTTCCTGCACCTGCTTCGACGTCGAGAAATGGACATAGCCATCGGCGATGTCGACAGGCGCCTGCATCGGCCCTCCGGATTCGACGATGGCGAGCTGGTCCGCGGTGAGGATTTTGTAGATCATCTGTCCCATGGCGGCGGTTTGTGCGGCGGATAGGCGTGCGAGGCAAGGGGCGGGCGTCCTGGCCCGCTAAGCCACGTCGAATACATGTGGCCTTGACCCGTTCGGGGTTGGGCTGCATCGGAGGCGCATGGCGACCACTTCCGCACTCGTGCTGTTTTCCGGGGGGCAGGATTCGGCCGTCTGCCTGGCGTGGGCGCTGGCGCGGTATGAGCGCGTGGAGACAGTGGGGTTCGACTACCGGCAGCGGCATCGGGTGGAGCTGGACTGCAGGAGTGTGTTTCTCGCGAAGCTGCGCGCGCAGTTTCCGGCTTGGGCCGCGAGGCTGGGCGAGGATCGCGTGCTGGATCTTGGCGTGCTGGGCGAGGTGTCGGATACGGCGCTGACGCGGGAGCAGGCGATCGGGTTTGCCGAGAGCGGCTTGCCATCGACATTCGTGCCGGGGCGCAATCTTGTCTTTCTCACCTTCGCGGGCGCGGTGGCGTATCGGCGCGGACTGGATGCGCTGGTCGGCGGCATGTGCGAGACGGACTATTCCGGCTATCCCGACTGCCGCCGCGCGACGATGGATGCGATGGCGACTGCGATGACGCTGGGCATGGATCGCGCAACGCCCGTCGAGACGCCGTTGATGTATCTCGACAAGGCGCAGACCTGGGCGCTCAGCGAGAAGCTGGGCGGCGCGGCGTTAGTCGATCTGATCGTGGAGGACACGCACACCTGTTATCTTGGCGACCGCTCGCAGCGTCATGCGTGGGGCTATGGCTGCGGGACATGCCCGGCGTGTGAATTGCGCGCGCGGGGGTGGGAAACGTGGCGGGCCGCGCTATGACCTACTCGGTCAAGGAATGCTTCTACACGCTGCAGGGCGAGGGCGCGCAGACGGGACGCGCCGCGGTGTTCCTGCGCTTCGCCGGATGCAATCTGTGGAGCGGGCTGGAGCGTGATCGCGCAAGCGCCGTGTGCAGATTCTGCGATACGGATTTTGTCGGCGTCGATGGCGATGGCGGGGGCAAGTTCGCTGATGCAGACGCGGTGGCGGAGCATGTCGCATCGAAGTGGAGCGGGGCGAGCGGCAAGCCCTATGTGGTCTGCACCGGCGGCGAGCCGCTCTTGCAACTCGACGAGGTGCTGATCGCGGCGCTCCATCGCCATGGCTTCGAGGTGGCGGTCGAGACGAATGGCACGATCAAGGCGCCGGCTTCGCTCGACTGGGTGTGCGTGTCGCCGAAATCGACGGCGGACCTGGCGCAGGTGACGGGTGATGAGCTGAAGCTGGTCTATCCGCAGGCCGATGCGCCGCCGGAAAAATTTGCGGGGCTCGGTTTTCGCAATTTCTTCCTGCAGCCGATGGACGGGTCCGAGCGCGAAGCGAACACCGCGGCGTGCATCGCGTATTGTCTCGCGCATCCACAATGGCGGCTGAGTTTGCAGACTCACAAGGTGACGGGGATTCCGTGAGGACGACGTAGGGTGCATTGAGCGAAGCGAAATGCACCTTCGCGCACAAACCGCCAGCGGTGCATTTCGCTTCGCTCTATGCACCCTACGCGATGCTACGACAGCTTGTCCGCAAACCTGCGGCTGAAGCGGTCGAAGGCGGTGCGGGCGTCGGTCCATGTGGTGGAGCCGACGGTGTTGGAAAGGTCGCTCTCGTACCAGTCATAGTCGAGCGTGCCGATTTCCTTGCCAGCCGCGTCGTAGGCGATGCCGGTGACGCGCGCGCCGCCGAGGCTGATCGAACGCATGCCGTCGAGGCCCGGCTTACTGGCGACCTGCTCGAATGTGGGGCGGTTTGGCTTGGCGTCCTCGATGGTGACCACGACGCGCTCGGCGTTGATGCCGCGGCTGGTGAAGATGGAGTTGACTTTTCCGGTCAGCGACTCAGTGAGGATGCGGGCCTCGCGTTGGCCAAAGTCGTCATCGAGCTTTTTCTGGAATTCGGTCGAGATCTTTGCCTCGACCGTGAGGGCCGCGGCTGGCATCGCCATGATAACGGCGGCGAGTGCGGAGGCGGCGAGGGTGGCGATACGCATGTTCTGCTCCCTGATGTTCATGTCTTTTTCCTGCATCCGCACGGCGTGTACGTTACGGCGCGGGAAGCAGACCAAATCTAACATGAAAGTGGGATGAACGAGAACGGTTTGGAAGGGGCGGGGCTATTGCGGTTTTGATGCCTGCTGCTGTTTGCGTAGTTCCTCGTTGTCCTTCTTGAGCTGGTCGATTTCCTGCTGCTGGCGTTCATCTTCGTCGGTGGTGACGAGGTCGATCGCCGCGCCGCCGACGGCGCCGACTGCCGCGCCGGTCACGCCGATAACAGCGCCGGCCGCTGAAGCTACGAGGCAGCCCTGCAACAGGGGTGCGGCGACGAGTATAGTCGCGACCACGATGGCTTTTTTCATGATGTTCCGATTCCCCTGTTGGCCCGGCCTTGCGCGAGGCTAGCGCAGGCCGGGCCGAAGGAGAATGGCGGACGGCAGGCTCAGGCGTCAAACCGTGTCGGTGAGCACGATCTCGGCAGGGCCTTCGACCGCGCGGAAGACGATACGGTTCGAACCGGTGACGGCGACGCCGTCGCGGGCATTTGCGCGGTTACCCTCAACCTCGATCGCTCCGGTGGCGGCGACGGCGTAGACGTGCCGCTCGGGCGTTGTTTCCCAGACGATTTCCTGTCCAGCTTCAAGCGTTACACCGGCGACACGGGCGTCGGCCTGGATGCCAAGCGCGCCCTCATCGCCCTTGCCGGAGGCAAGGATGGACCAAGCGCCCGTGCGATCCGATTTCGGGAACTGCTTGGCGCCCCAGCTCGGTTTCTGGCCGTGGCGGTCCGGTTCGATCCAGATCTGGAACAGCGTCGTGCTCTCGTCCTCGAGATTGTACTCGGCATGACGCACGCCCGTGCCAGCGGACATGACCTGCACGTCGCCTGCGCCGGTGCGGCCTTTGTTGCCCATCGAATCCTGGTGGGTGATCGCGCCGGTGCGAACATAGGTGATGATCTCCATGTCGCGGTGCGGATGCGGCGGGAAGCCGGATTTTGGCGCGATCAGGTCGTCATTCCACACCCGGAGCTTGCCCCAATTCATGCGCTTCGGGTCGTAGTATTCCGCGAACGAAAAGTGATGGTGCGCGTCAAGCCAGCCATGGTTGGCGCCGCCAAGCGTGGAGAAGGGACGGACTTCGATCATTTGCGAACTCCTGTTGGTTTCGGTGTTGGCGGTAATGTAGTTGCATATGCAACAAGTTTCAAGGGGCGGTGGGTGGTGGAGTTCATGTTCAACCGTAGCTCGTTCCGATAGAAAGCTGCATCGCCAACAGGGGTGCATCATGCGGACCGGTCTTCTAGCCGTTGTTTTTATCAGCGCTGTCAGCGCTTGCCAGCCAGCACCAGAGCCGGCGCCTGAAGCTGCACCGGAAGCAAGTGCGCCGCGTAGCTGGACGTTCGAGCAGGGGTCGCTCTTCCCGGCTGCGAGAGGGCTGTCGCGCGCCGAAGACGGGGTTGTGCTTTCCGATGGACGGATCGTCGTCGTCGACCAGAGACATGGCCTGACGGTCATCAACACGGACCAGTCGATACGGCCCTTCGGCAAGTTCGCGGAGGCGGGCTATATCCACGCGCCGCCCGCCAGCGCGGGTCCCAATGGCGTGACGCTGGAGTCCGACGGCGCGAACCTGCTGGTCGCCGATGTCTTCACCGGCGCGATCTATCGGGTGAACGTCGCAACCGAGGCGACGCAGAAAATCTATTCGCATCCGTTCGGCGTCAACACCGCCGTCAGCGATAGCAGCGGCGCTATCTGGTTCACGCAGTCCACCGAAAACGCCGCCGGGCCGGACTCGGAAACCCGGCTGCTGTCTGTGCCCATGACGCAGTATGTGACCGACGGCGCGCTGTTCCGGATTGCTCCGGCCGCACAGGGCGCAGCCCTGCCGGCCGCGCAGCGCGTACTCGGCGACCTGGCCTTCGCGAACAGCATCGTCATCGATGAGAAACGAGGCGAGCTTTTCCTCTCGGAGACGATGGCGGACCAGATCACCGGCTACAAACTTTCGGTTGCCGACGGTACGCTGTCCGATCGCCGCGTCGTCGGAACCGTCCTCACGCCGGACAATGTCGAGATGGATGAGGCCGGCCTCCTCTGGGTGGCTTCGCCGGTGCGCAACGAAGTCGTCACGATCAATCCTGAAACCGGCGAGACCAGATCGGTGTTCCGGGCGCAGACCCCGGCCAACGACAGCAAGTCAGCCGAGTGGCAGCGGCGCGCCAAGGCCCGTGAGCCGGTCATCGACCTGTTCACGCCTGAGCTGTGGGCTCCGATGCCAGGACTGGTGACGGGCATCGTGCTGACGCCCGGTGGTGGTCCGGTCTACGTGTCCGGACTGGCGGATGCGCTGCTGAAGCTGGAGCCGTAGGCGACGCTGGCCCGTCGGCTGATCCTGGGCTAGGTTGAGCTGGCCTGTGGCGGGGACGGAGCATGGCCGATATCTTCATCTCCTATGCTCGCGAGGACCGCGAGGCCGTCGAAAAGCTGGCAGGCCTGATCGAGGCGGCGGGCCTTTCCTGCTGGTGGGACAGACAGCTAGCCGCCGGCGCAAGGTATCGTGAAAAAACCGAGATCGAGCTGAACGCCGCCAAGGCGGTGCTCGTGGTGTGGACGAAGCACTCCGTCGGCTCGCACTGGGTTGCGGACGAGGCAACGGCGGCGGTGGAAGCGGGCAAGCTGGCCCCCATTTCATTGGACGGCGCTCTCCCGCCGCTGGGTTTCCGGCAATTCCAGGTTATCGATTTCACTGGCTGGAAGGGCGCCGCGGACGGACCGGTAAAGGAGCTGCTCGCGGCGCTGGCGGCGTTCGCTCCGCAAGTGGAGATCAAGGTCGCGGCGAATGAGCGCCTTTCACCCCCCGCTACAGCTCAGCAAATCCGTTGGCCGCTGGTTGTGGCAGCGTTAGTCGCCGTTGTTGCGTCGGTTGGCCTTTTTCTTTTCCTTCGTCCTGAGGAGTTGATCACTCCGGCTTCCCAGCGCGTGGCGTTCTTCGGGTTCACGGCCGCCGACCACAACCCAGACTCCGCAAAGATCGCAGGCGATGCGACCGACCAGACCTTCGCCGAGTTCACGCGGTTCCGCCTGGAGGCAGCCGCAAAGGCGGACTCCCTCGCCCCCTACACAACCGACAGGCTGACGCGCGCCGACGCACTTGACTCAGCCTATGCCCTCTCGGGGGAGGTCCGCATCGAAGGCGAAATGGCCCGGCTCACCATCCGGCTAGAGGATGTCGTCACGCGCGTCACACTGTGGGAGATCGCGGAAACGTCACCCGTTGCGCGACAATTCTACTCGCCGCCGAAGCAGGCCGCATTCCGCGCCGGAGCAAGCACGGGTTGCGTTGTGAGGCAGCGCGCTGAGCTTTCAAGCGAAAACCCCAAGGCCCTCCAGGCCATCGCCGGCTATTGCGCCAACCTTTTCAGCCCCGCCGGCGCAACTGACATGGAACGCGGGGTGCGGGCCTTCCGATTGCTGGCAGATCTCGAACCGCGCTCCGTTTACTTCAAGACGGCCCTCGCTTCGCAACTTGTCTTCACCGGCGGCTTTCTGCCAACGGACCTGCGAGCCGAACGTTTCCGCGACGCGGACGCCCTACTGACGGAAGCTCTACAAATGGCGCCGGGCGATGCCTTTTCGGTCGCCATAGCCGAGTTTCTGCACAGTGCCCGGGGCGGATCCCGCCTTGAGGCGGAAAAGCTTCTGGCGACCGGACGGCCCGGTGGATTGGAATGGGGCGATGGCTATCTGTCGACTCGGCGTGGCCTGAACATGCTTGGCAACGGGCGCACCGAAAAAGCGGTCGCGCTGTTGAGTGCGGGGGCGGCGGCGCAGCCGTCCTTTTCACAGGTGTTGGCCTCCCTCGCCAGCGGTTTGGCCGGCCAGGGCAAAGCGGCAGACGCCGAGGTGTTATTCGAGGAGGTCTTTGCCAAAGAGCCAGGCGCGACGGGTAACTGGTATATCTGGGCGAGAACCGTGGTGCTGGAGGACATAGGCGACGCCGAAGCGGTGCTCGCGGCCGCCCCCGAAAACGAGTCGCGAGCAAACGTCGCGTGCTGGCAGTCGGTGCTCGCCGCTAAGCGCGCAGGCAAGCCCGGCCCCTCGCCGGACAGTCTCCGCGATTGCGGGCCTGTTGTATCCATCCTTGCCGCCCTGGGCCGGGTGGACGAGGCGTTCGGCTACTACCGGACAACAGGACAGGGCCTCGACCCGCGAATGCTCTTCGCACCATCTGCGCGCGCGATGCGCGCCCACAAAGACTTCTTGCCGCTGGTGAAGGAGCTGGGACTCTGGGAGTACTGGATCGCCACCAAGTCCCAGCCGGACGTCTGCGAACTCAAGGACGAGCGCGATTTCGCGGTTTGCAGGGAGCTCCGCGCCGCGCGGCTGAAATAATGGGGGAGCCCAAATCGACCGTTAACGACCCTTAGGAATTGCCTCATTCCTAACGGCTGCAGGAATAGGGCAATTCCTAATGAGATTAATTTCCGTCAGAAAAAGCCCCCGGCGATTAGGCCGGGGGGGCTCTGGATCGGGTTGAGTCGTGACTACCGCAACGGCGAGTAGTCGGTGGGCGTCAGCTGGACCGAAACCACGCCGCCCGGCGTCTTGAGGAGCTGGCCGTCGACCTGGCTTGCGGCGGAGACCTTCTGCCATTCCGGGTCGGCGCCGAAGGCCTGCCACATCGTCGTGCGGGCGGCGGGTGTGGGGAAGGCCAACAGGTAGGTCATCTTGTCGGTCTGGGCCGGCTGGTCGGCGACGGGGCGCCAGTAGAGGTAGTTGGTCATGCCCAGCCGCGCGAAGATGCCCGTGGTGTGATCGCGGAAGCGCGCGTGGATGTTCTCGAGCTTGCCGGGGTTGGCGGTGTAGACGCGGTACTCAAAATGGCGCGCCACAGGAGATGGTGTGAGGTTCAGCTTCGGCGAATATTCGGCAGGGCTGAGGAAGACATTCTCGATGCCGCCTTGCGTGGTGAGCGAGCCATCCTTCTGGCTGTCGGCATAGACCTTCTGCCACTCAGGATCCTGCGCGAAGGCGCGCCAGGATGCGTCGCGCGCGGCGCGGTCCTTGTAGCCCATGACGTAGAACAGGCGCTCGTCAGCCGGCGCCCCCGGCGGCGTGTAGACGTGGAAGAAGCCGATCGGCGTCATGCCGTGCTTCTGGAACAGACCGACCGTGTGGTCGCGGAAGCGGGCGTCAAGCGCTGCCTTCTTGCCCGGGGCAGGCGTGTAGATGCGCATTTCATAGAGCCCGACGGCCGGCTGCTGCGGCTCGCCCATCATCGAGCCGGCGAGGCTGGTGCAACTGGAGAGAAGGACGGCCGATGCAGCCGCGAGTGTAGCAGCGGCGCGGCGAAAGAGGCCTGAGCGGGGACGAGGTGCAGCGAGCGTGGTCATGTTTCCTGCCTGACGGTTTCAACCGGTTTCTCCGGCTTTGACCCTGAATTAGCGCAGGATTGGCCGGAGCAACAGTGCGTGCACGCACTCGTCAGGGGGCGAGTTCACCCGAACGCAAACGCATCCATCCGCAGGATGCCGTAGGTGGTGCTCTGGTGCAGGTGCGAGATGCGATCGGCGCCTGCGCCCAGCGCGACGTAAAGCGGCAGGAGGTGTTCTTCGGTCGGGTGGTTGTGGGCGGCTTCAGGGGCGCGCGTGCGGTAGTTCAGGAGGTCGTCGATGCGGCCTTCCCGGAGGGCGGAGGCCATCCAGTCGGCGAAGCTACGGACCCAGTCCTGTTCGGGGGCGTCGATGAGACCGCCCGAGCTGCGGAAGCTCGACAGGTCGTGGGTAAAGCTGCCGGAGCCGAGGATCAGCACGCCTTCGTCACGCAGAGGCGCGAGCAGCTGGCCGAGGCGGAAGTGATGATCGGGGCCGAGGCGGGTCTGGACGGACTGCTGCAGCACAGGGATGTCGGCGTCGGGCCAGGCGACGATCAGCGGGACCCAGGCGCCGTGGTCGAGGCCGCGCCGCGTGTCGATGTCGGTGGGCATGCCGCCAGCTGTGAGCAGCGCGGCGACGCGCTTGGCCAGGTCCGGGGCGGACGGGGCGGGGTACTGGAGAGCAAAGAGGGCGGCAGGGAAGCCGCCGAAATCGTGGATGGTCTCGTTGCGCAGCGGGGCGTTCACGCCCGGACGCAGACGCTCCCAGTGGGCGGATACGACGAGGATCGCCTTTGGACGCTCGGGCAGGAGCTGGGGCAGGCGCGCGAGGAAGTCGCGCGCTTCGGCCGGCTCGATCGCGAGCATGGGGGAGCCGTGTGAGACGAAGATCGCTGGCTGCATGTTGTTCAAGATGGAGATAGTTGCATTTGCAATCAAGTGCTCCGCCGGCGTTGACGGATTGGGAGGGATGTCTGGCCCAGTCTGCGCCTCGGCTGGGCTTCGTCCAAGGATCGCGGATGCGCGGATTTCTGTTTGCTGCAGTGCTACTGGCCGGGTGCGATGGCGCGGCCATCGGGCCTGTGGCCGAACCGGCGATGGCGGTTGATCCCGATCGCGTCGAGGCGGAGAAGGCCTGCGCGGCGATCACCGGCTATCGCGTGGGCGGGGCAGACGAAGTGCTCAGCGCCGAATACGCGGCGTGCGTCGCGGCGGTGGTGGACGACAAGGCGCCAGAGTTGCGCGGGCGAACAGACGCCCCTGCCTAGCTCTCCATGTCCTTCCTGATCGTCAGGATCACCAGCGCGAAGCTGATCCAGCTGAAGATGTGGATCGCGGTCGACCAGTAGATCGTGTTGCGCAGGCCTTCGACCTGGTTGGTGAAGCACGCTGCAAACTGCGGCGCGTCCGGCGCCACTGACTTGCATGTTGCGACGTCGAGGCCGGTGCCGGCCTGGATGTGATGCCAGTTGGCGAAGGCGTCGCTGGCCATGCCGAACAGGGTGGGGCCGGCGCCGAGGCCGATCATGTTGACCACGAACAGCAGGATCGCGGCGGCGGTTGCGCGCATCGCCGGCGGGACGAGGCCGGGGACGCCGCCATAGACCGGGCCATACCAGATCGCGACGCCGATGTTCGGGATGATCATCAGGATCATCGCGAGCACCATGTTGTCCATCTGCGCGACGTACCAGAAGACGGGCAGGCAGATGAAGGGCAAGACCAACGGCAGGGTCGCGAAGTGGCGCAGGTCCTTCGCGCCATACTTGTCGCACCACCAGCCGCCGATCCACGAGCCGAGGACGCCGCCAATTCCCGCTGAAAAGCCGAGGCCGAGACCGAGATAGGACGTGCCCGGATTGTTTCCCCCGATGCCGTAGAAGGCGGCGGCGTCCGCGAGTCCCTGCGGCTGGGTGTAGAGGAAGTATCCGGCGAGGAAGAAGGAGTGCGAATAGGAAACCGTCGCGGCGAAGGCGGCGCCCAGCGAGAAGAACCAGAAGGTCGGTTTGTTCGAGAGCACCTTCAGCGCCGCCTTGGTGGTAATCTGGTTGACCGCTCGCGCGGCGGCTTGCGCAGCGATGAGCTTCGACGCGCGCCGGGGTTCGAGCAGCGTCATCGCCGACACCACGGCGAGGATCAGGCCCGGCGCCCCCGCCACGAGGAATGCGGTTCGCCAGCCCCAGTTGGCGGCGATGATCCCGCCGAGGCCCATGCCCAATAGCGTGCCGATGGATATGCCCATCGAATAGATAGCCAGCGCGCGGGCGCGCGACTCCTTCGGGAAATATTCGGTGAGCAGGGAGTGCGCCGTGGGCGTACAGCCCGCCTCGCCGATGCCGACGCCGGCCCGGCTGATCGCCAGCATCAGGAAGTTCTGCGCGAAGCCCGCGAGCACGGTGAAGCCGCTCCACACGGCAAGGGAAGCGGTCATGATGAACGGCCGGTCGCCCCGGTCCGCCCAGCGCGCAATGGGAATGCCGAGCGTGGTGTAGAGGAGCGCGAACCACAGCCCCGCCATCGCGCCGACTTCGCTGTCGGACAGGTTCAGGTCGCGCTTGATGTCAGGGATCAGGATGGTGACGATCTGGCGGTCGAGAAAGTTGACCGTGTAGATTACGACGAGAAGCCCGAGCGCATAGCGGCGGTAGGAGACCGGCATTGGAGCGGATACGGCCAGCGCGACGGCCGTGGCCGGTGTGATCGTCGTCATGGCGTGCCGTCTCCCGCCGACGCTCTGAGGCGCCGCTGGAGGGACTATGCAGGTCGCATCGGCGATGCCAAGCCGTTTCCCGTTTGCAACATCGGCAGCGCTGCGAACGGGAATTGCGACTGTATCGTGATCGATGATTTTTCCGCGTTGGGTTGACCTTCGATCCGATGGGCGTACCTTTCAATTGTCCGCAAAGCACAAGCGGCTCCCGTGGCGCGAGGCGACAGATCGCAAGACGATCCCACGCAAGCGGCATGCCTGAAGTGGAAGGCCGGTCGTAGCGCTGTGTCAGTGGATGCGTTGAAACAAACACGGAGAGTCACATGGAGGCTCCACCTGCTTAGCGACCCGGGCTCCCCGAACGAGGTGGAGCCCCGGCTCGAACGAAAGCGTGCCTGGCCAGGACGTTTCGAGTCGTCATCAGCAAAATTCAGAACGACATATGCCGGCCTTCAACGGCCTGCTTGAACAGCTGCTCTCTTGGGCGGCGAAGGCGAAAGCCAGAAGAGCCTCGTGTCCCCGGACGCGGGGCTCTTCGCTATTTGGACGTCGAGTGGACGGAGAGACCTGCTTTGCAATCAAGACGTCGGACGCATTTCGGCAGGAACACTGGTTGTCATCCCGGCCGAAGCGCGTAGCGCGAAGAGCCGGGAACCATTCATCCTTCGTCGTACTTTTTGGGATGGGTCCCGGCTCTCGCTTCGCTCGGCCGGGATGACAACCTCTCGTGCTGCTGCGGTTATGCCAATGCAGATCTCGCTCTATGCATTTGCGTCCCATTGATCGACAGTTCTCAATACATATTTTCCGGGACACACATCTCATGCTCACCGTCCACCATCTCAACGAGTCACGCTCGCAGCGCATCCTGTGGCTACTGGAGGAGCTGGAGCTTCCGTATGAGCTCAAAATCTACCAGCGCGATCCGCAGACGCGTCTGGCGCCGCCGGCGCTGAAGGCGGTGAGCCCTCTGGGCAAGAGCCCGGTGATCACCGATGGCGATGCGACCATCATCGAGACAGGCGCAATCATCGATTACATCATCCGCCACCATGGCCGCGGACGGATGCAGCCCGATCCGGCGACGCGTGACTACGACACCTATGTGCAATGGCTACACTACGGCGAAGGCTCGGCCATGTTGCCGCTGATGCTGCGGCTGTATGTCGGGCGGCTGAAGGAGGCAGGCGCGCCGCTTGAGCCCCGGATCACCAGTGAAACGGGAAACCATCTGGGCTTCATCGAGGGGCAGCTCGCAGGGCGACAGTTCTTCGTCGGCGACAGCCTGACGGGCGCGGACGTACAGATGAGCTTCGTCGCCGAGGTGGCGCGGGCGCAGGGGGCGCTGCCGGCCTACCCCAACTTCAACGCATGGCTCGATCGCGTCCATGCGCGGCCCGCGTGGAAGCGTGCGCTTGAGAAGGGCGGGGCGTATGAACTCGGGCGCTAGAGCATCGGGCGGATAACCTGAATCGATATTTGCGTTAGGGACGAATTGTGATTCACCGTTCTTGGAGGTGGATCATGGGCAAAGCTTGTTCGGCCGACCTGCGGGAGCGGCTGGTACGCGAGGTTGAGGCCGGAGA
>JANOKS010000157.1:0-17962 GCA_031419455.1 Alphaproteobacteria bacterium
CGGATACGTTGCTTGGCCTCGCGCAGCGAGGACGCCCACAGCTCCAATGTCGTCTCGATCGATGCGCCGCTCATCCATGACCTCCGAATCATGGTCGCCCATAGATTCAGAGGTCGTCCAATTATGCAACTGTAGTGCTAGCGAGCCCGAGCGGCGCACCCGCTAGCCTTCCTGCGCTTCAGTCACGCTGGCCGGGTTGTGGCTCAGTCTGCGTCCCGCCTTGAAATGCCATCCGGCGCACGGCGGACGCGGCGCATGGCGCGGCGGACGGCGAGGCCGACGCGCTGCATCTGGCGGCTGCGGCGCTGCGGGGCGAGACGACGGACTTCCGTTGTTCCGCGCGCCGCCAGCAATTCGGCCCGGCGCACGATGTCCGGCTGGTTGAGGTCTTCCGGAGTCGCGAACAGCCGCCACGACAGCGAGCCGCGGCGCGCGACGCCCGACACCTGCCGCGCAATCAGCGGCGCGAACAGCAGCACCGTCGCCATCGGCAGGTTCTGCAAGAGGAAGCTCGGCGAGATCGCGAACGATGCCGTTAGCAGGCACGCGCCGAAGATCATGTGCTGCCGGTAGTGGCGCAGTAGGTCGTTCCACGCAAAGCCGTTGCGGTCACGCACCTGCGGACGCCAGCCGCCATCGACGCCTATCAGCGTCGAGAGGATCGAGCCGGCATGATTCAGCATCAGGATGGGCGCCATCAGCGCGGTGAGCCCAAGGTCGCAGACGACCGCCACGAGGTAACGCGGCGAGCGGTTCCAGCCGGGCAGCTTGCCCGCCGCCCACAGCACGACCGACAGCCATTTGGGTGAGGTCAGCAGGATCACCGAGATCAGCAGCAGGCGAAGGCCAGCGCCGGGATCGTGTGGGGGTATGCTTGCGATGTTTTCGGTGTCGAAGAATTTGGCGTTCAGGGCGATCAGCACGCCGACGACCACAAGGCTGAGCCAGAGCAGGCCCGAGACATAGTTCATCAGGCCGGCCGTGATGTGCACCTTGGAGAGCCAGTCGAAGCCCTTGGCGAACAGGATCTGGATCTGCTGGATATTGCCCTGCGCCCAGCGGCGGTCGCGCGCTGCAAGATCGACGATGGTGGGCGGGGCTTCCTCGTAGGAGCCGATGATGTCGCCCGCGATTTCCACGCGCCAGCCGGCGCGGCGGAGCAGGGCGGCTTCCACGAAGTCGTGGCTCAGGATCTTGCCGCCCAGCGGCTCTCTTCCCGGAAGGTCTGGCAAGGCGGCGTGCGCGGCAAACGGCGCGAGGCGGATGATGGCGTTGTGGCCCCAGAAATTGCCAGCGCCGCCCGACCACCAGGTCAGGCCCGTACCAAACAGGTCGCCATGGACGCGCAAGGCCAGCTGTTGCGCTCGCGCCGAATAGGTACGGGCGCCGACAATCGCGAAAACGGTTTGAATAAGCGCCGTGCGCGGCCGCGCATCCATCCGGCGCACCAGTTCGAGCGTGGCTTCCGGCGAGAGCAGGCTGTCAGCGTCGAGCTCGATCATGTAGTCGTAGCGCGCGCCCCAGCGCTGGACGAAATCGTTGATGTTGCCCTGTTTCTTCTGGCTGTTCTCGCGGCGGCGGCGATACCAGAACGGCTCAGCTGAGCGGCGGCGCATCAGGTCCTGCATCGCCGCTTCCTCGATCTCGACGAGGGCAGGATCCATGGTGTCCGACAGAAAGAAGACCTCGAAGCCCTTTTCGGCGTCGAGGTCTTTCAGGCTGTCCCACATCGCTTCTGCGGCGGCGATCACCTTGGAGGGCTTCTCCTGGTAGAGCGCGATGATGATGGCGGTCTTTGAATTCTGCGTCGGCAGTTCGGCGGTGGGCGCCGGGATGCGGGGCGAGGTCAGCAGGACCATCGTGCCGGCGACGGCCGTGAAAGCTGCGATGCCGAGATAGGCAAAGTTCACCGCGAAAAGCCCGACCGCGAACCATTCGAGATAGTTGAGACCGCCTGCCGCAAACCCAGACAGCATCGCCTGGGCTGCGAAAAAGGTTGTCGTCAGCGAGCAGGCGAGAATGACCAGGAAACGCCACTTGCCGTCTCGCTCGGGCGCTGGCCGGCTGCGTCGGGTGACGAGCGGCTGGGCGGGCATGTCGAGGCGCTGTTCCGGCGGCCGGCGCGCGAAGCCCGCGTCGGAGGCGACGTACCCGGTCCGGGCCGTGGCGGCCAAACTACCTTCAACCGGCGCCTGTGTTGGCGCCAGAATCGGCGAATGGGCGACGCTCTCCGGCGAACGCCCGTCGGTCTTTACTGACTGCACGTGCAGCACCCCTTGAGACAGTCGCTACAAAGCCCGGCGTGCCGTACCGGACCATTCGCTCCCCAGCGGTTGGCGCACGCCTTCCTTATTGGAAGTCCGCACGTCCGGTTGGCGCTATAGCACGAGACTGATGCAAATTGGCCATACCTGGATGCCGTAATCGAGAAAATGCCGTACAATTAATCACTTGACTCTCAACGCGCCCGCGATCACGGCCCGGTGATGCCGACTGATGATTGATTTTATTGGGTTGCGGCAGACAGCTCTGCATCGCCTCGAGACGATGGCGGATCGTCGCGGCTGCGGTCCAGAATCAGACGCGCGATGAAGAACTCCATCATCCTTGTCTGGTCCATCGCCGTGTGCCCGCGATCAGGGCCGACCTGCACCTCGAAACTCTTGCCCGCAGCCTGCAATGCCCGGATCAGCTGCAGGGAATTCTTCGGATGAACATTGTCGTCCGAGGTCCCGTAGTAAATCATCAGGTCGCCCTGCAGCCCGTCGACATAGGTCGTCACGGCTGACCGGTCGTAGGCCGCCGGCGACTGATCCGGCAGGCCGTGGAAGCGCTCCGAATAGGCCGTGTCGTAGAGCCGGTAGTCCGTGACCGGAGAATTCGCGACCGCCGCCTGCACCAGCTCCGGATAGCGCATGACCATCAGCGCCGCGACGCTGCCGCCATAGGACGTGCCATAGACGCCCACGCGTGAGGCATCGACATAGGGCCGCTCAGTCGCCGCCTTCAGGCCAGCCGCGAAGTCGTCGACCTCGACGACACCCAGCTGCTGGTGGGCCTGGTCCAGCACTTTGCGGCCGCGGCCGGCATTGGTCCGTGCATCGAGGCGCAGGATGATGAAGCCATACTCGGCGAGTGGGCTTGCCGTGGCGAACGTCTCGTTCAGTCCCGCCGATCCCGGCCCGCCATAGACGGCGAGCAGGACGGGATATTTTTTCGCGGGATCGAAGTTGGATGGAAACTGCATCATCCCGTGCAGCTGCGTCTGTCCGTCCGCTGCGGTGAAGGTGAAGCGCTCAGCCCGTCTCAGCCCAAGCTGGTCGAAGCGCGACAGGTCGCTCGCCGCCACCTGCGCCAGAGTCTTGCCGTCGAGATCGCGCAGGCGCGTCACCGCCGGCCGGTTGTGCGCCTGTTCGACATCGACGAAGTGCTTGCCGTCCGGCGACAGCTCCACCCGGTGCGTCAGCTTCGGATCGGTGAGGCGCTTGTCATCGCGCCCGTTCAGCTTCACGCGATGCAGCTGGATTTTCGCAGGCGCATCCCCCGAGCGCGCGGTGTACCAGACCAGCTCCGCGACTTCGTCCACCTTCACGATATCGACCACGTCGAACCCGTGCCGCGTCAGCGTCGCAAGCTGCTTGCCGGAGAGATCGTAGAGATAGAGATTGCGGAAGTCGTTGCGCTCCGACGTCCAGATGAAGCGCTTGCCGTCTTCAAGAAAGCGCGGCGCCACGCCCTGCGCCCATGTCGCAGGCCGGCTCTCGCGCACGACGGACCGGCACTTGGCCGTCGCAGGATCGCACGCCGCAAGATCGATGTGTTTCTGCAAGCGATCGGCGCGCCGCATCAAAATTTCCGCGCCGTCCTTTGTCCACTGCGCATTCCACACATAGTGGCCGATGACGTTGTTGGAGAAGGGCAGGCCCTCGCGCACATCCATTCGGCGCGTCTCGCCCGTCACGAAGTCGAACACCATCAGGTCCGCTACCGGATTGTGCGCGCCGGCATGCGGATAGGCCTGCGTCAGCACGGTCGACTGCGTCCTGGTCTGATCGAGCTGGAGAAAATAATCTTCCACTCTGGTTTCGTCATACCGCATCCACGCCAGCTTCGCCCCGTCGGGCGACCACCAGACCGGCTGCGAGACGCTGAACTCTTCGAGGTAGAGGTAGCTGCCCACGCCATGGCGGATGCGTTCCTTGACGCCGCCGTCGAACGTGATCTGCCGCTCGGCCCCGCCATCGCCCGGCGCGTACCAGATGTTCTGTCCGCGCGAGAGCGCGCGCGACTTGCCGTCCGGCGCGGTGACGTCCGCCTCGCGCCCCCGCCCGCGCGCCAGCACCAGTCCGCCGGGCGCCGCCGTTGCGGGCTGTGCGGCAGGTCCCGCCGGCGCCGGCTCGCCCGGCTCATCCACCACGCGCGCAGCTTTCAGCGTCGCAACATCGAAGCGCCAGTGAACGCCGTCGAGCGTGTAGTCGAACGATTGCGAGTCCGCGGCCCAGGCAGGCGTGATGGCGCCCGATTTCACGGAGGAGGCGATCTTCGGTGCGACCTCCGCCCACCGGTCGTAGCCCGGCATGGTCTTGATGCGGGATTGCGCCGTCGCCGGCATGGCAAGGGCGAATGCAGCCAAAGCCAGCATCAGTGCGCGCGTGATCCGGTTGGCCATTGAGTTCTCCACCCGCTTTTGTCCAATCTAGGTCGGTCGGGCCATGAACGTCCATGCGTTCGAGGGGGCTGCCCGCCCAGCATTCCAATCAAACCATACGCGCGGCCCAACGCCCGCTTGAGCAGAATCATCCCCGGGCCTATCCCCGCCAGATGGAATCCGGCCCCACCCCAGATTTATCGCGGCCAGGCGTATCGCGGCCAGACAGGCGGGGGGCATTCCTTCTCCTGTTCTTCTGCCTGCTCGCCGTCGGGGCGGGGAACACGATGCTGACCTCCGCCGTGCTGCCGCCTCTGACGCGCGAGCTTGGCCTGCCGGACTGGACGGCCGGGGCGATCTTCTCGCTCTCCGCCGCCGTCTGGGTTGTGACGGCGCCCTACTGGGGCGCGAAGTCGAATGCGTGGGGCAGGCGACGCGTCGCCGCCATCGGTATGCTGGGCTTTGCCGCATCGATGTTCTTTTTCGCGCTGGTGTCGCTGTTCGCCCTTGTCGGCTGGATCAGGGACTGGGTGCTCGTCTTCATCCTGCTGCTCGTCGCCCGCACGCTGTTCGGCGTGTTCGGCTCGGCGACCAACCCGGCAGCCCAGGCCTATGTCGCCGACCGCACCAGCCGCGAGGAGCGGATGACGGAAATCGCGACACTCTCCTCCGGTTTCACGCTCGGCCAGATGGCCGGCCCAGCCGCCGCCGCCGTGCTGATCACCGCAGGCGCAATGCTCTCGCCGGCCGTGGGGCTGCTGGCGCCGCTCGTCGTGATCACCATCATCGCCACGGCGATCGGGGCTCTCGTCCTTTTCCGCCTCCCCGAAAACCGCCCGCCACGCGCCGAGGGGGGCCTGACCAGGACAGGGACCAGGGGCCTCTGGCGCCATCCCGCGATCTTCCCCTTCCTGCTCTATGCGGTGGGGCTATCACTCATCACCGGCGTGCTGAGCCAGACCTTTCCCTACGCCATCATGGACCGGATGAACGCGCCCGGCGCCGCCTCTGCGCAATACACCGGCCCCGCGATGACGATGGGCGCGATGGCGACGCTCATTGCCCAGCTCGTGCTGATCCCGCGCATGCGCCTCTCGGTGCGTTCGCTGCTGGTCTATGGCGCGCTGATGCTGGCGCTTGCGTCGCTGTTCATGGTGTGGGCGCAGGATTTCGCGCTGTTCGCCTTCGCGCAGATCATGTTCGGCCTGGGCCAGGGTTTTTCGCGCCCGGGCTTCTCGGTCGGCGTGTCGCTAGCAGCAACACACGACCAGCAGGGCGATGTCGCCGGCCTGATCACCGCCGCCAACGGCATGGGCTTCGTCATCTCGCCGCTGTTCGGGTTGTGGATGTACGAGAACGTCTCGCGCGAGAGCCCGTTTATCTTCTGCGCCGTGCTGGTGGTGGTGATGGCGATCTACGCGTTCTTCACCGCCAAGGCAGGCGACGGCGTCGGCCCCGGCACGATCGAGGAGGTGGTCGCAAGGGACGAGCCGCCGTCGTGAGCAAAAACCAAATGCCGACTATCTTCGGCGCAGGGGAAATTGACTCCACCACGCGGAAATCGCGCACTGCCGTCAGGGTCCGGAATCCACTTGTGCCTTTGCCCATTCATCATGGGTAACTTCTTTTGTCGCACCGTCAGCGAGTACGATACTGAATTTGGTTGTGACCGGGTCGAAGGAAGACCACGAGTAGCCTTCGTCACTCAGGAGCTTGGCAGCACCCGGCCCCATGAAATCAAACCGGTTGATTGAGCGCCAGTTAGTTCTGAACCAAACCATTATTTTGGCGAATGCCTTCCCGATTTCCTCGAACTCGGGCCCTTCCTTCGCCATGTATGGATGATGCCGCAAGTGACCGGTGATGATAAGCTTCCCTTTGATCTGGGGAAGCTCCCATTCGATCAGCGGCTGCAAAGCCGGCGAATAGTGTGGGTACGGACCGGTGTAAGAGACCGATACTTCAGTCTGTGGTCTTAGCGACAGCAGTCTGAGGCGGTCTTGTTCCGTCTTCGTGTCAGAGAGATCAATCGCTCCGCCGGGACGCTCGGGAAGAATATGAAGGCTAAGGCTCGCCAATTGATCGCGGAATGCTTTTTCGTCTTCCACGCTCGCGATGTAGTGCACATCCTGATACATCGTCGTCCCACCCTCCGATTATAGCCTGCCTGATCACCCGGGACAATTTCGACTCGCTCGGCCGGTATGACAATCCTTGGCCTTCTGCGAACTGAGCTCAGCCACCCAACTGATCGAACCTAGCCGAGCGGCAAGTCTGCGCCGTGGCGATCTACGCCCTCTTAACCGCCAAGGCGGGCGTCCTGAACGAAAACCGCGCCGGCGAGGCCAGCGCGGTATCAAGTCATTAAAGGTGAATTCGCAAAGTTAGGTCGGCGGGACAACCGGCGCCGGTTGCGGGGCAGGGGCCGGCGGAGGCTGCGGCGCAGGAATGTTCCGCGTCGCATCGCGGGCGCTGTCGCCGATATCGTCCGCTGCGTCGCTTACGGCATCAGCCGCACGCTCGACCGCCGAATCCGATGAAGACCGGTTGGTCTCGCCGCTGTAGAACATCCACGCCAGCACGCCGACAGCGATGATAAGCGCGCCGACCGCGAAATACAGAAATCCGTTGCCTTTGTGAGTACCGGCGGGCGTTACGATGGTTGTGCGTTCTTCGAGCGCCATGTTGAACTCCCATGCGATGCTGAGGCTCAACGTACACGCGTGTCACAAGTTCCGATTGTATGCAGGTCAGCCGGGAACGGCCGCCGCCGCGAGTTGCACCTGCTCAAGCATCTGCAGCGTCGGAAACCCGTCCGCGACGAAACCCTTCGACGTCTGGAACTTCTGCAGGGCGCCGCGCGTGCCGCGTCCGATGATGCCGTCCACACTGCCTGCGCTGAAGCCCAGAGTGTTGAGTCCCGTCTGCAGCTCGCGCGCCTGGTCCTGCGTCAGCATCTGGATTTCGGTCGGCCATGCCCGCGTCATCTCGGAGCGTCCCGCGAGCCGATCAGCAAGGAGCCCGATGGCGAGCGCATAGCTGTCGGCATTGTTGTAGCGCTTGATGACAAAGAAATTGTCGAACAGCAGGAAGGCGGGGCCATACGATCCCGCCGGCAGGAACAGCTCCGCGAACAGCGGATCGACCGAACCAAATGTCTCCGGCGCGACGGGTGAAATCCCCATCGCCCGCCAGGCGGCGACCGACAGCTTGCGCCCGTCGCCATTGGCATAATCGAAGCCTTCCGGGATCACCGCCTCGAGCGCCCATGGCTGGTTCTCCTTCCAGCCATAGCCCGTCAGGTAGTTGGCGGCCGACGCCAGCGCGTCGCCTGCATTGTCCCAAAGGTCTTTCTTCCCGTCGCGATCGAAGTCGCGGCCATAGGCGAGGATGCTCGACGGCATGAACTGCGTCTGGCCCAGCGCGCCGGCGAACGAGGCCTTGCGGAACTGGTCGCGCGTCGCCGACCCGTCCTCGATCAGCCGCATGATCGCCAGCAGCTCGGTCTCGTTGAAATCCTTCCGGCGCCCGACCGCCGCCTGGCTCGCCAGAACGCGCGGCGCATCGTCATTGCCGATGAAGCCGCCATAGGACGTCTCCATGCCCCACACCGCCGCAATGATCTCGCGCGGCGGCGCATAGGACGCTTCGATCGCCTCGAACGTCGCCGCGTTCTCCGCCAGCTTTGCCTGGCCGCTAGTGATCCGGGTGGGCGAGACGGCGGTGCGGGCGTAGTCCCAGATCGGCTTCACGAACTCGGCCTGGTTGTCGAAGGACTGGCTCTGCACCGCGGCCTCGACCGGCACGAGCCCGTCGAGCACGATCTGGATGTCCTGCGTCCGCCGGCCGGCCGCCGAGGCCTTGGACGCGAACTGCGCCCGCCAGCCGTCGAACTGCCCGTCGCCTGAGCTGGCAAAATCGAATGCGCCGCCCGGTCCGGCCGTCAGCGGCGGGGCAGGCGAGGATGGCGCCTGCGGTGTGGGGCCCGGCCCTGCGCCCGCGACCCGGGTTCCCCCGCACGCGGCGAGGGACATCCCCATCGCCACCCCTGCCAGGGCCCATCTCCAGGTCCGGATCGTCATGACGAACTCGCCTCTCCCAGACACTCAGGTTCCAGATACCCAGGTGCCGGGCACCCAGGTTCCAGACACTTGGGACGCTTAGCCGGATGTTTCCGGTGAACGCGCCATAGTTGAATGCCAGACTTCACGAATGACGCGCGAATGTTAAGGCCAATTTACGTTCACGCGCTGCCTTTCCGCAGGCGTGCCCGGGGGCGTGGTTGACACCGCTGGAGCCCTCCGTTACACGCCCGGCTCCCAATTCAGGTCGCAAACCCCGGCAGCCGCCCATGAAAGTCCGTTCCTCTCTCAAGTCGCTCAAGGGCCGCCACCGCGATTGCAAGGTCGTGCGCCGCAAGGGCCGCACCTATGTGATCAACAAGACCGACCCGCGCTTCAAGGCGAAGCAGGGCTGATCCACCTCAATCTAGTTTGATCGCAATCGCCGCCCATCCAGCGGCGACACGCGCTTGTGCGCCCTGTTCCGCGCACGCATAGTGGCGGTATGTTCCGGCCCGTCCTCCTTTCCCTCACCGCTCTCGCGCTCGCCGCATGCGGCGACAAGACGTTCTCGCCCGGCCCCTCCGCCGAGACCCCGAGCAATGTCGCCAGCAGCGCCGAGGCCGAGGAGGCCGAGAAGAACAAGAACATCAGCCAGGAACTCCTCGACAAGCTGAAAGAGACCAAGGACGAGGCCGAAGCCACCATGCTCGAGGAGGAGATCTGGGACGCCTGGCTCGTCTCCGGTTCCGCCACAGTCGACACGCTGATGGAGCGCGGCCTCGAATACCAGGAACACGACGACCTCGAAGCCGCCCGTGACGCCTTCGACAAGGCCATCGCGATCCTGCCGGAATACGCCGAGGGCTGGAACCGCCGCGCCGTTCTGTTCTTCAACGACGGCAAGTATGACGAGGCGATCGCCGATCTCGAATCCGCCATCACCTACGAGCCACGCCATTTCGGCGCGTGGATCGGCATGGCGATGATCTTCGAGTCGATCGATAGCCCCGAAGCCGCGCTCAAGGCCTACGACAAGGCGCTCGAAATCCACCCGATGGCGCAGGCCGCCGTGCAGGGCAAACGCCGCCTCGACCGCGTCGTGAATGGCCGCGCGCTGTAGTGTGGCCTCGGCTTGGCCTCGCAGCGGCATTGTTGGTTTTGCTTCATTTGGGTTTGACCAGCAGCCGTTTCTGCTACCCCCAAATGCGCTGGCTCAGCGATGACGAGTTGATCCAGTCAGTTCTATCAACCTACGAAGCCAGGGTACCCAAGTACGATACCGCTTCGGCGATGCTCGTCGCCAAGCTGAAGCAGAATCGCGATTCATGTTGCTTTGTATCGACCTTCTGGGACGGCGACTATTTGAATGGTGCTGTTGTGCGTTCGATCATGCTGCTCCTTGGAACGAACATCTCTTCAGTTTGGGTCAAGTCGGACCCACCAACCGCAGACTATGGTAGAGAGCGGGTAGATCAGTGCGGTACGGTGCACCTGCCGGACTAGCCGTTAACGAGATGCCCACAGCCCATGCACAGGGAATCGCCGCCTGCGACGCCCGCGTCGTTGGATGTGCTTCGCCGCCCCGGTAAAGTGACGCTCACATCGCTTCCGGGAGATCGACATGGACGACGGCGCAGCAGCAGCCGCCCTCACGCAGGCGGCGAAGGACAAGCTCCGGCAGACGGTCGCGAAGATCGAGAAGCTTGAGGAAGAAAAGAAAGAGGTCGGCGGCCAGATCAAGGACGTCTATCAGGAAGCCAAGTCGATGGGCTACGACACCAAGGCGCTGCGCGCCGTGGTCCGCCTGCGCAAGATGGACCGCCAGGAACGCGAGGAAGCCGAAGCGATTCTCGACACGTACCTGCTGGCGCTTGGCGAGATCTGAGCCGCTTCGCGGCAGGGAGTAGGGAATGGGCAGTAGGCAGTAGGAAGTGGGTCGGCCCGCCGCGCTTCGGGCCTATTGCCTACTGCCTATTCCCTACTGCCTACTCACGCCATGAAGCGCGAAGTCGATCAGCGCAAAACCCGCAAGGCCCTGCGCAAGCTGCGCCGCGCCGCTGATCGCGCCACGGAGGAGGGCGGCCCCGGCCTGTCGGACTGGGAGCAGGACTTCGTCGAGGGCGTCACCACCCGCCTCGAAACCTACGGCTCCGCCTTCCGCGACCCCGGCAAGGGCCGCCTCGACGAAGCGCTGTCGGCAAGACAGGCCCACATCACGCGCCTCATCGACAAGAAGTCGCGCAAGACGAAACCCGCCGAAGCAACGCCCGCCGCCGTGGCCGAGAGCGAACCCACGCGCACAAGCCAGCAACGCACGACCTCCGCGAAATCCGCCAAGCCGCGCTCCAGCTTCAAACCCAAAGCTGCGTGGAAGGCGCGCGGCCGCGACATCAATGACGATTCTGCCAGCATCGAGCCCGCGCCGAAAAAGCCAACCCTGAAAACCATCCCCGGCGGAAAGCGCTGAACGCCTATCCGTTCGCCTGGCTGGCAGCCCCCTCCGTCCGCTTCGCGTCCACCTCCCCCGCCTGCTTCGCAGTCAAGGGAGGACTTCGCCGTGTGGCTTGAAGTCCTCCCTCGCACAAAGTGCGGGGGAGGTGGACGCGAAGCGGACGGAGGGGGCTGCCAGCGCGGAGAGCCGCTTTCAGTTCGATCCCATCATGCCTTAGAAGAAAACGATGACCCACTTCCTCCCCATCGCGCGCACCAGCGACACCACCTTCACCCTCCGTGTCACCGAGGAGCTCTGCGTCGGTCCGCTCGGCCATGTCTTCCTGTTCGGCGGGGCGGGCCTCGGCGCCGCAGTCCTCGCGCTCGAACAGACCTTCCAGCGCGGTCTCGTCTGGGCGACGGCGCAATACATCTCCTTCGCCCGCCTCGGCGCCGAGGTTACGCTCGATGTCGCCACAGCCCAGCAGGGCAAGTCCGTCACGCAGGCCAGCGTGACCGGCCGCGTCGGCGACCAGACCATCTTCAGCGTCATGGCGGCGCTGGGCGATCGCGATGGCTATCCTGATCAGCACTGGCGCGACATGCCCGACATGCCGCCCCCCGACAGTTGCGAGCAGGAGCCGCAACGCCCCACGCAAGACCCCAGCGCCCGCCTGCGGCAATCGCTCGACGTGCGCGCCATCCCCGGGCCCACGCGGCATGAGACCGCGATGCAGACCGGCCGCACGCTCCTCTGGATTCGCCAGAAGCTTTCCGCGCCAATTGACGCCGCCACGCTCGCCATCTTCGCCGACTTCGTGCCCGGCGCCATCGGCGGCGCGCTTGGCCGTGGCGGTGGCGGCAACAGCCTCGACAACAACCTGCGCATCCGCAAGATCGTCCCCACGAACTGGGTGCTCTGCGACGTGCAGGCGCAGGCGGCCGCCCGCGGTTTTGGCCACGGCCACATGCGCCTCTATGCGGAGGACGGCACGCTGATGGCCACCGCCAGCCAGTCCATCGTCCTGCGCACCTACACCGCGCCGGGCGAGTAGAACGGCTGAATCAGCCCGCTTGCGCTGGGGCCGCTCACGCGAGAACATGAGCTCTGAAGTCGGTTACAGGGTCAGCGGTATGTGGAAGGGGCTAACACTCGCGGCGGCGCTGTCTGCGCTAGGCGCGGCGCACGCGCACGCGCAGGCGCCGCCGCGCGATCCGCTCAATGGCCAGTTCGGCGCGATCGAAGTCGCCATGTCGCCTGCTCAGGCAGCCGACGACGCCATGCGCATGGGCGAGGCGCTCGCGAGGCTGCCAGCCCAGCGCCCGGGCATTGTCGACACCTACATCCTCACCGCGTCCTTCTGGGACGACCCCGTCTTCGAGAACGAAGCGAAGGAAGCCGCCGCCATCCTCGCCCGCCGCTATGATGCGGCCGAACGCGCGATCACCCTCTCCGCGGGCCGCGGGCCGGGCGCGGCCCGCACCTATCCCGCCGCCACGCCCAACAATTTCAACGCCGCCCTCGGCCGCATCGGCAAGCTCGCCGATCCCAACGAAGATCTCGTCATCGTCTTCTTCACTTCGCATGGCGGACCGGATGGCGCGGTCGCGATGCAGGAGAAGGGCCGTCTCGGCGGCTCCATCCGCGCGCTCCATCTGCGCAACTCGCTGCAACAGGCGAACATCAGATCGAAGCTGGTGATCGTGTCGGCCTGCTTCTCGGGCTATTTCATCATGCCGTTCTCGAACGACGACACGGTGGTGCTCACCGCCGCCGCCGCCGACAAGACCAGCTTCGGCTGCGAACCGAGCCGCGACTGGACCTATTTTGGCGACGCGCTGTTCAACCACGCTCTGCGCGGCGGCGGCGGCATCGTCGATGCGTTCGACCAGGCGCGCGGGCTCATCGCGAAGTGGGAAGGCGATCTCCTCGCTCAGTGGAAAGCCCAACCCGCCGCCGTCCGCGCACGCGAACCGGCGCCCGAACCGTCCAACCCGCAGAGCAATGCGGGCGACAGCGCACTCGCCCGCATTGCAAAGGCCGAAAGCTACGGCGTCGCCATCGCCTGCGCCGGCAATCTCTCCTATGCGCTTGACCGCGCACGCACCGGCAGCGGACTCAAAGGTTTTGCCGACGCTGCAGCCCTCACCAGCGCACTCAACGCCGCCACCGCCCGCGCCACCACCGAAGGCGCCGCCCGCGGCCGCTCAAGCCAGGACACCGCCCGCACCATCACGCAGGTCGCCACCACGGCGCTGCAACTCGCAAAAACCCAGACCCCCACCCTGATCACCCATCTCGAACGTTGCATGGCGCCGTAGCGCTCAGAGAGGCAAGCACGGTGCTTTCCTCCCTCGATCGCCACGCGATCGGGGGAGGTGGCATGCGCGCCTCTTGCGCGCATGACGGAGGGGGTCTCTCGGCAAAGCAACACATCTCAGAAATCTGCAATGCCGCCATAAACCGCGCAGTTTTGGGGGACGGGGAACCCGCTCTTCCCAGACAATTCAGCGCGCTACGCCAAAAAAGCGGGGGACACAGAGATCGGATAAAATATTCTGTCCAGCACTTTTCCCGGCGGCCGTATAATCGCACCCATGACACGAGCACGAACCGCATCAAACGGACTCGGAACCCCGCCGCCTCTCGATCGCTGGATCGATGCGGTGCTGATGCTGTGCGTGAGCCTCGTGCAAGGCGTCGCGACAACGCTCGGGATGATCTTCAAACGCAGAAGCCGTGATTGGCACACGGAAACTGCGCACGACGATCTGCCCCAGGCGACGTCCGGCATTCAACGTCAGGAACCAACTCCACCCACGGAGTCATTCTCGGGCTCGCCCCGAGAATCTCTGCTGGGTCAGCGAGGGGACTCAACATCGATCTCCGCGAAGCCATCAACCAGGATTCTCGGGTCAAGCCCCAGAATGACACCGTTGGCGTGGCCAGCATCACGAATGGAAGCGGACCTCTTGGTCCGCGTTCCCGGCGGAGGCCGGGATCCAGGCTTGCGCGCCGCGCAGACATCCACCAGCAGGGCCACAAGCGCGCTCACACGCGCTGACCGGACCCCGCCCTCATCCTCAACCTGTCGAAGGACGCGGGGGATGCGGTTGTGAGAACCGCGCATGGAAACGCCTGATCTGACTCAGGCAAAAAAACTGCGACCCGACCCGCCACCCCGTGGCAGGGATCGCGCACTCATGCCCGCGGCCTGAGCCGCACCACATGTCCCATCTTCCGCCCGTCCGCCGCAGCGCGCTTGCCATAGAGATGCAGCTTCGCCCCGCCGACAAGATAACGCTCCCACTCCGAGGCATCCTCGCCCAGCAGGTTGATCATCTCGCCATCCGCCCAGCGCGCCGGGTCGCCCAGCGGCCAGCCGCACACAGCGCGGATGTGCTGCTCGAACTGGCCCGTCCGGCAGGCGTCCTGTGTCCAGTGCCCGGAGTTATGAACCCGCGGCGCGAACTCGTTCGCCAGCAGCTTGCCGTCCTTTGTGAGAAACAGTTCGAGCGCCAGCACGCCGACATAGTCCAGCGCATCCGCCAGCTTCCGCGTCATACGCACAGCCTCATCAAGCGCCGGCTTGGGCGCCGAAGCCGGGAAGGTCGAGCGCCGAAGTATCCCCCCCGAATGATCATTCTCCGGCGGATCGAACGCCACGAACTCGCCGCTTGCAGACCGTGCGGCGACAACCGAGATCTCGCAGTCATGCTCGATCCACGCTTCGAGAATGGACGGCCCGGCGCCGACATCGGCCCACGCATTCTTCGGGACCCTGCCGTTGAGCCGTACCTGTCCCTTGCCGTCATAGCCGGAGAAGCGCGACTTCAGCACGCCATTGCCGCCAAGTCTTTCGAGCGCCGGCGCAATGTCCTCCGGTCCATCGATCCTCTCGAACGGCGCCGGCTCGATGCCGATGTCTCGAAAGAACATCTTCTCCGCCAGCCGGTCCTGCGCCTTCGCGAGCGTGCGTCCGTTCGGACGAACAGGTTTGCCTTCCGCCTCGATCAGGTCGGTCGCGGCAACCGGCACATTCTCGAACTCGATCGTCGCCGCCACGATGCTGGCTGCGAATTCCTTCAAAGCCTCTTGATCGTCGAACGCTGCAACCCACGTCCTGACTGCAACGCGCGATGCCGGGCTGTCCTGTTCAGGCGTGAAGATATGGACGTCGAGCCCCATCCCGGCTGCCGCCATCGCCAGCATCCGGCCAAGCTGGCCGCCGCCGAGAATCCCGATCGCATCGCCCGGCCTGGCGATCGGACCCACGGGTTCGCGACTGCTCATTTGCCGTCTTCCACGCTCGTCGCCACGGCGTCTGTTTGCGCCTGGCGATATGCATCGAGCCGCTTGAGCAGCGCCTCATCCGTATTGGCGAGCATCGACGCCGCGAGAATTCCGGCATTCGCCGCCCCCGCCTCGCCGATCGCCAGCGTGCCGACCGGAACGCCCTTCGGCATCTGCACAATGGACAAGAGACTATCGAGACCCGACAGCGCGCTCGATTTTACCGGCACACCCAGCACGGGCAGGGAGGTCATCGCCGCAACCATCCCGGGCAGGTGGGCCGCTCCCCCGGCGCCGGCGATGATGATTCGCAGCCCGCGGTCCCGGGCGGACTTCGCATATTCGACCAGCCGGTCAGGCGTCCGGTGGGCGGACACCACCTTCGTCTCATACGGAACGCCAAGTTCTGCGAGGATTTCGGCGGCTTTTGAAAGCGTCGGCCAGTCTGACCGGCTGCCCATGATGACGCCAACGAGCGGTTGTCTTGCAGGCGTGGTCATGAGGCTCTCCGGCCCGGAAAGCCGGGTTCTACATGTCTTCGCCACAATTCCGCAACGGCGCGGAAAGCTTCGGTTAATCCCGTGCTAACAAGCTTGAGAGACTTTCAGGCTGGAGACCCTGTCCACCCGATGAAGCTTTTCTCGATCTTCGCCCCGCGCCCCCGCCGCGTGGAAGCCGCCCCGCCTGAGCAGCTGGTCGATCCGGCCCAGCGCGTGGCGGAGATTTTCGGCGTGCCCGAAATCCACCTGACGCCGCAGGTCCGCACCGCGTTCAACGTGATGATTTCCGAGATCGACGGGCTGCGTCTCGATGTCGAGCAGCTCAAGCTTTCGCTCGCCGAAGCCGAAGCTTCCGCCGACCACGACACGCTGGCGCCGATCTACAATCGTCGGGCATTCGTGCGCGAGGCCCAGCGCATTCTCGCCATGGTGAAGCGTCACGAAGTGCAGGCGAGCCTGATCTATTTCGACCTCAACAACTTCAAGGCGATCAACGACGCCCACGGCCACCCGGCGGGCGACGCCGTGATCCGCGCCATCGGCGAAATCCTGATCCGCCAGACACGCGAGACCGACGTCGTCGGCCGCATCGGCGGCGACGAGTTCGCGGTGATCCTCACCCACACCGACCCCGAAGCGGCAGCCGCCAAAGCCGAAGCGCTGGCCGCCACACTGTGCACCGAAAAGGTGCTGTTCAACGGCATACCCCTGTATATCTCCGCCGCCTACGGCATCACCCACATCGGCATCGGCGACACGGCCGAGAAAGCCCTCGCCCGCGCCGACGAGGCCATGTACGCCGACAAGGCGCTACATCGCCGCGCGCAGGCGGGTTGAGGCGCACTCGACACTCCCTATCTCAATACTCGCACCGGGGGTCATGTTGCTCACCCCTCGCCCTCTTGTGGGGAGAGGGTAGGGTGAGGGGGGCGGTTCCGCAGGTGGGATGTCATACCAACGGGCTGAGCATCTGACTCGATTTGGGGTTCCTGGAGGGATCGAACGCTGATTCATTTCGACGGCCAGTCGGGAGGACAGAGCATGTCGATTGCGATCACGCGTTTGGGGATGTCGGCGGTAGAGCTTCGGCGTCGGGCGGCGCGGCTGAAGGATGCCCGGGCTGCCCGGCGGCTTCTGGCGATTGCGCTGGTTCTGGAGGGATCCGACCGCACACGTGCGGCTGAGGCATGCGGCATGGACCGGCAGACCCTCCGGGACTGGGTGCACCGTTACAACTCCGAAGGCGTCGAGGGACTGTCCAACCGGAAATCGGCGGGTCGGACACCCCGGCTCGACGCGGAGCAGAAGGCAAAGATTGCTAGCCTCGTTGAGGCCGGGCCTGATCCGGACAAGGACGGCATCGTGCGCTGGCGGCGCATCGACCTCAAGAGGAAGATCGAGGAGTTGTTCGGCGTCACGATGCACGAGCGCACGGTCGGCAAGCTGTTGGCGGGGCTGGGCTATGTGCGTCTGTCGGTGCGGCCGCAACATCCCAAGTCCGATCCCGAGGTCCAGGAGGACTTTAAAAAAAGTTCGCCGAGACGGTCGTCAAGAGCCTACCGGCGAGCGCGCACGGCAAGCCGCTTGAAATCTGGGTCCAAGACGAAGCTCGCGTCGGCCAGCAGGGCACGCTGACCCGGATCTGGGCCCGGAAGGGAACAAGGCCACGCGCTCCCCGCGACCGGCGCTACGACTGGGCCTATATTTTCGGCGCCGCCTGTCCGGCGCGCGGAACGAGCGCGGCTCTGGTGCTGCCGCACTCCGATAGCAGCGCCTTCAACCTGCACCTCGCCGAAATCAGCAAGGCCGTGGCGATCGGCGCCCACGCCGCCGTCCTGATTGACGGCGCCGGGTATCACGGCGCTGGCGCTCTCAAGCTTCCCGACAACCTTACGCTGATCCGCCTGCCGCCCTATTCGCCCGAACTCAACTCGGCCGAAAACATCTGGGAGTACCTGCGCAAGAACATGCTCGCCAACACCGTCTTCGAAACCTACGAGGACATTGTCGATGCCTGCTGCAAGGC
>JANOKS010000158.1:0-37153 GCA_031419455.1 Alphaproteobacteria bacterium
GACGGACGCTCCCTGCGGTCGCTGCTCAGCATGAGCGCTACTTGAGACGTGCGAGATGAGGAGGCGGCGACACCCACCAGCACATGCTGAGCAGCGCGCAGCGCGTCCGTCGAAGCATGGGCGGCACGCGCAGACGCTGCGCCCCAGCGCTGGCGCAGTTGGGCGGTGTAGGGCGCCGCGGCGCGCGACAGGTTCTGCACCTGGTCGATGTAGGAGCGGATGCGCGCGATCATGGCGTTGGCGTCTGGGGGGAGGTCTGCGAGTTCGAGCTTCACGTCGCGGGGATTGTAGCCGAGGCGGCGGTAGGCTTCGCGCCACAGTGCATAAGCAAGCGTGGCTTCGGCGGCGAGGAGCGGTTGTGCGAGAGCGTCGGCCTTACGCTGGTCGGGTTTGCCGCCACGGATGAGCCGAAAACCTTCGGTGATCAGCGGAATGACGAACAGCCAGAAGCACGCGAACATTCCCGCGAGTGCGGGAAGGTCGCGGAACAGCCATGCGGGAATGCGGCGTTCGTGCTTCATGGGCGCGATTATACGGCGCCATTTACCCCCGCCGATCCTGTGCCTCTGTTTCCCCCAAATTTTTCAGGCAAGTGGTTGAGATTGCGAGGGAAGATTTCTGAGTTTCCCCCAAATCGTGACAACGACTTTCCCCCAAACTCGGCGCCATTTCCCTCGCTGCAGGCAGCCCCCTCCGGCCCTTCGGGCCACCTCCCCCGGCTTCGCCGAGGGAGGACGTCGCGCCACACGGGGAAGTCCTCCCTCGACTGCGAAGCAGGCGGGGGAGGTGGCCCGAAGGGCCGGAGGGGGCTGCCGCAACACGGGGAATACCACCCAAAAACAGAAAGACCCGGGCGCGCGGCCCGGGCTTTCCGATTTCAAAGTCGGGAAGATCAGCCGCCGAACGGCACGCCGACGAAATACTTCGTGCCCTGCCGCTCAAGCTGCAGCAGCACGGCCTGACCATTGGCCTTCTTGGCGTCGTCGACGGCCTTCCTGGCGGCTTCGGGCGTAGCCGGCGTGGCCTGATTCACCTTCACCAGCTTGTCGCCGGTGCGGATGCCGGCTTCGCCCGCCGGCGAGTTGACCTTGACGGCCGTGACCACCACGTCCGATCCGTTGATGCCGAGCGTCAGCCCGAGGTCTGCCATCTCCAGCCCACCGCTGCGGGCCGCACTCGGCGCATTGCTGGCAAGCTGGGGACGCTGGACCTCGTCTTTCAGCGCCGCGATGTTGACCTTGAGCGTCTGTTCGCGGCCATCGCGGATGATCCTGAGGTCGCGCGTCGTGCCGGCCTTGGTGTCAGCCACCGCGCGGGTCAAATCCTGCACGCTTGCGATCGGACGGTCGCCAAACGACAGGATCACGTCGCCCTCACGCACGCCGGCCTTCAAAGCCGGGCTGTCCGCGGTCACCTGGTTCACCATCGCGCCCTTGGCCGAAGCAAGCCTCAGGCTCGAGGCGATCTCCGGCGTCACGGGCGCAATCGCCACGCCCAGCCAACCGCGCTGCACCGAGCCATTCTGCACGATCTGCTGCACAATCCCCTTGGCCTGGTCGGACGGGATCGCGAACCCGATACCGACGTTTCCGCCGCTCGGCGAAAAAATCTGCGAGTTCACGCCGATGACGGCGCCGGTGTAGTCGAGCAATGGCCCGCCCGAATTGCCCCGGTTGATCGGCGCATCGACCTGGATGAAGTCGTCATATTGGCCATTGAGATTGCGCCCGCGCGCCGAGACGATGCCCGCCGTGACGGTGTTGGAAAGCCCGAACGGCGCGCCGACGGCGAACACGCTGTCACCCGGCCGCGCGACACCGCTGTCGCCCCAAGGCAGGGCGCGCGGCAGCTCCTTGCCGTTCACGATCTTGAGCACGGCAAGGTCAGTCTTCGGATCGGTACCGACCAGTTCGGCGTCGAACCGGCGGCCGTCGCTCAAGAGGACGGTCATCTTGCTGGCGTCTTCGACCACGTGATTGTTGGTGACGACGAAGCCGCCGTCCACGAAGAAGCCGGAGCCTGAGCCGCGCTGGTCCGGCATCTCGCCTTCAGGTACGCCGGGGGCGCCCGGGGCCCTCTGGAAGAAGTCCTCGAACGGCGTTCCCTCGAAGGGGTTGGGGCCAAGCTGCCGCATCGTCTGCGCCCGCGCCTGGCTGCGCACCTCGATCTGCACGACGGAGGGCGAGGCTGCCTCGACCAGGTCCGCCAGGTTCGGCAGCACGCCCCAGCGGGCTTGCTGGGACATGGCTGGTAACGCCAGTTGGGCCGCCGCCGGGGCGACGATCGACGCCCCACTCTGCGAAAACAGCGCGAAGGATGGCGAGGCCAGCGCGAGCGCGCCGAGGCTTACGCCCGCAACCAGTCCGCCAACCGCGCCGACGACAACACCGCGATTCATCTGCTTCTCCGTATCGGCCCGGATATGCCGGGTGAATTCTCAAGGCCACCAGAGCTAGTTTGGGCCTGCTGGCGCGTTTTCAAGCGGGGCGCGGCGACTTCAGAGGTCACGGCCGCTGAATATCTGCCGCGCCCCGGAAGCTGGAGCGTGCGTCCCCAATCTGGACCTTTTTTTGGCAGAAGATCACGTCCGGCATTGCGGCGCGGCGACGCATCTGCCCTGGCCGCCATGGAACCCGACCTATCGCCGCGACTTGAAGAACGCCTTCAGCAGCGCCGACGATTCCTCCGCCATCACCCCGGCCGTCACCGCGGGGCGAGAATGGCAGGTCGGTTGATCGAAGAAGCGGGGCCCGTGCGCCACGGCGCCGCCCTTCTCGTCCGCCGCGCCATAGACCACCCGCCCGATCCGGGCATGGCTGATCGCGCCTGCACACATCGCGCACGGCTCCAGCGTCGCGTAGAGCGTCAGTCCGGTGAGACGATAATTGTCCAGAGCCTGCGCCGCCGCGCGCATGGCGAGCACTTCCGCATGCGCCGTGGGGTCGCGCAGGGAGATCGGCTGGTTGTGCGCCTCGGCCACCACCGCGCCGGTCGCCGGATCGACCAGCACAGCGCCGATCGGCGCCTCGCCAGCGTCAGCCGCGGCCTGCGCCTGCGCCATCGCGCGGCGCATCATCTCAAGGTCGAACGTCTCGTCCATGTCGCCTCATAGCATTTCGCGCCCCATGGCATTTCGCAAGAGGGATGCTAGACGCTGCCCCGATGCGCATCATCGCTGGCACGCTGAAGGGTCGCGCCATCCGCACGCCGGAGGGACGCAGCACGCGCCCCACGTCCGACAGGGCGCGCGAGTCCCTGTTCAACGTACTCGCCCATGCGGCCTGGGCGCCGGGCCTCGAAGGCGCGCGCGTGATCGACGCCTTCGCCGGCTCTGGCGCGCTGGGCTTCGAGGCGATCTCGCGCGGCGCAGCGTTCTGCCTCTTTGTCGAGACGGAGGCCGCCGCACGCGGCTGCATCCGCGACAATGTCGAAGCGTTCCAGCTGTTCGGCAACACGCGCATCCACCGTCGCTCGGCCACCGACCTTGGCCTCAAGCCCGCGGGCCTCGGCGCTCCATTCGACCTCGCCTTCATGGACCCGCCCTATGCGCAGGGCTTCGTGCCTCTCGCGCTCGAACAACTGGTGAGCGGGCAATGGCTGTCGCCCGATGCGCTTGTCGTCGCGGAGGTCGGGTCGGATGAACCAGCGCTTGAGGCCCCGGGCTGGAGCATCCTCGACGAGCGCACCTACGGCGCGGCGCGCGTCTACTTCCTGCGCAGTGGCTGACCCTTCGGCAGCGGCGCGAAAGGCGACAGCACGAACGCCAGCAACAGGCCCAGCACCAGCACATCGATCGGCGCCGATCCCATCATGGTGCTGTAGTCCATAACGAACAGCGAGATCGGCGGCGACATGCCCGTGATCCCGACCAGCAGCATCGCGCCGATATTGTTCATCAGGTGAAAGCCCATCGCCGCCGCCAGCCCGCCCGTGCGCCAGACCAGCGCCGTCATCACCAGACCCAGCAGCGTCGCGGCGACAACATAGTAGACCGCGAACTGCGCATCCCCCATGCCATTCCCGATATGCCCCAAACCGAAGGCAAGCGACGGCACAAAACCCCATGCGATTGGGTTGGGCAGTCGCGCCGCGATCTGCTGCGTCAGATATCCTCTGAAGAAAAGCTCCTCGCCGGCCGTCTGGAACAGCAGCAGCAGCAAGAGCGGGGTCAACGCCAGCAGCCACTGATCCAGCTCCAGGCTCGACCGAACAGGCGGCGCGCCGGAAAGCCAGGTGGCGCCGAGGCTGATCGCCAGATACCCCGCGGCCAGCACCATGCCGACTATGAACTGATCCCCCTGCAGCCGCCCGTTATGGGAGAAGACTGTCGAGAGTCCGCGCCTGTGCACCGCTTTCGTCGCGATCCACACGCCGATCCACAGCCCCCAGAACGTCGCCAGCAGGACGGCCATCCCGACCGCGACGTCGAAATAGCCTACCGGCGCTTCGCCCTCGCCCATTGCCACGCTGAGCGCGTCCAGCGTGGTCAGGTTCAGCGCGATGGCCAAATAACCAACCATGTACGTCCACGCCGCCCAGGCTGCGACGACCAGCACGGCCCCCAGCGCCGTCCGCCACAGCTGCGCGCGCGGCCGCGCAAGATCGATCCATCGCTGGAAAGGGTGCTCCACGTCTTGGCCCCGCTTCTTTAGTTCGAGGGTTTCAGGATGGTGGCGCCGATGGTCTTGCGGCCTTCGAGCGCGCGGTGCGCGTCGGCTGCATCTTTCAGCGCGAACCGCTGCCGCACATCCGCCTTCACCGCGCCCGAACGCATCGCGCCCCACAACGCAGCAGCGCCGCGTTCAAGGTCGGCGCGATGGTGCGTGAAATGAAACAGGCCCGGCCGCGTCATGATCAGCGAGCCGCCCTGGTTGAGCCGGGCGGGTGCGATGGGGTCCGCCGGTCCCGACGCATTGCCATAAGTGATGAACCAGCCACGCGGCGCCAGCGACTTCAGGCTCGCCTCGGCAGATGTCTTGCCGACGCTGTCATAGACAACCGGCACGCCCTTGCCGCCATTCAGTTGCTTCACGCGCGCGGCGACATCCTCGCTCGAAAGGATCGTCTCCCAGCAACCGTATTCTTTCGCGAGCTCGGCCTTCTCGGGCGTCGACACCACGCCGATCACGCGGGCGCCCTGCGCGTTTGCCCATGGCACCAGGATCGAGCCGACACCGCCCGCCGCCGCCCACACCAGAATTGTCTCGCCGGGCTGGATGCGGCGGATCTCGAAGGTGAGCATCCAGACCGTCAGTCCCTTCAGGAACACCGCCGCCGCGTCCTCGTCGCTCACAGCGTCAGGAATGAGCACCATCTTGTCCGCCGGCGCATTCCGGCGCGACGCATATGATCCGGGCAAGCCGTTGTAGACCACACGATCGCCCACCTTCAGACCCTGAACGCCATCGCCCAGCGCCTCGATCACACCCGCCGCCTCGACGCCCAGCACGGCCGGCGTCGGGCCGGGGTAGAGCCCCGTCCGCGTGTAGACGTCGATGAAGTTGAGCCCGATGGCGGTCTGCCGCAGCTGCACCTGCCCTGCATCCGGCGGGGGCAGGTCGATCGTTTCGAACTTCATCTGGTCCGCGCCGCCATGGCTGTGGATGCGGATGACGTCGGCTGTGGAAGTTGCGGCCATGGCTTGTCCGTGGGGTTGCGGTGAGGCTTCGGACTCATGTCTAACCCGTCCGAAGCCCAGATACGAGCTTGGGACGAGCATGGACGTTGTTGAGATAATCTGCGGGATCGACGAAGCCGGACGAGGCCCCCTCGCCGGCCCCGTTGTCGCGGCTGCCGTGATTCTCGACCGCAAGCGCCGCATCAACGGGCTGAACGACTCCAAGCAGCTCACCGAAGAGCGCCGCGATATTCTCGCCATCCGCATCCGGGAGCGCGCCATCGCCTGGGGCATCGGCGTCGCAACGGTCGAGGAGATCGACGCCGTCAACATCCGGCAGGCCAACTTCCTCGCCATGCGCCGCGCCTTCGACCAGCTGGGCGTCGCGCCCACGCATGTGCTCGTCGACGGCAACGACCCACCGCCCATCCCCTGCAAGATCACCTGCATCGTCGGCGGCGACGCGCTGGAGGCCGCCATCTCCGCCGCCTCCATCCTCGCCAAGACAGCACGCGACGCCATGATGGTGGACCTCTGCGCGCGATATCCCGGCTATGGCTTCTCGCAGCACAAGGGTTACGGCGTCGCCGCGCATCTTGAGGCGCTGAGGCGCCTTGGCCCGTGCCCGGTTCACCGAAAGAGCTTCCGTCCTGTGCGCGAGGCCATGGGGGTCAAGGACGAGGTGATCGTGGCCGGAGGCTACGCCGCGCGCTCGTCCGGCCAGGCGATGGCCGGGGCGTTGTCGAACAGGCTTGGCGGCACATAGTCTTCGCGGAACCACGGGTTCTTCCGCCGGTCGAACATCAGCCGCATCCAGGTCACGACATTGCGCACGCGGGGGGCCCGCCGCGCGCTCTCATGGAAGCCGAGCCACACTTTCACCGAGGCCAGCGGGGGCATGGGGAGCGCGACCAGCCGTGAATCCAGCCGGGCGGCATAGCTCGGCATAACCGCTATTCCGGCGCCCGACGCCGTCGCCTGCAGCAGCGATGCGCTGCAATCGGTCAGCAAGGATGGCTCGACCAGCGCTGCGATCTGCGCCGTCTTGTCCTTCCAGCCCGGATTCTCGCTGTAGAGCGTGTGATTCAGGACACGGTGTGCGCCAATATCGAGCGGACCGGCCGGTACGCCATAGGTCGCGACATAGTCCCGGGAGGCGAACGCACAGTAATGCAGCGTTGCAATCGGGAATGATACCACATCGCCCTGCACCGGCTGGTCGAAGCTGATCACCACGTCAGCAAAGCCCTGGCCCTGCTTCGGCAGATAGCGGTCCGATGTCATGGTCAGACGCACGCCCGGGTTCTCGGCAAGGAAAGACGAAACATTCGGGGCAATGCAGAAGGCAAGAATGCCGTCATTCGCCCAGATCTTCACTTCACCCTGTGTCTTCGTCTCAAGACCACGCAGCGTGTTCTCCAGAGACTGACTTGCGCGCATCATGGTCGTCACATGATCGAGCGCTTCTGCGCCTGCCTCTGTTAGCTGAATGCCTGTCGGCGACCTCTCCAGCAGTCGTGCGCCGAGGCGTTGCTCAAGCTGGCCGAGCCGTTTCGAGATCGCCGATTGCGTCACGCCCATGAGTTCGGCGGCGGCGTTCATGGAACCCGCCGTCGCCACCGCATAGAATGTACGCAAGTCCGACCAATCGACCAGCTCGCGGGTCGGGCGTTCGTTGAGGTCTTTGCCCGTCATACCCGCTCTGCCTGAAACGCAATGGCGCAACTCTCCAGTTTGTGTTGAATGGTTAGCAAGTGATTAACGGCCAAAGGTCGGGGGTGTTGAGGGTGACGTTGATGGGGGACAGCGCAACAGCGCTTTTGCGGTCGCTCGGCGGTGAACGCCTGCACGCGCAATACATGCGCGGCGCGTCCGAGGCGATGATGGCCGCGGTGCGTCTTGAGCATGCGGCGAGCGATCAGGATTTCGCCGACGTCCACGCGCTCGCAACGCAGGAACTCGGGGCGGGCCTTGCCTCGCTCGACGAGATCAAGCGCGTCGATGCGCTGACCGACGCATCGATCTGGGTGATCCGCCGCCGGGGTGAAATCACAGGCTTCCTTGCGCCGCTCGCGCTCACTGCGGCAGGCGTCGCAGCTCTTGTCGACAATACGTTCGACGCCGCCCACATCGACCAGAAATGGGTTGCCCGCATGGGCGAGCCGATCGCCGGCTTCTACTGCTGGTGCTATGCGGGCACGGACCAGGTCAGCCGCGGCGCGCTGGTGCTTGGCCTGCGCACGCTGATCGACCGTTACTTCCCCGACCTGCCCTTCTTCGGCCGTGACGCCACCGAATCCGGCGCGCGCATCATGCGCCATCTCGGCTTCTTCCCGTTCGACAATACACCCCACCTGTTCTGGCGTTGCGCCTCGGTCATGGAGATGGCGGCATGATGTCGGTCCAGGCAAACCACGCCAACAACGACCTGCGCATCGAGATGGTGCGCAATCTCAACGACTTCATGAAGGTCGTCGCGATCCGCGCGTCCGTGTTCCTTGCGGAGCAGGACTGCCCCTATGACGAGGAGTTCGACAACAACGACCTCTCTGCGACGCACCTCATCGCCTACCTCCGCAACGAGCCGGTCGCGACGCTGCGCATCCGCTGGTTCGCCTCGTTCGCCAAGATCGAACGCGTGTGCGTGATGAAACACGTGCGCGGCGGCGCGCTGGTCAAGCTGTTGATCGAGACCGCCGTCGACATGATCGGCCGCAAGGGCTACCGCAACGTGCTCGGCTACATCCAGAAGCGGCTCGTGCCGTTCTGGAAGCAGCTCGGCTTCCACCCGCGCGAAGGCCGGGAAGGCTTCCGCTTCTCGGACTACGACTACGTCGAATGCTATCGCGAACTGGCCGCCCGCAACGACGCCGTCACGATGGATAGCGATCCCTACATGGTGATGCGGCCCGAGGGTGAGTGGGATGAGGAGAGTGTCCTCGACCGCTCGGCCGCGAGACCCGCGGTCGCCTAGACCAGCTTTTCTCCCTCGCAGCCTTCCAACTCCAGGGTCTCCCCATGGACGTGTCCCCCTGCCGCCTTGTCTGCGTCGATCTGCAGGCTGACGCCGTCCCTGATCGCGCGCCCGACCCGAAAGCGAACAGCGCGGCGCGCCAGCTTCTCACGCTTGGGCGCCGCCTCGGCTGGACGATTGCACACACGCGCCGCCGCACGCACCAGCCGCTGATCCGCACGCGCAACACCGGCGCCGCCACCGGCCTCAACCCGCTGATGTCGGAGCCGGTCTTCTTCCACGACACCCGATCCCTCGCCGAGAGCCATGGCCTCGCCGCTTTGCTGCACGAATGGCGCGGGGAGACCATCCTTGTCGCCGCCTTCGATCCGATGGCGCTCTCGTCCCTCGTGCTCGCCTGCCACGAGCCCGGCCCGCGCCTGCTTCTGGTCGAGGACGTGACGCCGCTCAGCGACCTGCGCGCCGCAACGCCCGTGAGCGCATTTCACGGCAAGGGCTGGAAAGGCGCCTTCGGCCAGATCACCCTCGCCGAACTCATCACCCGCGCCAACCGCCAGGGCGTGCACCTGTTCCCCGCCACCGCTGGCGAACGCCCCCGCCCCATGCCAATCTGACCCCCAGAGAGCACAAGGTCCGGGGAGAGAAACATTGCGCCTGATCGCGATCGCCGCGGCACTCGCTGCGGCCGCCTGCACCACGACGCCAACAACCTTCTCCCCGCGACTCGCCGAGCCGCGCCTCGCCGTTGTGGACGAGACCAACCTCACCGAGGCCCAGCGCGAGATGCTTGCAAGCCGCTCCGGCCTCAACATCTACCGCACGCTCGCTCACCATGTTGACCTCTACAACCGGTGGTCGCCCCTGGGCCAGGTCCTGCTGAACAACCAGTCCATCTCGCCGCGCCATCGCGAGCTTGCAATGCTCCGCATGGGCTGGCTCTGCCAGTCGCCCTATGAATGGTCGCAGCACGCGCGCATCGCCAAAGCGTCAGCTGGAATAAGCGAAGCCGAAGTCCGCGCCATCGCCGCCACGCCCGACAGCCCCGCCTGGTCAGACATCGACCGCGCCGTCCTGAAGATGGCCGACGAGCTGCGCTACGACGCCATCATCTCCGATGCGACGTGGACGGAACTCCGCAAGGTCTACACCGACGCGCAGGTCATGGAGCTGCTCTTCACCGCCGCGCAATACCAGCTCGTCTCGATGGCCCTCAACACGCTCGGCATCCAGGTCGAGCCCGAAGCCGTCGACCATATGCCCACCGGCATAACCGCGCCGCCGCTCGCAACGCGCCCCACCGCCCAGCGTCTCTCCCGTCCACGCATCGCCCCTGTCGAGTCCGCGCAATGGACGCCGGAACAGCGCGTCCTCGCCGCGCCGCAGATCCGCCCCGACGGGTCGCTCTTCAATCTCTACAAGACCATGCTCGCCAACCCGCGCCTCTATGGCCCGCGCGTCCGCTTCGGCTCCTACCTCCAGCGCGATTCACTGCTCGATCCGGAAACCCGCGAACTCCTGATCCTGCGGACCGCCTGGAACATCCGCACCAACTACGAATGGGCGCACCATGTCGAAGCGGCAAAAGCCGCAGGCCTTGCCGATGCACAGATCGCCGCCATCGCCACGGGCCCCTCCGCGCCTGGCTGGACAGCCAGACAGCGCGCCGTGCTGACGGCCGCCGACGAACTCCGCCGCGAAGCGTTCATCTCCGATGCAACATGGAGCGAACTTGCCGCACATTTCGGCATGAAGGAGCGGATCGAGATTGTCTTCACGGTCGGCGGCTACACGATGACAGGACTTGCGATCAATTCATTCGGGATACAGACAGAGCCCGGCTATCCAGCTATGCCATCGTGATTCAGACCAGCGCGCTCGAGGGGACCAACGTGAATTTCCGTAATGCATTCCTGACGATCTCCACACTCGCCCTGCTCGCGGCGTGCACGCCTGCCTCTGAAGAGCCGGCGCCTGCCACGCCGCCTCCGGCGCCGATCGCGGAAGACCCCATCGCTCCCAGCGGCCCGGCCGCCGAGAACACCACCGATAGCCTCTCGACCGCCCCTGTCGATGCAGCAGCGCCAGCCGCCGCGCCGGCGCCAGCCATCCCCGCCCCCTCAACCGGCCCGTCGGCCGAAGAAGTCGCCAACGGACGCGCCGTCTATGCCGGCGCCGGTTCCTGCGCGATGTGCCACGGTCCCACCGGCCAGGGCACGCAGATGGGCGTCGCCCTCACCGCTGGCCTCGACTACGACGCCATCAAGGAAAAGATCGTGAAGGGCGTCGTCAGCCCCGGCGAGAAGATGCCGCCCATGGGCGCTGCCCTCTCCGCCGACCAGCTCGACGACCTCTCGAAATTCGTCGCCGCAGGCCTGCCGCAGTAACGCGGAGACCTGCGGGAAGGACGACCATGTCGAAGCTGTATTTTTCCTACGCCGCCATGAACGCCGGCAAGTCCACCGTGCTGCTGCAGGCGTCCTACAACTACGAAGAGCGCGGCATGCGTTCGCTGCTGTTCACGTCGGCCCTTTACGCCCAAGCCGAAGAAGGCCGGATCACCTCGCGCATCGGCATCAGCGCCACCTCGCTTCTCTATGGCCAGGCCGACGATCTGCACGCCTGGATCAACCGCGAGCATCGCAGGAAGAAGATCGCCTGCGTCTTTGTCGATGAAGCTCAGTTCCTGACCAAGCCTCAGGTCTGGCAGCTGGCGCGCGTCGCCGACCGTCTCGGCATCCCGGTGCTCTGCTATGGCCTGCGCACCGATTTCCGCGGCGAACTCTTCCCCGGCTCCGCCGAACTCCTCGCCATCGCCGACAATCTCCGCGAGATCCGCACTATCTGCCATTGCGGCCGCAAGGCCACCATGGTTGTCCGCCGTACAGCCGACGGCCGGGCGCTCACCAGCGGCGATCAGGTCGGCATCGAGAAGTCGATGTATGTCTCGCTCTGCCGGTCGCACTGGGAAGAGGAAACCGGCCGCTGGCCAGTCTCCTCCGCGCTCAAGGCGAAGCCCGTGGCGCCGGCGCGGAAGAAAGCAGTCGCGAAGAAAGCGAAGCCCTCGCGCCGTTCAACAAGCCAAACCCGCCGCGCCACGCGCTAGCCTCACCCCTCCCTCGCCGCATGCGCCTTCATCGCATCGGTCAGCCACACCGCAAATCCGGGCGCGATCGTCTCATAGCGCTTCACGAAGTCCGGGTGCGAGAGATAGAGATCGGCGAGTCCCGCATACGCCTGCGGCGCGCACGGTTTGCCCCACGCAGCCGCCACCCAAGCGCGATGCCGCTGGATCAAGCTATCCGCCAGACCGGAGTCCGGCGCGACGTCGCGCTTCATGCCCTCGGCCAGCGCGGTCTCGATGTCCCTCAACTCCTCCATCACCGCCTTCTGTTCGGCCTCGGACATACTCGTCCGCGCCTTGCGTGAGCGCGCGATGTCGTCCTTCATCGGATTGCCATGGCGCTCCACCAGCCAGACCTCGTATTCAGCCTGCTTCTCGGCCGAGAACCCCTTGTACAGATCAGCATTCGACATATGTGCCTCGCCCTTCATGGCAGCGACCGTGCGGTCAATGGTTTCAATGAGGACGCGGTAGCGTTCCTGCTCCGCTTCCAGCTTTTCGCGATGGCGCATCAGAACGCCGACCTGGTCCTCGCCCTCAAGATCCAGATGCGCCGCGATCTCACTCAGAGGCACGCCCAGCTCGCGATGAAAAAGTATCCGCTGGAGCCGGAGCAGTTCGGCCCGGCCATAGTACCGGTAGCCATTCGCCCCGATGTGGGCCGGGGCAAGCAGCCCGATCTCGTCATAATGGTGCAGCGCGCGCACCGTTACGCCCGAGATCGCAGCGACTTGCTTGACGGTCAGGTCCTTCATGACGCCCTTCTGCCCCCTCACGAGGCGTGAGGGTCAACGGGTTTCTGCAGACCGTGATGGTTAATCTTCGCGCGGTCCGATAGTTGCTTGGGATACCCGAACGGTTCTGGGAGAGACGCACATGAACGGGACAAACACGCTGGAAAAGCAAACGCCGAACGCCAACACGGGCAATCCCTTCCCGTGGGCGGGGCAAGCGGACGAGACAGCCTGCAACTACGCCTTCGGCAACCTGATCCGCAGCCTCCCGCCTCGCATCGTGCTCGATGGCAAGCTGCATGCGCCGACCCTGATGGCCGCCATCGGCGCCGTCGCGGGTGTCGCAGCCCAGATCTCGCTTCTCGCCGACGCCGAGAAGATGGAGAAGGTCACAGCGGAAAAGAAGCTCTCCGAGGTCACCCTCAAGGCCGACGGACGCATCTTCCTTTATGGCGATGCGCTCAACCAAATGCTCTACAGCGTCAACGATCCGGTGCTCGCCCGCTCTCGCGTGTGGAACATGATGGTCTCGGCCGCGCTGTCGAAGGGCCTGGACCGCAAGGACCTGCCCAACGTGCCGGCCATGTTCCGGCATGTCAGCGACAGTTTCAACACGCCGAAGGAAGGCCGACCCTCCGTCGAGGAAAAGCTCCAGCCTGTGGCGTCCACGCGCGACCTGCTGAAACTGGCCGGCCCTGTCGCCTTCGCCGCCCTCGCGGGTGAGATCAGCCCCGCAATAACCGCGCAGGCGGGCATCGCCAACCGGAAATCATGGGTCGCCATTACGGCCCAGGCCGCCGCCAACATGCTGCTCACTTCCTCGCGCATGATGACGCCGGCGCAGTGCCTCACCATTGCGATGGAGTCGGCGATCTACGCCTCGAAGATGCGCGCGAACGCCCCGGCCGAAACCACGACTGTCGTGGGTCACGCGTAGGCCGCGACCGACCTGACCACTTTTCCATCCGCGTCCAGAATGAAAGTCTCGGTGACCTGCTGCTGGCGGTGGTTGGTGTAGAGGATGGTCAGGGCGTCGGACCCGGCGAAGACCTGTTCCACTTCGAAATAGAGGTCGCGCGCGAGATCGAGGGCCTTGCCCCAATAGTCCCGCAGCGCGGCCTTTCCCGTCAGCACATCGACATCCCTGCCCGTGACCATCCGGATGCGCGGCGAATGGAACACCACATCGTCCGCATAGTGGGCGAGGATGGCTTCGAGATCATGGTCGTTCCACGCCTTCACCCATTCGCGGGCGAAGGTTTGTGATTCGTCTGGCGTCATCTGAAAGGGTCATCCCTGCAGCTTGCGTAGAGCACCAGATTGAGCGCCCGCGCCCGTCCTGATCTCGCAATCTCGCCCACCGGAATCGCATGCGTCGGCAACCACTTCGCATCCTGCGCGGGAAAATCCCCCATCATCCAGTAGACGTCTCTGCGATACTGCGCGCCATGGCCGCCAATGTAGATGATCGCATTGTCGGCCGCTTCGGACGCAGCCGCAAATTCCGCCAGCGCCCCGCGCGCCTCGTCCGCGCTCGCATCCAGCACCAGCATGGTCTGATAGCCCGCAGCGATCAGCGCCTCGGGGACGCGCTTCGCATCATGCGCCGCGCCCGGCAGCGAATAGGCGTCAGACTTCGAGTAGTCGGCATTGACCAGCACCAGCGCGAGACGCGTCTCGCCCTTGTCCAGCCGGCGCTTCGGATCAGGCAGGACGCGCGGATAGTCCATCATCTGCCAGCCGCGCGAATGGATCTGGTTGGCCTCCGCCATGCGTTTGGTGAATTTCTCGATCGACAAGGGTCGCTCGCCAATCACCTCGCACAGTGCGCTCGCGAATGGATTGCCGCCCTGACTGGACCGGTCGCTGGTGAGGCGGCCGGCTTGGCCTGCATAGTAGATCAACGGCGCGGCGGGCGATGGCGCGGCCTGCGCGAATGCAGGGCTCGCGGAGGATGCAGCGAGTGCAGCAATGAAGGTGCGGCGGTTCATGAGGCGGAGGGTAGCCGCTCCAGAAGGAGCGGCAAACCCCGTTTGTCGTGACAAGGGAGCCATCCAGTTGACAGCAGGCCTCACCGGCGAAAGGTTTCGGTGAGCGATCCATGGGGAGACAGGGCATGGGAATCGAGTTGAGGATGTTCCTGATACCGCGCGACAACACCTTCCGTCCGGACGGGATTGCCGTCGCCAGACTCATCGCTTGGCTCAGGCGCGATCACTTCGTTCGTGGCGATCTCATTCATCGGATCACCCAGCGCAGGGCGGACGACAAGCCCATTGAGGATGCCAACTTGGCGGCGACTGAAGCGGGCGAGGTTCTCGCGTACTTCGAAGGACGGGACCATCTCCGCGAAGGCTTGCAACATCCTCTCGTGTCGCCGTTCGTCGATGGCGATGAAGGCAGTTACTATGATTTGGAACTCCGCTTCTCCGACGACTTCGTCACGACAGGAAGTGAAACTGTCGATCCGATCGACACAGTGTGTCGATGTGGAGAACAACTCGAATACTGGCCTGACAGCCGCGACGTGGATGTCTTCTATTCATCTCGCGTACGCCTTGGGTGTCCCCGATGCGGCGAAGCCTTCAAACCGCAAGAAAAGCCAGCAAGCACTCGTAGCGCAGTTACAGGCGAGGACCTGCCGCCGATCATGGGCGGCATCACCTATCGCTTTGCCATCGTTGTCGACTGCGGCAAATCACTGCCCACGAACGAGACCGCCGAGCCCGCCACCACGGCCGAGTTCAAACGGGTGTGCGAAGCGGCGCTCGGCGTCGTCTTGTACGAGGTTGCCGAATTTCACTAAACTTACGAAGTACTCAGAACTTCAGCACCTTCACATACCGCACCTGCGGCAGCTTCTCGATCGCCGTGAGTGTGTTCGCCGGTACATCCTGATCGACGCCGACGATTGCGATGGCGTCGCCGCCGGCTGCTTCACGGCCGAGGTTGAACGTTGCGATGTTGACCTTGGCCTCGCCCAGCAGGCCCGCCATGGCGCCGATGAAGCCCGGCTTGTCCGAGTTGTTGACGAACAGCATGTAGGGCTGGAAATCCGCCTCCAGCGCCATGCCCTTCACCTCGACGATGCGCGGCTTGCCGCCCACGATCGCGCCGCCGACCGAGCGCCACTTGCCCTCGACCTTCACCTTGATGCGGATCAGCGAGTCATAGATAGGGCTCGCCTCGTTGATCGATTCCTTCAAGCTGCCGCCGCGCTCCTGCAGGATGGCCGGCGCCGACACCATGTTCACTTCCGCCAGGAACGGACGCAGCATCCCCGCCAGCGCCGCAGACGTCAGCGGCTTGCGGTTGAACGAAGCAACCGCGCCCTCATACTCGATCTCGACTTCCGACACCCCGCCATCGGCCACCTGCCCCGCGAACTGCCCCAGCTTCTCGGCCAGCGCGACGAACGGCTTCAGCTTCGGCGCCTCTTCCGCCGTGACCGACGGCGTGTTGAGCGCGTTGGTGACAGCGCCTGTCAGCAGGTAGTCCGCCATCTGCTCGGCGACCTGGAAGGCCACATTGTCCTGCGCCTCCACGGTGGATGCGCCAAGGTGCGGCGTCGCCACAAAGTTCGGCGCGCCGAACAATACGTTGGTCTTGGCCGGCTCCTCAAGAAACACATCGAACGCGGCCGCGCCGATATGGCCACTGTCGAGTCCTGCACGCACCGCCGCCTCGTCGGCCAGCCCGCCCCGCGCGCAGTTGATCAGGATCACGCCCTTGCGTGTCTTGGCGAGGTTCTCCGCCGAGAGAATATTCTTCGTCTGCTCGGTCAGCGGCGTGTGCAGCGTGATGACGTCGGCGCGCGCCAGCAGCTCGTCCAGCTCCACTTTTTCCACGCCCAGCGCCGTCGCGCGGTCCGCCGTGAGGAACGGATCGTAGGCCACCACCTTCATCTTCAGGCCGAGCGCCCGATCAGCCACGATCGATCCGATATTGCCCGCGCCGATCAGGCCCAGCGTCTTGGCGTAGAGCTCGATGCCGATGTAATCCTTCTTCGGCCACTCGCCGGCTATCGTCCGCTGGCTCGCCGACGGAATCTGCCGCGCCGCCGCGAACATCATCGCGATGGCGTGTTCCGCCGTCGTGATGGCGTTACCGAACGGCGTGTTCATCACGATGACGCCCTTGGCCGTCGCCGCCTTCACATCGACATTGTCGACGCCAATGCCGGCGCGCCCGATCACTTTCAGCTTCGTTCCCGCCGCGATCACATCCTTGTCCGGCTTGCACGCAGAACGCACGGCGAGACCGTCATACTCGCCGATGATCCTGATCAGCTCGTCCTTCTTGAGGCCGACCTTCATGTCCACCTCGATCCCGCGATTGCGGAAGATGTCCGCGGCGCCTGGGGCGAGATCGTCAGCGATGAGGACTTTCACTTTGGTGGTCATTGGCGGTCAGTCTCCTTGAATAGAGGCGAGCCAGTCGGCGCGCGTAAGCTTGTGGACGAGGCAATCGTCTTCGTCGTGAAACATCTGCCGGTGCGTCGGAATGAAACCGAGACGCTGATAGAATTTATGTGCTCGCGTGTTGGATGCCAGCGGGTCGATGATGATGGCGGTAACGGCGTCATCGGCGAAACAGCGCGCGAAGGCGAGCCGCATCATCATGTCGCCATAGCCCTTCCCCCGCGCATCCGGCTCACCAATCCAGATGTCCAGGCAGCGCAGGTTGGGCTCGACGTCGCCCCAATAGTGGGTTGGCTCCAGATGCGGATCGCACATCTGCATCGCGCCGATGGGACGCCCGTCGACCTCCGCGATCCAGTATTCCCACACATCGCGCTCGTAGAGATTGATATTCTCGGCCCAGTCACTGTCCTCGCCCCACGCAATGACGGCGTCGGGGTCGTCGCTACCGGAAGCGATCACCGCAGGGTCGGCGTCCCAGCGCAACAACGTCGGAATGTCGGCATGCGCGGCGAAGCGAAGCGAGAGAGGAAGCCTGCTCCCGTCCTCGCGCTCGAAGAACATTGTCCAGCCGCCCTTGAGGTCCAGCGTGAAGTCGCTCCACTTGAGTTCAGACATGCCCACCCGTCCCGTCTCCCGCCGCCTTCCATTTGCGCGCGCGGTTGATCTGCATCTTGGCGTCCACCTGTTCGGACAGCTCAAGGCCGAGAATACCGACAAGCCTATGCAACAGGATCACGACGTCCGCCGCCTCGCGGCCCGCCTCTGCATGATCACCCTCGCGAACAGCCTGTTCGAGCTCATCCATCTCGCCTCGCGCACGCGCGACAAGCGCGGTGAGATCGCGCGCTTCTCCGAACGTGGCGTCGCCCCATTCGCGGATGGTGTGAGAGGTTTCAGCGGACATATCGCCCTCCTCGGTTGTCATCCCGGAAGCCCGAAGGGCTATCCGGGACCCATTGCACCAGTACGACACTGTATGAATGGGTCCCGGCTCTCCGCTTCGCTACGGCCGGGATGACAGCTAGTTGAGTTCCGCGACCGTGGCTTCAAACGCCCAGTCGAGCCACGGCGTCAGCTTTTCGAGGTCGGAGGCTTCCACCGTGGCGCCGCACCAGATGCGCAGCCCGGGAGGCGCCGCCTTGTAGCCGCCAATGTCGTAGGCCGCGTTTTCTTTCTCGAGCGCGGCGACGAACTTCTTCACGAAGTCCTGCTGGCCCTTGTCATCGAGCTTCGCCACGCGCGGATCGGTGATCGAGAGCGTGACCGACGTGTTGGAGCGGATGGATTTATCCGCGGCGAGAAACGCCACCCACGGCGTTTTCGCCACCCAGGCCTCCAGCACGGCGAGATTTGCGTCCGACCGTTTGAACATTGCCTCGACGCCGCCAAGCCCTTCGACCCATTGCAGCGCATCGAGATAATCCTCGGTCGCCAGCATCGACGGCGTGTTGATCGTCTCGCCTTCAAAGATGCCTTCGGTGACTTCGCCGCCCTTGGCCATGCGGAAGAGTTTCGGCATCGGCCATTTCGGCGTGTAGGTCTTGAGCCGTTCGATGGCGCGCGGCGAGAGAATGAGAATGCCGTGCGCGCCCTCGCCGCCCAGTACCTTCTGCCAGGAATAGGTCAGCACATCGATCTTGTTCCACGGGATCGGCATGGCGAAAACGGCCGATGTGGCGTCGCAGAAGGTGAGCCCCTCGCGATCATCCGCGATCCAGTCGCCGTTGGGCACCTTCACGCCCGACGTCGTGCCGTTCCAGGTGAAGACGATGTCCGCTTGCCTGCGGGCCTTCGACATGTCCGGCAGCTGGCCGTAGCCGGCCTTGTGCGTCGTCGCATCGACCTTCAGCTGCTTGGTGATGTCCGTCACCCAGTCTTCGCCGAAACTCTCGAACGCGAACACGTCCACCGGACGCGCGCCCAGCATGGACCAGAAGGCAGCCTCGATCGCGCCCGTGTCCGAGCCCGGCATGATGCCGATGCGATAGTTGGCGGGAATCTTGAGAACGGCGCGGGTCTTGTCGATCGCCAGCTTGAGGCGCGACTTGCCGAGCTTGGAACGGTGCGACCGGCCAAGCGATTCCAGCTTGAGATTGTCTGGAGACCAGCCGGGGCGCTTGGCGCATGGGCCGGACGAAAAGTGTGCGCGATCAGGGCGCACTGCCGGTTTGGCAGCGATAGACATCTGTTTTTCTCCCATCCTTACAGATGGGCTGGTCGCCGTTGGGGGCGACTGGCCCGGCGGTGCATATGCGCCGGAACGGGTTGCGCGTCAATTATAGCGTTCTGTTAGCTGGCCTTCGGTTCGCCACCGCAACGCCCGCGAGGATCAGCGCCAGCGCGCCCACCATCGACCATTGCAATTGCTCGCCGAGGAAGATCACGCCGAGCCCCGTCGCCCAGAGCGGCGACAGGTAGGTTGTGAAGGACACGAACACCGGCCCGGCTCGCTGGATCAACCAGACATAGACGAACATCGCAAACGCCGTCGGCAGGAGGCCCAGCACGATCATCGCGGCGATCGAGGTGGTGCTTGCAGCTTGTGGGAAAGGCTCAGCGACAATCGCATAGCCCAGCGCGGACAGTCCCGCGATCGCGACGATCCAGAAGCTGGAGATGACCGGCGAGACGCGCGGCGCGAGGCGCGTGCCGATATTGCCCACGGCATAAAGCCACGCCCCGACAATGGCGAGCATGATGCCGATCAGGCTGGCCGATTGTTCCTTGCCGAATTCCGGCAGCACGAGCACCACCAGCCCGAGAAAGCCCAGCATGACGCCCGTCATCCGCCGCGCGCTGAGGCGGTCGCCAACGAAGTAATGCGCCAGTAGAACTGTGGCGAAAGGCGTGCCGCCATTGCAGATCGCCATCACCGCCGAACCGATGCTCTCCGCCGCATGCGCGTAGAGCACAAAGGGCGCCGCCGTCGCCGCGATGCCGATCAGCGCGAACCAGCCGATCGCCGCCAGACTGACCTTCGGCGTCGTATCCGCGCGCGGCGTCGGGTTTACCACGCCCGCGAGCATGATCCAGACGCCAAGAAACACCGCGCCGCTCAACAGGCGGCCCGTGACAAGCCATGCCGGCGAGATCGTCTCAACGCCAATGCGGATGCCGGCGAAAGTCGATCCCCAGATCACCACGAGCAACAGCAGCGCCGCCCAGCTCAGCGCATCGCCCGTGAGGCGCGGCGCGGCCGGGCGGATCGTCTTCACCTGTCCCTCCGCCGTTTCCACGCCTTGCTCCGCTGGTGACGGCGCCCTGCTAGAACGGATTTGGCGGAAGGGCAAAGGCGGTGCGGCGCACGCCGCGTCTAAATCTGCAATGCAGCAACGGAAACGGCCCGGAGATGAACTCCGGGCCGCTGTCGTGGTGATGGTCGTAAATTCTAGAAGCCGCGCTTGCCGGCTTCGTGATCCGCGTCCTTGCGGGCGTCTTTCGCTTTGTCCTTGATGTCGCCGACGGCTTTCTGCGTTTTGCCTGCGACTTCCTTCATGCCGCCCTGAATCTCATGCTTCGGCGAATCGACAGCCTTGCCGAATTCCTTCTGCACTTTACCGGCGGCTTCTTTCATGCCGCCCTTGATCTGATCCTTGTTCATTGCGTCATCCTTCTCTGATTGCGCCAGATGAACGACCAAAGGTGCGCTGGGTTCCGTTACGCCCGCGCATCCTGCAGCAGCATTTCCGCGCCTTTTTCAGCGATCATGATCGTCGGCGAATTGGTATTGCCCGAAACGATCCGCGGCATCACCGACGCATCGATCACCCGCAGCTTGCCAACGCCCCGCACGCGCAAACGTTCATCGACGACTGCGCCTGCATCGCCCACCGCGCCCATCTTCGCTGTGCCGACAGGATGGAAAATCGTCGTGCCGATATCGCCTGCAGCTTGCGCCAGCTCGGCATCCGATTGCAGTTGAGCGCCCGGCGTGAACTCCACCGGCGAGAACCGCTTCAGCGGCGCCTGATCGACAATACGCCTCACCAGCCGGATTGATTCCATCGCCGTGGCGCGATCCGCTTCGGTCGCCAGATAATTCGGCTGGATCGCCGGCGCGGCTTTCGGATCAGCCGACGTCGCATGTATCGACCCGCGACTCTCCGGCCGCAGATTGCACACGCTGATGGTGATCGCTGGAAACGCGTACATCGCCTCGCCGAATTTCGGCAGCGCCAGCGGCTGCACATGGAACTGCACATTCGGCGTCGCATGACGCTCATGCGACTTCGCGAACGCCCCCATCTGCGACGGCGCCATCGTCATAGGACCGCGCCGGCGTAGCGCATAGTCCGCCGCCATCATCGGGCGCCGCAGCAGGTTGGCGTACTGCTCGTTCAGCGTCGGCACGCCGCTCACCTTGTAGATCGGCCGCAGCTGCAGATGATCCTGCAGGTTTTCACCCACACCCGGCGAATGCCGCGCCACCTCCACGCTCAGCGCCTTCAGCCGCTCCCCATCGCCGACGCCGGACAGCTCCAGAAGCTTCGGCGTCTGCACTGCGCCTGCCGCCAGGATCACGCATCCATCCGCCAGCGTCTCGAACCGCTGCCCGCCGCGCGACCACACGACGCCCTTCGCCTCGCCATCGCGAATGACCACGCACTCGACCAGCGCGCCTGTTTCCAGCTTCAGATTGCCGCGCCCCAGCGCCGGCTTGAGAAACCCCCGCGCGCTCGACCACCGCCGTCCCGCCTTCTGGTTCACCTGGAAATACCCGACGCCCGAATTGTCGCCCGTGTTGAAATCCGCGATCTTCGGAATCCCCGCCGCCTCCGCCGCATCGGCAAACGCATCCAGCACCTTCCAGCGCATGCGCGGATGCTCCACGCGCCACTCGCCGCCCTGCCCGTGATGATCGCCGCCCGAGACGTGATCCTCGTGCCGCAGGAAATGAGGCTTCACATCGTCCCAGCCCCAGCTTGTCAGACCCAGCTGCCGCCAGCCATCATAGTCCGCCGCCTGCCCGCGCATGTAGATCATCGCGTTGATCGCGGACGATCCGCCGATCACCTTGCCCCTCGGATAGGCAAGCCTTCGTCCATTCAGCCCCGGCACGGCCTCCGTCTGGAACATCCAGTCCGCGCGCGGATTGCCGATCGCGAACAGGTAGCCGACCGGAATGTGAAACCAGATCCAGTCGTCCTTGCCGCCCGCCTCCAGCAGCAGCACGCGGTTCTTCGGATCAGCCGACAGCCGGTTCGCCAGCAGGCACCCTGCGCTACCCGCCCCCACGATGATGTAATCGAACCGCTCGCCCATGCTCCGACATCCAACGCTGAGCGAAAAGGATCAAGTGCGGTCCATATCATCTCAAGATCGCGCCCCATGCACACTCCTCCCCCTTGTGGGGAGGAGGTAGGAGGTGGGGGGCCTCTCAGCGTTTCGAGAAGCCAGCTATTCGCCACCAGCCTGCCCGCTGAACCGCCCCCCTCACCCTACCCTCTCCCCACAAGGGGGAGAGGGGAAGCCCTCGCGCCTTTCGAAAGCGTTGCAACGCTCCACCCCACCTGCCATCGTCGGCAAAACACGTGGGAGGCTTTGATGAAATTGCGCTCAACGCTCTTGGCCGGTCTCTGCACCCTGGCCCTGCCGGGCTGCGTGTTGTCCGTCACCGATACCGCGCGGCCGGACACTTTCGCCCCCCTCGCCCACGCACCAGTCGCCAACGACGCGCCCCACGGCATGTCGCAGGCGCGCCTCACCGTGCTCGACGCCACGATGAAGAGTTACGTCGCCGACCAGAAGCTCGCCGGCGCCGTGGTGATGATCCACCAGGACGGCCGCGAGGTCTTCTCCGAGGCCTACGGATGGCGCGACCGCGAAGCCGGCGACCGGATGGAGGAGAACGACATCTTCCGCATCGCCTCGCAGACCAAGGCGCTCACCAGCGTCGCGATCATGATGCTGCTGGAAGAGGGCAAGCTCCTGCTCGAAGACCCGGTCGGCAAGTATCTGCCCGACTGGTCGAAGACCACCGTCGCCGTCGCGAAGGAAAAAGGCGGCTACGATGTCGTCCCCGCCAAGCGCGCCATCACCATCCGCGATCTCCTCAGCCACTCGGCCGGCGTCTCCTACGGCTCGGGTCCCGGCGAACAGGCGTGGCGGGACGCTGGCGTGTTCGGCTGGTATTTCGCCGACAAGGCTGTCCCCGTGTCCGACGTCGTGGCGAAAATGCCGAAACTCCCCATGGCCGCACAGCCGGGCGAGGCCTGGGTCTATGGCTACAACACCGACATCCTCGGCGTCGTCGTCGAGAAAATCTCCGGCCAGTCGCTCGACGTCTTCTTCAAGGAGCGCCTGATCGATCCGCTCGGCATGACGGACACCAGCTTCTGCCTGCCGCCCGAAAAGTCCGATCGCCTCGCGGTCGTCTACTCCGCCAAGGACGGCAAGTCCGAGCGCGCGCCGAACCCGGGCAGCTGGCAAGGCTCAGGCCATATCGGCCAGGGTCATTATCTGGGCGGCCCGTGCAAGGCCTTCGCTGGCGGCGCCGGCCTTCTCTCAACCGCGCGCGACTATTCGCGTTTCCTCGAAATGCTGCGCCAGGGCGGCGTGCACGAAGGCCGCCGCTATCTCTCGCGCAAGAGCGTCGAGCAGATGAGTCAGGATGCGCTGGCGACCGCGACCTTCCAGCCCGGCCAGGGCTTCGGCCTCGGCTTCCGCATCACGGAAGACCCGGGCGCGATGGGCAATCTCGGCTCGAAAGGCGATTATGGCTGGGGCGGCGCCTATCACTCGACCTACTGGGTCGATCCCGCCGAAGGCCTCACCGTCACGTTCATGACGCAGCTGATCCCCGCCGGCGGCCTCGACACGCAGGCCAAGCTGCGGGCGCTGATCTATGCGGCGGTGGAGTAAGCTCGGTCTTTCAATTGTCATTCCGGACGCGCGCGAAGCGCGTGAGCCGGAACGCAGGGGCGTTAGGCACTGGTGCTTGCCGCACCTGGATTCCGGCTCTTCGCCCTTCGGGCTTCGGCCGGAATGAAAGGGATTGGTTCTCCATAACGACAGGCGACGTGGTGACGTGGTGCGTATCACTTCGCCCGCGAATATGTGAACGTCCCGCACAGCGCCGTCTCGGCGAGCGGCGGCCACTGGTCGCCATTGAACGCTGCGATGGTGATGTCTTCCGCGTCCGCACTGGCCTTCGTGTAGGTCGCAAGGAAGCTGGTCTTGTCGCAGAAGCCGCCATTGACCGAGCCTGGTGGCACGATCTCGTCATCGACCGAATACATCGCGATGTCTTCGGGCTTGGCCGCCTGCCCGTCGGCCGCAAAGAACAGCGGCGAAAAATCGAACAGCGGCGTTCCCTGCGTGGCGCCGCCCGGCATCGACGTGGTGTCGAGAATGTAGCCATTGCCGAACTGGAAAACCGCGCCCTCGGGCAGGTTCACCGATTTCTGCGGCGTCGGCGTCAGCGTCAGCACGCCCGGCGTGAAGCTCATCGCCGTCTTCGACATCGCCTCGTATTCTCTTGGCGGCCCGACCGGCGCAGGCGTGAACACCGCCTCGGGATCGTCCTGACCCATCTCCTCGGCTGTCGGCTCGGCTGGCGCAGCAGGCGCCGGCTCGGAAGCAGGCTGGCAAGCGGCAAGCATCGCCGCCGCAACGGCCGCCGCAAGGAATGTCGCCGCAATCCGCATCACGTCCCTCCCTCTTATCGCGCGTCGAGAACTTCGCCGCTTCGACCTTCGCGTTCGCTTTACCGCGTCAGCCCAAGCGACTGCGCCATCACATGAAAAATCTCGTTCTGCTCCACCGTGCCCGAGAACAGGTTGGCGCCGGGCCCGCCTGCGAAGATAGCGACATCCTCGCCGCCATGCGTTTCCGAGCCCAGCGGCACGAGCGACTGCTGCTGGAAGCCAAGCGCGGTCGTGTCGATATTGGTGAGGTCAGCGCGGTCGCACAGCCATTTGCCCTCTGCCGCCGGCTTGCAGATCGAGCCCGGACCGTTGGCGAAGCCCAGCGTGGTGTACGGCTTGCCATCGCGCGCCAGCGTCAGCTTGTCGCCTTCCTTCACCAGACCAAGGATCGGGTTGCCGCGCTGCGGATAGCCCGACATCGTCAGCGTGTGTGAATGGTCCGCCGTCACGATGATCAGCGTCTCGTCGGCATTGGTCATCGCGACCGCCGCCGCCACGGCTTCATCAAGCGCTGCCGCATCGCCAAGCGCCCGCTGCGCATCGCCTGCGTGGAGGCCGTGATCGACGCGCCCGCCCTCGACCATCAGCACGAAGCCATCCGCATCGCGCGACAGGCGCGTGATCGCGGCGCGTGTCATCTCCGCGATCGAAGGCTCGCCCTTGCCGTCCTTCGCGCGGTCGAGCTCGTATTGCATGTGGCTCGGCTCGAAGAGGCCGAGCACCTGGCCGTCTCCGCTCCAGTCGAACGCATCGAACCCGGCCTTGTCCGTGATCAACGTGCGGTTCGGCGCCTGCGCCTTCCATTCATCGGCAAGGTTGCGGCCGTCCTGCCGCCGGCCCTTCTGCACGATGTATTCAGGGTCCTGCACCGCCGACGGCAGGAAATTCGTGCGCCCGCCGCCAAGGATCAGCTCGAACCCATCGCCGTTCGCCTTTCCCCAGTCGATCATCTGCGCGGCGATGTCTGTACATCCCGCAGCCTTGCCCGCAGACGAGACATCCGCATCCGCCTCCCAGTCGCGTTCCACCGTCTCGGCGAAGGTCGCCGCCGGTGTTGCGTGCGTGATACGTGCGGTCGAGATCACGCCCGTCGCCATGCCGGACGCTTCGGCCATCTCCCACAGCGTCGTCACGCCCGTCGTCCTGGCGCTGGCGCAGTCGCGCAGGTTGGCCGCCTGCGTCACGCCGATCGAGCCGTTGTAGGACTTGATGCCCGCCGTCATCGCCACCGCCGTCGGCGCCGAGTCCGCCACCTGGCTGTCATGTGTGTACGTTTTGGAGAACGCCGACCACGGCAGCTTCTCCATCGCCAGCCTGTAGCTCTCGCCATCAAGGCCCTTAACCTGACCCGCATAGATGCGCGCCGCCGTGATGGTGGTGATGCCCATGCCGTCGCCGACAAACAGGATGACATTCCTGGCGCGTTTCGGCGCCCGCTCCGCCGCTCGCGCCTTCACCGCCACACTACCTGCGACGTAATAGCTGTCCCCCGCCTGCACCGGCGGTGTGACTTCGACCGTGCGATAGGACGTGGCGCAGGCCGCAAGGCCCATGGCCAGCGTGGACACAGCAAGCGTGCGAATCATCGTGAGGGCTCCCGCCTATGGATAGCGGGGGGAACCTAGTCGACCGATGCGACACTTCCGAGTCTGAAATGGCGAGTCGGAAAATTGGGCGCCTCACGCCGCGATATCTAGCTCCGGCACGATGCGCTCCGGCGCCGTATTGATGAGCGACAGCAGCGCGCGCACCTCAGACCGGCCGGCGAGCTCGCTCATGGTCAGCTTGCCGTCGGCGGGCATGTCGAACACGGTGCGGCCATCAAGGCCCAGCGCCCGGTGCGCCACGCGGTCACGCAGGCTCCAGGTCGGCTGGAAGCCCGCTTCCTCCCCCACGATCGCCACGCGCTGGTTTATCGTGGTGGAAATCCGGCTCGCGAGCGCAGAGACGCGGTTCAGCACGACGTGCCAGCGCTGCACAGGCAGGCCCGCGCGGCGGCGGTCGAAGCGCACGGTGTCCATCATCTCGCGATAATTGATGCGCGGCGCGGCGGGGGCGCCGGCCTTGGTGAACAGGCCGTGCATGTCAGCCGGGCTCTCGTTCATCGGCGTCATGATGAGGTCGGCCAGCAGGTGGGCTTCATATACATCCGACAGGTTGCCGGACGACGTGTCGATGATCATCAGGTCATAGCCGTCCATCGCCGCAAGGCGCACCAGCGGCTCCAGCCGGCCGGCGTGTTTCGGCCGTGCATTGGTGCGGCTATCCTCTTCGGTATCCATCAGCATCACGTGATCCGGGCATTCCAGCTTGGACGCCCGGCGAAGTGTCAGGAAACTGGACAGGTTGCGCGTGTTCCGGTCGAGATCGACGCAGGCCGTCCGCAGGCCGTTCTTGGTCGCCGCAACTCCCAGAAGGCAGGCCAGGGTCGTTTTGCCCGTGCCGCCCTTGAAACCGCCGATGGTTACCACCTGCATGGAACTCTCCACATAACGCCCGCGACTTCCCGTGGCAGGAGTGTTTCAATTCGCGTGCCAGAGGAGCTACCGGGCCGGAAATAGCGGTTTGATCGCAGATTCAGGGTACTTGCCCTCGCGCCCGCTCACCCCGATTATGGCGCAGTGCAGCGCGGCGGCCATTTCCTGCTCAGGTCAGGGCCGCGAGGAGACCCGGTATGGCTACCATCGCCCTCGTCGACGACGACGAGAACATCGTCGAATCGCTCAAGGTCTTCTTTGAGGCGGAAGGTTACCAGGTTCGCGCCTATCACGATGGCGCCGCCGCCCTCGCCGGCCTGTCGGAAAATCCCCCCGACATCGCCATCCTCGACGTGAAGATGCCCAAGATGGACGGCATGGAGCTGCTCAGGAAGCTGCGCCAGACCTCCAACCTGCCGGCGATCTTCCTCACCTCGAAGGACGACGAGATCGACGAAGTGGTCGGCTTCAACATCGGCGCCGACGATTTCATCCGGAAGCCGTGCTCCACCCGGCTTCTTGCCGAGCGTGTGAAAGCCATCCTGCGCCGGTCGCGCGGAGCCTCGGCGACGCCCGAGGACGGCGACAAGAAACCGATCGTCCGTGGCCGCCTGACCCTCGATCCCAACCGCCACGCCTGCCAGTGGGACGCCAAGATCGTGCGGCTGACGGTAACTGAATTCCTGATCCTCCAGGCCCTCGCCCAGCGCCCCGGCTATGTGAAGAGCCGCGACCAGCTGATGGACGCCGCCTACGACGACCAGGTCTATGTCGACGACCGCACCATCGACAGCCACATCAAGCGGCTGCGGAAAAAGTTCAGGGACCTCGACGACAATTTCGACGGCATCGAGACGCTGTACGGCGTGGGCTATCGCTACAAGGAAGCCTGAGACACCGGGCAGGCCAGACAACGTGACCAGGCCAGACAAAGGAACGAGGCCAGAAAAAGCCGCGCGGCCGGAAAAGGGTGCGAGGAATGCTCCGAGCAAGCCGCGCTCCCTGCTGTGGTCTCCCATTGCAAGGCTGATCCTTGCCTCCAACCTCGCCGGACTGGTCATCCTGATCACAGGCGCGCTGGTGCTGAACGAGGTCCGCGCAAGCCTCGTCAACGCCCGCAAGGCCAGCCTTGAGGAGATGAGCCAGCTCATCTCGTCGTTCATGACCGACAACGCCACAACCGAGCAGCCGGTCGCACTCGATCTCGACGCAGTCATCCGCCAGCTCACCGCCATGCCGCTGACCAAGGCGACGCGGATCATCGTGCACGACCCGCAGAAGGAGATCGTGGCCGACACCCGCCTGCTGAAGGACGTCATCGACGAGACCGACCTGCCGCCGATGCGCGAACCAAGCTGGCTGGAGCGCACATGGCTCGACATGGTCCGCGCCATAAACCGCACCTTTGACTCCGTCAGTTCGCCGGGCCGCCAGCCGATCGCCGAAGTGCTGACGCTGGAGGAGGAAGTCGCGCGCGCGGTCGAAGGCGAGGGCGTCTTCTCCGAGCGGTTCAACGATCAGGCCGACCGCGTGCTGTCGGTGACCATGCCGATCGAAAAAGTCCTGCGCGTCGTCGGCACGCTCACCATCGAGACCAGCGACGTGTCCGAAATCATCGCCGCCGAGCGCGCCGCGCTGATCCCGCTGATCATCGTCGCGATTCTCGTCTCCATCATCACGGCCACGCTCCTGACGCTCGGCATTGCGCGCCCGTTGCGCCGGCTCGCCATCGCGTCCGATCGCGTCACCATGGGCGTCTCGCAGAAGCTCAATCTCGGCGGGCTGCACGACCGCAAGGACGAGATCGGCGATCTTTCGCGCGCCATGGAGGCGATGACCTCTTCGCTCTACGACCGCATCCAGGAGAACGAACGCTTCGCCGCCGACGTCGCTCACGAACTGAAGAACCCGCTCACCTCAATCCGCTCGGCGGTTGAAACGTCGCAGGCGATCAGCGACCCGGCGATGAAGGAAAAGATGTCCAGTGTCATCGCGCGCGATGTCGTGCGCCTCGACCGGCTGATCTCGGACATTTCCAACCTGTCGCGCCTCGAAGCGGAGATCGTCCGCGAGAAACTCGTTCGCGTCGATCTCCGCAAGCTGCTGCAGGACATCGTCTCGATCTATGTCGACACCGCCCGTGAGACCGATGCGCGCGTGAAGCTTGTCGCGTCCCCGGGCGGCGCAACCGACGTGCTGGGCCGCGAAGGTCCGCTCGGCCAGGTCGTGCGCAACCTTGTCGAGAATGCGCGGTCCTTCTCCCCGCCCGGCGGCGAGGTGACTGTTTCGCTGACGAATGTCAGTACGCCGCGCGGCCCCATGGTCCGCCTCGTTGTCGAGGATCAGGGGCCCGGCATACCGCCCGACAAGCTGGAGAAAATCTTCCAGCGCTTTTACACCGACCGCCCTGCCGGCACGAAGTTCGGGAATAATTCAGGTTTGGGCCTTTCTATCGTGCGTCAGATCACGGAGACGCACAGGGGCGCCGTCTGGGCCGAAAACCGGATGATCGACGGCGGGATCGCAGGCGCGCGCTTCGTGGTGGAACTGCCGCCCGCGCCCCTCGACCTCTGATGGACATCTGAATCACTATTGACCGCGGAACAAACGAGTCATCACCATGGATTGCTGGATTAAGCGGGAGTGCTTCCTATGATCGGATTGGTCGTGGTCACACACGGCCGGTTGGCCGAGGAGTTCATCTCCGCCGCCGAGCACGTCGTCGGACCTCTGGAAAATGTTGGCGCCATCTGCATCGGCCCTGACGATGACATGGACATGCGCCGCCGCGAGATCATCGCCGCGGCGAAAGCAACCGACACCGGCGCAGGCGTCGTCATCCTCACCGACATGTTCGGCGGCACGCCGTCCAACCTCGCCATCTCGGTGATGGGCGGCGCCAAGATCGAAGTCATCGCCGGCGTCAACCTGCCCATGCTGATCAAGCTCGCCGAAGTCCGCAGCCGCCTCGCCCTCGCCGAGGCCGCGCTCGCCGCGCAGGAAGCCGGCCGCAAATACATCTCGGTCGCCTCCGCCCTGCTGCAGCGAGCCGAATGAGCGGTACCAAAAAAAGCGAAACGTGGTCACGCAGCGCAGAGCTCGTGAACCAGCGCGGGCTTCATGCTCGGGCCTCCGCCGCCTTCGCGCGCGAAGCCTCGAAGTTCGATGCGAAACTCACCGTGCGCTATGACGGCATGACCGCCAGCGCCGCTTCGATCATGGACTTGCTGATGCTCGGCGCACGCGTCGGCCAGACCATCGAGATCGACGCTGAAGGCCGGGAGGCCCGCGAAGCCCTCGACGCCGTCTGCGATCTGATAGGCCGGCGCTTCGACGAGCGGGAGTAGCGCCGACCCCACCTTGCGGAACGCCGGGCTACTTCCCCCCGCCATCCCGCGGGGCCGTACCCCGCCCGCGGATCGTGCCCCAGCCCGGCCCCTGCCCCTGCTGGGCCTGCTGGTTCATCCGCGACAGCGGCTGCAGCAGGTCTGCGAAAGTGAGATCGCCATTCGGCTGGATCTGCCCCGCGATGCGCCTGAACCCGGCTGCGAACTCCACCTTCGTCACCGACCGGTCGAGATCAATGTCGAACGTCATGGCGTTGGCCATCAGGTCGGACTGGCTGCCCATCCTGGCCGCCCAGTCGGTCTGCTCGAAGCCGGTGACCTGACCATCGTTGTTCCCGTCCGCCGCCGCGAAGGCCACCGCAGCCCCGGCATCGATCTCGGCAACCGTGATCTTGCCATCGAGGTCGGCGTCAAACCGTGCGTAAACCAGCGCGCCGGGCGCCACCACCTTCACGCCATCTGGCGCCCGCGGAGCCCCGCCCGGCGACACCTGCCCCGTTATCCGGTCGATCGTATCGACATCCTGCGCCAAAGCCGGAGCTGCGCAGAAACCCAGCACGACAAGCGCGACACAGGCGCGAAACGGCATTGCGGGCATTCGATCACCTCACTCGGTTTCCGCAGCGCCTGTCGGCTTTGCGAGGGTGCGGACTGTGGCCCCAAGGCAACAGCCAGCGCAACCTTCCGATGCAGAGATGGGATGCCGAAGGCGGCGAAGTCAGGGCGCCCCGGACCGCTTCCGAGGCAACCTCTGAAATCATATAAGGATATCCTTATATGATTTGCCGCCGCCGCGCGCCTCTGCTACAGGCCCCCGCACAGACGAAAAATACCCAGAACAAGCTGAGGAGTGCGGTGATGGCGTTCGACGATTTCAAGGTGGCGGACCTCTCCCTCGCCGATTACGGCCGCAAGGAACTCGTGATCGCCGAAACCGAGATGCCGGGCCTGATGGCCACCCGCGCCGAGTATGGCGCGAAGAAGCCGCTCAAGGGCGCGCGCATCACCGGCTCACTGCACATGACGATCCAGACCGGCGTGCTGATCGAAACGCTCACGCACCTCGGCGCGGAGGTCCGCTGGGCCTCGTGCAACATCTTCTCGACGCAGGACCACGCGGCAGCCGCCATCGCCAAGGCCGGCGTCCCCGTCTTCGCCGTGAAGGGCGAGAGCCTCGAGGAATACTGGGACTACACCGACAAGATCTTCCAGTGGCCGGACGGCGGCTTCACCAACATGATCCTCGACGATGGCGGCGACGCCACGATGTACGTGCTGATCGGCGCCCGCGTCGAAGCTGGCGAGACCGCACTGATCGAAAAGCCGGAATCCGAAGAAGAGATCTACTTCTTCAAGCAGATCAGGAAACGCCTCGCCCAGTCGCCGGGCTGGTTCACGAAACAGCGCAACGCCATCAAGGGTGTGACGGAAGAAACCACCACGGGCGTCAACCGTCTCTATCGCCTCGTCGAGAAAGGCCTGCTGCCCTTCCCCGCGATCAACGTGAACGACTCGGTCACCAAGTCGAAGTTCGACAACAAGTATGGCTGCAAGGAATCGCTGGTCGACGGCATCCGCCGCGCCACCGACACCATGATGGCCGGCAAGGTCGCCGTCGTGTGCGGCTATGGCGATGTCGGCAAGGGCTCGGCCGCCTCGCTGCAGGGCGCAGGCGCGCGCGTGAAAGTCACCGAAGTCGATCCGATCTGCGCACTGCAGGCCTGCATGGACGGCTTTGAAGTGGTGACGCTCGAAGACGTGGTGAAAACCGCCGACATCTTCATCACCACGACCGGCAACAAGGACATCATCCGCCTCGAGCACATGCGCGAGATGAAGGACATGGCCATCGTCGGAAACATCGGCCACTTCGACAACGAGATCCAGGTCGCCGCCCTCAAGAACTACGCCTGGGACAACATCAAGCCGCAGGTCGACATGATCTCGTTCCCGGATGGCAAGCGCATGATCCTTCTCTCGGAGGGCCGCCTGCTCAACCTCGGCAACGCCACCGGCCACCCGAGCTTCGTGATGTCCGCGTCCTTCACCAACCAGACGCTGGCGCAGATCGAACTCTGGACCAACGGCAAGGCCTACGAGAACAGGGTCTACACCCTGCCCAAGAAGCTCGACGAGAAAGTCGCGATGCTTCACCTCAACAAGCTCGGCGCCAACCTCACCAGGCTGTCGAACGACCAGGCCGCCTACATCGGCGTCGCGCCGGAAGGCCCCTACAAGCCGGAACACTACCGGTACTAAGCCGGACGGAACTCACGAATTTGAAGGGCCCGGCTCACCGCCGGGCCCTTCTGCAGTTCAACGCGCCATCGCTGACAGCTCAGCGCGCGGGATTGCGACGCCGTTGCTGAAGACCGTCACGATGGAGTCGTAGGCGGCGACATCCTCCAGCGGGTTCTTGTTGAGCAGCAGCATGTGCGCCTTCTTGCCTGCCTCAATGGTTCCGCGGTCATCCAGATGGAACAGATCGGCGTTGCCAATCGTCAGGGCGCGAAACAGCGCTTCATTGCTGACGCCCGCATCGATCCAGTACTGCATCTCGAGGCGGCCATTTAGCCCGGGCGGATTGGCATACGTGCTGGCGCTGGGCGTATCGCTGCCGAAGACGAGCCGTGCGCCTGCTGCGTTCAGTCTCGCGACGATGCTGGCGCCCTGCGCAAGCGATGACGCAACAAACGGCGGCGCGCCCTTGCTGGCATCCCAGTCGCCGGCCATCTCTTTCCGCATCCACTCCGCATCAGGCGTCGCAAACCATCGCAGGGCTGCCGGCGGCGTCGCGTGCGCCATGCGCGGATCGGCAAGCAGCGCCGGATCGAACATGTCGCCAATGCCGTTGAGCACCCGGAAAGTCGGCTGGTAGGCCATACCCTTCGTCTTCACCCCCGCAATGATCCCGTCCAGCGCCTGCGCCTTCGCCTCGCCCGAGAGCCCGCTGTCATTCCACGCGGCATGCGCGACAACATCAACACCCGCCTCCACCGCGAATTGTTGCGCGCGAATGGAGTTGGCATGCATGAACACCGGCATGTTCCGCGCGTGCGCGGCCGTGATGATCTCCTTCACCTGCTCCTGCGTCGCGTTCGGCAGGTTGCGTGCGCCGCCGAACCCCGGCTCGTGATAGGTCTTCACACAGATCGCCCCATCGGCCGCCATGCGCTCAACCACCGTCGCGGGCTGGTGCCGCGCCGGATCGACCGACGCCGGAGTGCTCGCCGCCTGCGCGGGGTCATGGAGAAAATAGGGAAACGCCGTCGCCGCGATCTGCGGCGGCAGCAGCACCATCGGATACCCGTTGTACATCGCCGCCGACCCGCAGAAGAACGCATCTGGCCTCACATCGCGCGCATTCCAGCCGGCGATGAAGCCGGGATCGCGCGACAGATCCACCACCGTGGTGAAGCCGAAATAAAGGTAGCTGCGCGGCTCCTGTTGGCGCAGCGCCTCGGCGAGACCCGGATGCTTCGCCTCGTCTTCCGGCCGCAGCACGGGAAGAACATCAAGATGGACATGTCCGTCGATCAGACCGGGAATGAGATACCCACCGCCGCCATCCATCATGCGCTCGCCCGTGAGTGGCGTGGCGCTCACTTCGACAATACGATCCTCCACAACCCGCACCCAGGCATTGGCGATCGGGGCGGGGCGTTCGGGGGACAGCACTGTGACGTTGGAGATGACGAGTCCGGCGGGAAGAGGCGCCGGCGCCGATGAGCAGCCGGCAAGGACAGCAGCCGCGAGCAGTAGTCCGAAATTGCGGTAGCCAGTCATGACGATTTCTCCCACCCTTTTTCTGCGATAATTCGCAGCTGACAGGCGCGTGTCGAGGGGTCCCCGACTCCCGCCTTTCTGAATTCTGCAACGCCCGGAACCACTTCCCCGAACCGACGTTATCCCCCTGTCACAGCCGGTGTCCCTTACCCGTCCCCCCCGACCCGCGGGGATGCAGGCTGTGGCCTCGATTTACGGAAACGGGCGATCTCCACCGAGGTCGCCCGTTATCGTTTGAGGTTCCAGCACTCTGCAGGGCGCTGCCTCTGCTGCAGTGCGATGTAAATAGCCGCAGCCGAAAATATTCCCGCTTCCGCCCCCTCCCCGACAGGCGTACCAGCCGCGTCCGTTCGGGACCCGGTCAGCAGGCTTTGGCCAGCGGGCTTTGCGTGGTTCGCGGCTGAAGGCACACACGATGAGCGATGCTTCGTCTCCAGGCGGCGCAGCTCAGGCGGCGGAAGACAAGCCGCGCGGTGCGCGGTTCTGGGCGCTTGCGCTGGGCTCGGTCGGCGTCGTCTTCGGCGACATTGGCACCAGCCCGCTCTACGCTTTCAAGGAATCCATCAACCACATGAACGTCGCCGGCAACGGCGTCCTGCTGCGCGACGACGTGCTGGGCGTCATCTCGCTGATGATCTGGTCGCTGCTTCTCGTCGTCACCGCGAAGTACGTGTTCACGCTGACCCGTCTCGACAACCGCGGCGAGGGCGGCACCCTCTCGCTGATGGCGCTGGTCCAGCGCACGATCGGCAGGCGCACGCCGCTCCTGTTCCTCGTCGCCATCTGCAGCGCCGGCATGTTCTTCGGCGATGCGCTGCTGACGCCCGCCGTGTCGGTGCTCTCGGCGGTCGAGGGCCTTGCCGTCATTCCCGAATTGAAAGGCCGCGTCGAGCCCTTCATCTTGCCGATCGTGCTGATCCTCCTGACCGGTTTGTTTCTGATCCAGAAACGCGGAACATCGGTCGTCGGCCGCCTCTTCGGGCCGATCTGCTTTGTCTGGTTCCTCACGCTTGGCGCGCTTGGCATCTACCACATCATGAACGACGGTCTGGCGATTTTTGCAGCCCTCAGTCCGCACCACGGCGTCGTCTTCCTCATGACGCACCAGGTGCTGGGCTTCATCGTGCTGGGCTCGGTCTTCCTCACCGTCACCGGCGCCGAGGCTCTTTATGCCGACATGGGCCATTTCGGCCGCAAGCCGATCGCCGTGACATGGACGTGGCTGGTGCTGCCCTGTCTCGCCCTCAACTATCTCGGCCAGGGCGCCATGGTGCTGGCGCACCCCGAAACCACGGCCAATCCCTTCTTCATGATGGCGCCGGACATGCTGCAGGCGCCGCTCGTGCTGCTCGCAACAATGGCGACGATCGTTGCAAGCCAGGCCGTCATCACTGGCGCCTTCTCGCTGACCCAGCAGGCCGTGCAGCTCGGCCTGCTGCCGCGCCTGCAGATCGTCAACACATCCGCTGACCAGCACGGGCAGGTCTACCTGCCCCAGATCAACTACATGCTGCTCGCCGGCGTCCTGTTTCTCGTCATCGCGTTCAAGTCCTCCTCTGCGCTGGCGTCCGCCTACGGCGTGTCGGTGATCGGCGCGATGATCACCTCCTCGGTGATCGCCTTCATCGCCGTGCGCCGCGTCTGGAAGAAGCCGCTCTGGCTCGCGCTTCTCATCGTCACGCCCTTCCTGCTGGTCGAGAGCGTCTTCCTCGCCTCCAACCTGCTCAAGGTTCCGCAGGGCGGCTATGTGCCCCTGCTGATCGCAGCCGTGATGATGCTGGTGTTCTGGACGTGGACGCGCGGCGCCCGCCTGCTGACCGAACGCACCCGCAACAGCGTCTCGATCGAGGATGTCATCAAGAGCCTGGACGTGAAGCTGCCTCACATCGTGAAGGGCACCGCCGTCTTCCTCACCGCCGAACCCAACTCCGCGCCGACCGCCTTGCTCCACAATCTGAAGCACAACAAGGTGATCCACGAGAACAATGTGGTCCTCACCGTGAAGGCGGCGGAGATCCCCTACGTACCCGACGACAAGAAGCTGTCGTTCGCGGAGATCTCGCCCAACTTCAACCGGCTCACCATGACGTTCGGTTTCATGGAAACGCCCAACGTCACCCACGGGCTCTCGCTCGCGAAGAAGAAGACCGGACTGTCCTTCGACATCATGCAGACCTCCTTCTTCCTCAGCCGCCGCACGCTGCTCGCCGACGGCAAGCACGGCATGCCGCTCTGGCAGGATCACCTCTTCATCTTCCTCAACCGCAACGCCACCAACGCCACCGAATTCTTCCGCATCCCGACCTCGCGCGTCGTCGAGATGGGCTCGCAGCTGACGATTTAGCGCAACGTCTCCCCCATAGTCATTCTCGGGCAAGCCCGGACGCGCGCAGCGCGACCGGGCGCGACCCGGGAATCTCGGTTGCCCGCCCCGAAGGGACCGAACGAATTCCCCCGCCGATCGAACCGGGATTCTCGGGACAAGCCCGAGAATGACTCTGTTGGTGTGGTTCGACCCCCGCCAGAACCAGCCGATTCTGGACGCGCATTTTTCAGCGTGTCTCGAACAATCTCAATCACTTGCAACGACAAAACCGGCCGATCCCGGACACAGGCGTCCCCCACTTCCAAACCTGAGGTAGAATGCCCTCATCCATTCCGCATGGAGGGCGGCTGATCACTGTTCAACGGCGCGGGGTGGATGCAGGCGAGCGTGAAGAGCCCGGTCGAACCATGCCAGTAGGCCGGGAGTTCATGAGGGGCCGGGGGCGGTTGGCATCAACATCCCCGGCTGGATTTCTCCTCATGTCGCGGGGGACCATGGCTGAACAACCATGGCCCGCACGCCGGCGGATTCTGCCACGTGGGCCAGGACGGGTGAAATACCCCGCTGCACGCCCGGGCCGCTGCATCGATGCCTGCCGGGGACGCGGGATCCGCGCTTCTCTTTTCTACCGGTAGCTCTGGAAACAGAGACGCCAAACCACGCGGGGCATCCCGCGTCCCCGGGCCCTCCACTGAATTGGA
>JANOKS010000159.1:0-7593 GCA_031419455.1 Alphaproteobacteria bacterium
TCTCCGGCCTCAACCTCGCGTACCAGCCGCTCCCGCAGGTCGGCCGAACAAGCTTTGCCCATGATCCACCTCCAAGAACGGTGAATCACAATTCGTCCCTAACGCAAATATCGATTCAGGTTATCCGCCCGATGCTCTAGACTGATCGAACAATAAGGGGAGAGCGGGCGGGCATGGGCGCTCATCGCTCTATCCGTGCCTGAGCGACGCGGGAATAGTTGTGAAGGCAACAATGGGGAGGCTGATATGAGGATATCGAATGGTGTCATCGGGCCATTGCTGATCGGCGTGGCACTGCTGTGCGGAGGAGCAGCAAGCGCACAGAAGGTGCAGGCAACATCAACATGGGTGAAAGACGGAACGACCCTGCCAGGTTCGACGTCACTGACCTTCAAGGCAGCGTCACCCGTAGCATCAGGGAAGATCGGCGTGGTGTTGGCGGAGGGCGGCAACCTGACAGAAGGCACCTGGCAGGCAGCCGGGAAAATTGTGTCGGTGACTCTGACGGGCAAGCCCGGATTTTCATGCACGCTCAGCGGGTTGTCGGCTTCCTCATTCTCGCTGGCGGGATGCACGCTCTCGGGTAAGTACACCAAGAAATAGTTCTTCATTGCCGTAGCTGATCGGCCTCCGGCGACGATTCCGTTCGCATTTCTCAAGCGTTCGATCTCGCGAGCCAAATCGCATGATCGGCGTTCCATCGCGCGGCACATTAGCAGTCGCCTATCGGCGAATAGCGGCCGCACCGTCTCTTTGCGACAGCTGCAGCTACCCCCCACTCAGCGGCGGCAACAGCGCAATCTCATCACTCGCAGACACTGGCGTCCCCGCCTCGTCCAGCACCATCTCCTGGTTCACCGCAATCCGCACCGTCTTCGCGCGCAGCATCTCTGCAAGATCTGGATTCAGCTGGACCAGCCGTGCGCGCAAGCCAGCCACCGTCCCCACACCCTCCGGCAACGCAATCGACGCGGCGCCAAATGCATCCTTCAGCCGTCCGAACAGGAGAACCGTGCCTGCCATCAGCCGCCCGTGTGGGACATGGTGCGCGGGCTTGCAGGCGTCGCCAGCCGCGCCGCATCGAAGTCGTGCCCTTTCGGCTTGCGCGCAATGCCGCCGAGGATCGCCTCGCGCAGCGCCGCTCCCGTCGGATCGGACCGCAGCGCCTCGCGCAGGTCCGCGCCCTCTTCCCGTCCAAGGCACGTATACAGCCGCCCCGTGCACGTGACGCGCACGCGGTTGCAGCTCTCGCAGAAATTGTGGCTGAGCGGCGTGATGAAGCCGAGCCGTCCGCCGGTCTCCTCAACCTTCACATACCGCGCAGGACCGCCCGTCGTGTAGGTAAGATCCGTCAGCGTGAATTGCTCCGCCAGGTCCGCACGCACCTTGTTGAGCGGCAGATAATCTTCCACGCGGTCCGTCTCCGCCTCGCCCATCGGCATGGTCTCGATCAGCGTGATGTCCGCGCCGCGGCCATGCGCGAAGCGGATCAGGTCGGGTATCTCCTGCTCGTTGACGCCGGCCAGCGCCACAGCATTGATCTTCACCCGGATGCCCGCCGCCAGCGACGCATCGATCCCGCGCAGCACATCGTCCAGCATGTCGCGCCGCGCGATCGTCTCGAACAGTTTCCGGTTCAGCGTATCCAGCGACACGTTGATCCGCCGCACGCCGATCGCCGAAAGCTCGCCAGCATACTTCGACAGCAGCGTGCCGTTGGTCGTGAGCGTCAGCTCGTTGAGACCATTGCCCAGATGCCGCGCGAACCGCGCCATCAACTCCATCACGTCCTTGCGCACCAGCGGTTCGCCGCCGGTGATCCGCAGCTTGTCGACGCCAAACGTGGCGAACGCCGTGACCAGCTCATCCAGCTCCTCGAACGACAGCACATCCTTGCGCGGCAGGAAGGTCATCCGCTCCGGCATGCAGTAGGTGCAACGCAAGTCGCACCGGTCCGTGATCGAGAGGCGAAGGTAGCTCACCCGCCGCCCGAACGAATCCACCAGCACGCCCTGCCCGGCCGCCAGCGCCGTTGGCGATGCATCCGAGGCGGGCCTGCCCGCCGGTTTCGCGTTGATGAGGGTGTAAGCCATTGATCCCGCAGGATAGCGTTATAGTTTGCCAAGTCGAGCGCCAGTATCTGGCATCGACGCTGGTGAAATGCTATGATTTGCCATGACAAAACTGCTTGATGACGCAATCGCGACCATCCGCCGGCTGCCCGCTGAGGAGCAGGATTTGGCGGCCGAGATGCTATTCATCATCGCGGATCGCGCAGCTCCGCCCTACCAGATGACGCCTGACGAACAAGCCGCTGTCGAAAGCGCGCTCGCTGAAGCTGATCGCGGCGAATTTGCTTCGGACGAGGAAGTTCGGCGGGTTCTTCACACGCCATGGCGCTGACGATCCGTATCGGCCGCCGCGCCACCAACGACCTTTCAGACATTCATGGCTACCTTCGATCGCGCAGCCCGCGCGGCGCTGAACGCGTCCGCCAGCGAATTCTCGCCGTGGTGAATCGGTTGTCCGACTTTCCCCTCATCGGTCACGAAACGCAGAACCCGCGGATCAGAGCTATACTGGTCAAGGCTTACCCGTACACCATTTTCTACACGGCGGACGACACGATGCTAACCATCCTTCACATCCGCCATTCTTCCCGCGCGCCGATCGACGCCGACGAACTCTGACCCTCACCCCATCGGATACCTGATCTCCTTCGATACCACGTCGATCTTCTTCAACAGCTCGGCATCCAGCGTGACCTCGGCCGCCGCAAAGATATCCGGCAGGTGATCCTCGTGCGTCACGCCGACAATCGTGGACGCCACGAAATCATGCTGCTTCGACCACGCCGTCGCCAGCGTCGTCACCGACATGCCCGCCTCGCGCGCGAGCCCGATCCAGCGCTCGGTGGACGCCAGCGTCTTGTCGTTCACAAAGCGCCGCGCCATCGGCGCTTGCCGGTCAGGCATGTCCTTGTACTTGGTGAACCGCGCGCCCTCGGGCCACGCGCCGCCCTGATACTTGCCCGTCAGCACGCCGCCGCCCAGCGGCGAGTACGGGATCAGGCTCACGCCCTCCTGCCGGCACACCTGCGCCAGCTCGTCCTCGAACCGGCGGTTGTTCAGGCTGAAATTGTTCTGGATCGACTCGTGCCGCGCAATGCCAATCTTGTCCGACGTCGCGATCGACTTCATCAGCCCCCAGCTTGTCTCGTTCGAACACCCCAGCACGCGCACCTTGCCCGCCTGCACCAGATCATCGAGCGCCATCATGTGCTCGTCATAGGCGACGCCATGGTCCGGCCAGTGAGTCTGGTAGAGATCGACATAGTCGGTCTGGAGGCGCGTCAGGCTGTCCTCGATCGCGCGCACGATGTTGTGGCGGTCCAGCGACGTCATCGCCGACCGCTGCGCCGACTTGATCCAGCCATGGCTCGGCCCCGAAACCTTGGTCGCAATCAGCACGGCGTCGCGCGGCTTGGTCTTCATCCAGCGCCCGACAATCTCCTCCGTCCGCCCCGCATACTTGGCGTCCGGCGGCACCGGATAGTTCTCCGCCGTGTCGTAGAAGGTGATCCCAGCCTCAAACGACTTGTCGAGGACACGATGCGACATCGCCTCATCAGCCTGATTGCCGAACGTCATCGTCCCCATGCAGATTTCAGACACATGGATCGGGCTGCGGCCCAGGCGGCGGGTTTTCATGGAATCGTCCCTGTGTTGCCCGCTACAGATAGCGATGTGAGCGAACGCTCACAAGGGGGCGGGGGCCGGAGCCGTGGTCTCCTCTCGCGCCAACTTGAAACAAGGCTCCCAATCTCCCGCAGGAGGATTGTCGCTGGGGCTTCCTACCCAATCTCTTGTGCCGGCTGCGTCGTCGATCGCCTGACCAATATCCCTGACGCTTTTGGGCACTCCAGCGTATTCGCCAAGCAACTCGAACACCCTTTTTTGTTCGACCGTCGAACGACAACCGAAGAACTTGCCCTGGTGCATCAGCGCCACCCACGTACTCGTCCTGGAGTTCAAGAAACCTCGCGTTGGAAAGCAGTTCGGCAAGCGCTCGAACCGACGCGACAGGAATGGTCTTGGTTCGCACGCCAGCCTCTTTAACATTCGCGCCGCCGCAATAGCGAACCTGACCATTGCCGGTGACCTCCACGAAGTAGGAAGAACACCTACCGAGACAAGTGGTGCGCTCAAGCATCACCTTGAACGTACTCCAGTCTTTCACTCCGAGAGACGAGTGGTCTGGCCTTTTGAGCTCGACGCTTGGTGAAATTTGGTCGTCGCTAGTTTGCGGTGCACGCGGGGAGCATCCCCAAGCGCCTACCAGACAACACGCGATTAGCGTCGATAGTCGCAAACGATCAACAACTCGCATCCTGATCCCGATCTGTTGCCGTTCAGCTCTCCAGCAACCGCGGCATAAGCTCCACCATGTTGCACGGCATGTGGCGGCTATCGAGTTGCCAGCGGATCAGCTTGTCCCAGCCGTCTTTCACCGCGCCGTTCGAGCCTGGCAGGCAGAAGATGAACGTCGCGTTCGCGACACCCGCGCACGCACGCGACTGCAGCGTCGATGTCCCGACCGACTGGAACGACACCAGGTGCCAGACGACATTGAACCCCTCGATCTCCTTGTCGAACAGCGGGCGCACGGCCTCCGGCGTCACATCGCGCCCGGTCAACCCCGTCCCGCCCGTCGTCACCACAGCATCGATGGCCGGGTCCGCAATCCACTTCCGCATCACCGCGCGGATGGCGTTGACCTCGTCCGGCACGATGGCCTTGTCTGCCACCTCATGCCCCGCCTCCTTCACGCGCTCCGCCAGCAGATGCCCAGACGTGTCCGTCTCGTCCGTCCGCGTGTCCGAGATCGTCATCACACAGATGCGCAGCTGCTTGAACGGCATCGTGTCGACCATCTTCCCGCCCGGAGCGGTCAGCGGCGGATAGGCAGGTCCGGTCATGTCAGTCCTCACTCGCGTCGTATTCGTTCAGCCATTCCTGGATGCCCTTCATTTGGGCGGCCTCCAGTTCAGGAATCTTTCGCCGGATATCATAGTCGCGCATGTACACTCGGACAAATTGCTCGACAGACTTATCGAGCTCGTCGCTGGCGTGGACGTCCATGTCTGACCGCAGCGCGACCTGCGCGTCGTACCATTCCTCGACCGACGCATTCGCAAGCTCAAGCTGGATCAGTTGCTCGATCCGCTGCTTGAACTCCGCCCGCGTCATATAGGGCGGAACAGGATCTACGGATTTCTTCAATCCCACCTCTTGTGCGCCTCGCGATCATCGCCACGCGGTTCGATCCACTCCGCGCCATCCGGCCGCACTTCGCGCTTCCAGAACGGCGCCTCCGTCTTGAGGCGATCCATCAGATAGTCAACCGCCTGCAGCGCCTCGCGCCGATGCTTGGACAACGCAGCCACCAGCACGATGGCCTCGCCCGGCGCCATCCGCCCATGGCGGTGGACCACCAGCGTATCGATCAGGTCGAACCGCGCCCGCGCATCCGCCTCGATCTGCACGATCTGCTTTTCGGTGAACCCCGGATAAGCCTCCAGCTCCAGTGCGGTGACAGCGTCGCCGTGCGCGCTGTCGCGGACAGACCCGACAAACGAGGCAAGCGCGCCCGCCTCCCCGCGGCCCTCTGCGAAGGCCGCAGTCTCTGCGTGGGGATCGAATGGCTGAGCCTGAACACGGATCATGGCGACAGTGTTAGGCTAGATCGCGGGCAAACCCAACGGTGTCATTCTCGGCCAACCGCGCCCTTCGACAAGCTCAGGATGAGAGCGCCTTCGGTGGAAACGGCTCGCAACTATCGCAACAGCAAATGTTGTCATCCCGGGCGAGCGCAGCGAGACCCGGGACTCATTGCGAGAGCACGACAGCGGATGAATGGGTCCCGGCTCTCCGCTCCGCTTCGGCCGGGATGACAACCGAGGCTGCCGATTCCTGATAAGCAGATTCCGTATCAGACCAGCCGCAGCAGCGCCGCCGAGTACGGCTCCATCACCAGCTTGCCGCCGGCGACGACCGCATCGGCCGCCCAGAGGACTTCCGACTTGTTGTCGATCGCCACACTGGCGCCGGCGTTCGCGAAATTGAACGCACACCGGATCGTCTGCTTCTCCGCCACACGATCGAATACCAGCAACCCGTCCTTCGCCTCGACCACGCTGAACGCTCCGGCGGACAGCGCATGGCTCGCCTTGCGCAGCGCGATCAGCTTGCGCGCCGTGTGCAGCATCGACTCCGCCAGCTTCTCCTGCTTGTCCACCGCCAGCACGCGCTGACGCGCATCCACCGGCAGCCAGGCCTCCTTCGCCCTGGTGAAGCCAGCCATCACCTCGTCCTTCCACGGCATCGGCGTGCGGCATCCGTCGCGACCCTTCGTGGCAGGCCAGCCGGCAATGCCCCACGGGTCCTGCAGCTTCGCGAACGGCACATCGGCCTCGGGCAGGCCCAACTCCTCGCCCTGGTACATGAAGATCGTCCCGCGCAGGCTCAGCAGCAGCGCCATGAACAGTGGCGCAGCGCGCGGCGCCGTGGCGCCGATCGCCTCGCCCCAGCGCGTCGCCACGCGTGTCACATCGTGGTTGGAGAACGCCCAGCTCGGCCAGCCATCATCCGGCCCCTCGCGCCACTGCGAGAGGATGTCGGCCATCCTCTCGACACCCGGCCACGGGCCAAGAAAATCGAAGGCATAGGCGGTATGCAGCCGGCCCTGGCCGCGCGTGTACTCCGCCATCAAGCCGTAGGAACCCGGCGCCAGCTCGCCCACGGTCATGTTGTCGCCATGACCATCGACCACCTCACGAATCTTGGCGACGAACGCCAGCGTCTCCGGCTGGTCCGAGTTGAACTGGTGCAGCTGCATGTTGCGTGGAAGCGCCGGCGCCGGATCACCCGACGGCGGATTGTCCCGCAGCTTCGCGTCGTGGAAATAGTAGTTCGCGACATCAAGCCGGAAGCCATCCACCCCTAGCAGCAACCAGAAACGCGCCACATCCGTGATCGCAGCGGGAACATCCGGATTGTGATAGTTCAGCTGCGGCTGCGTCGGCAGGAAGTTGTGCAGGTAGTACTGCCCACGCCGCGGCTCCCACGTCCATGCCGGCCCGCCAAACCACGCCTGCCAGTTGCTCGGCGGCGAACCATCCGGCCTTGCATCGGCCCAGACATACCAGTCGGCCTTGGGATTGGTCCGGTCCTGCCGGCTTTCCTGAAACCACGCATGATCCGACGACGTGTGCGACCACACCTGGTCGATGATAACTTTCAGATTGCGCTCGTGCGCCGCCTTCAGCAGCGCCTTGAAGTCATCAAGCGTCCCGAACAGCGGATCGATCTCGCGATAGTCGGAGACGTCATACCCGAAATCGCGCATCGGGCTCTTGAAGAACGGCGACAGCCACACCCCATCGACGCCCAGCGACTTCACATGATCCAGCTTTGCCGCAACACCCTTCAGGTCGCCCACGCCATCGCCATTCGCGTCCATGAACGAGCGGGGATAGATCTGGTAGAGCACCGCACCGCGCCACCAGCGTCCCGTTTCGTTTCCCGTCACGCG
>JANOKS010000160.1:0-47977 GCA_031419455.1 Alphaproteobacteria bacterium
GGGGATGTTGATGCCAACCGCCCCCGGCTCCTCATGAACTCCCGGTCTACTGGCATTGTTCGACCGGGCTCTTCACGCTCGCCTGCATCCACCCCGCGCCGTTGAACGGTGTACGGCCGCCCTCCATGCGGGATGGATGAGAGCAGTATCTCACAGGATGGAAAGTGGGGGACGCCTGTGTCCGGGATCGGCCGATTCAATCGGTGCAAGCGATTGAGATTGTTCGGAACGCGCCGAAAAACGTGCGTGCAGGATCGGCCGGTTCTGGCGGGGTTGGGATGCGTGGAGACATCCGCCAGCTTTGCAGGCGGCCCCCTCCGCCTCTTCGCGTCTTGCCTTCGCTGTCGCTCAGGCGTTCCTCGCTCGAATTGGTCCACTGGACCAATTCGTCCGCTACGCGGACCGCTCCTCACCCCCGCCTTCGGCGAGGGAGGACGTCCCTCACCGTATCAGTGCTTGTGGCCGCCGCGGCCGCACATGAGGTGGGTGTTGGTGGCCATCCACATGAGCTGGACGCCGGGGCTCCAGGTGAGGGAGTGCTCGCCATCGCTCCAGACGACCTGCACCGGGCCCTGCCGCGGCGGCTGGTTCGGGAGGCGGTAGCTGGCGCCGTGCAGCCAGATGACGGCGTCGATGCCGTTGGTCGCCTCGGCGAAGGAGAGGACCATCTTGCTGCCGTCCTGGCACTGGAAGGTGGCGCCGGTTTCGGGGGCGGCGGTTTGCGTCTGGGCGGGGGCGGCGGGGGCGGTTGCGCAGAGGGCGGCTGCGAGCGCGATGAGCGGGCGACGGATGGATGACATGATGTGGCCCGCGTGTGTGTGTGCGGGCAGAGTGCGTGATGCGGGATTGGGGTGCAAGGGCGGTCGATAGGGGAAGATCGCGCCGTTGGCGCGATTGCCGGGCGGGAGCCCGGCGGTCCCGGCTACTCCGCGGCTTGCGCTGCAGCTTCCTTGGCGGCGCGGAGGATGGCGGCTCTTGCTTCGACCTGAGCCACGATCTTGTCGACCATGTCGGCGTTGGAGACTTTGTGGTCGGCCTTGCCGGAGACGTACATCATGCCGGCGTCCTTGCCGCCGCCGGTGAAGCCGAGGTCGGTCATGGTGGCCTCGCCGGGGCCGTTGACGACGCAGCCGATGATGGACAGCGAGATCGGCTCCTGGATGTGGGCGAGGCGCGCCTCGAGCGTCTCGACGGTGCGGATTACGTCGAAGCCCTGGCGGGCGCAGCTCGGGCACGAGATGATGTTGACGCCGCGTGTGCGCAGGCCGAGCGATTTCAGGATTTCATAGCCGGCCTTGATCTCTTCCACCGGTTCGGCGGAGAGCGAGACGCGGATGGTGTCGCCGATGCCGGCCCAGAGCATCGAGCCAATGCCGATGGCGGATTTGACGGTCCCTGTGCGAAGCCCGCCGGCTTCGGTGACGCCGAGATGGAGCGGCGCGTCGGTGGCGTCGGCGAGCTGGTGGTAGGCTGCGACCGTGAGGAACGGGTCGGAGGCTTTTACCGAAATCTTGTACTCGTGGAAGTCGTGGTCATCGAGAATGCGCGCGTGATCGAGCGCGCTTTCGACCATCGCTTCGGGACAGGGCTCGCCGTATTTCTCCAGCAGGTGACGTTCGAGGCTGCCGCCATTGACGCCGATGCGCATGGAGCAGCCATGGTCTTTCGCGGCCTGCACCACCTCCCTCACGCGGGAGGCGTTGCCGATATTGCCGGGATTGATGCGCAGGCAGGCGGCGCCGGCCTTGGCGGCTTCGATGCCGCGTTTGTAGTGGAAGTGGATGTCGGCGACGATCGGCACGTTCGCGGCGCGGCAGATTTCCGGCATCGCGGCGGTGCTGTCTTCGTCCGGACAGGACACGCGGACGATGTCGGCGCCGGCTTCTTCCAGACCGCGGATCTGCTCGATGGTGGCCTTGGCGTCCGAGGTCGGCGTGTTGGTCATCGACTGGACGGAGATAGGAGCGTCCCCGCCGACGAGGACGTTGCCGACGCGGATCTGACGCGACTTGCGCCGCACGATCGTGCGCCAGGGGCGGAGGTGATTGATGTCGTGGCTCATGCATGTGCCCGATCAGCCGATGACCGACATTTGGGCCTTTTGCACCTGCCCGTAAAGGCGGTGCGACCTACTGAGCAGGCGGCGGCTGGGCCTGGTCCGGATACGCGTCGAGCGCGGGGTCGCGGACCGGAGGCTGGACCGGTGCAGGCGTGGCGGCGGCCGGCGGGGCGGAGGGCGTGGTGGCCGAAGTCGCAGGCGGGGCGGCCGGACGGGGACGCGGACGCGCCGGCGCGGGGGCCGGGGTCGCGCCGTTCGTCTGGCCAGAGGCGCCTGCAGCGACCTGGCCCGAGGCGGGCGGCGCGAGGGCGTTGGCATCCGTGTCGGACGCCACGGGCTCGATGACGGGCGGGGCGATGACGATGGGCTGGCGCTGGGCGGCCTGATCGACGTTTGCCGAGAAGACGGCGCCGCCGGCTTCCTGCAGCAGGCCGAGCGACTGGTCGCCGAGGCGCCATTCGAAAGCCGTGCCGTCGTCGGCCGAGACCGTGAAACCGGCGCCGACGCGGACGACGAAGAACTCGCCGGGATTGTAGTAACGGTGGACGTACTTGTCGCCCTTGGCCGAGCGGACTTCCAGCATGCCGCGCTTCAGGGCGACGATGCGGAGTTGCGGGGCGACGGGTTCGGCGATCGGGCCGATGCCTGCGACGCTGGCGGGTGAATCCGCCGTAACGGCCGGAGCCTTCTCGCCGCTGTTGAGGAACAGGACGGCGCCGCCGCCGATGAGGGCGACAACGAGGATGCCGAGCATCGGCACGGCGACCGGCAGCTTGCGTGAGCTGGACGAGGCCGGGGGCGCGATATCGAGCTTTGCGGGGTCCTTCAGGATGGCGGCGCATTCGGACAGGTAGCGGTCGAGCGTGGTCTGCTCGTCCATGCCGAGGAAGCGGGCGTAGGATTTGATGTAGCCCTTGGCGTAAACAGGCGCGCCAAGCAGGCCCGGCGTCATGTCTTCGATGGCGCGCAGGTGGCTGAGATGGACGCGGGTTTCGCGGGAGACCTGCTCCAGCGTGAAACCGGAATTCTCGCGGGCGGCGCGAATGGCGTCGCCGATACGGGTGTGGGCGGCGGCGGCCTCGGCGGCGAACTCGATCTCGTTGTCGCTCACGACGCGAAGATGGGGGGCGGCGCGGCGGCGCGGCTCAGCGTCGTCCTTGGAGGAGGGGTCTTTCGGATGCGCGGGCGCGCCGGGCTCGGCGGAGGCCGTGCCAGCGTCGGTTTCGCTCGTCACGGGAAGCGTATCATCCGTAGGCGAATTGGGGTTGGTGTCGTCCTTGGCCACGCCGCTCATATGTCTGTCCGAAACGGGAAGGCGAATACTGAAGTCAGGCCTGTCCCGATTAACGCCCACCACCCTAACAAGTCATTATCAAGGTAGGAGGGCGCCGGTACCGCCACAACCTAAATCTTCAGCCCGAGCCCCGATGCGACGCTTAACATTGCGTTACGAATCGAGGACTCGCGGCTGTCGAGGACGCTTTGCACGTCCCGCGCCAACTGGCTCATGTCGACCGAGCGGACCAGCAGCTTCACCGGCGCGATGCGCGAGGCCTGCATCGACAGCTTGCGGTAACCCAGGGCGATCAGGGCGAGGGCTTCCAGCGGCCGGCCCGCGGCCTCGCCGCAAACGGTGATGGGGAGAGAGGCTTCATCGGCGCGCTGGCGCATGCGCTGCATGAGGCGCATGGCGGGGCGGCTGAGCAGGTCGTAACGGCCTGATAGACGGGCATTATCGCGGTCGGCGGCGAAGAAGAACTGCATCAGGTCGTTGGTTCCGACCGAGAGAAAGTCGGCCTTGCCCTTGAGCTGGTCGATCGAGAAAGCCAGCGAGGGCGTTTCGACCATGGCCCCGACCTGCAGCCGGTTGGGGAGGTCGCGGCCGAACTTGACCGCCCACTCCATTTCGCTGTCGAGAAGACGCCGCGCGGCCTCGAACTCCTCGACGGTGGCGACCATCGGGAACATCAGGCGCAGCGTCTTGCCGCTTGAGGCGCGGATCAGGGCGCGGAGCTGTCGGCGGAAGAAGAAGGGGTGGTCGAGCGCCATCCGCAGCGCCCGCCAGCCCAGGGCGGGATTTTCCTCACGCTCCCGCCTGCCCATGAAGGGGGCGATCTTGTCGCCGCCGAGATCGATGGTGCGGAAGGTGACGGGGCGGTCGCCTGCCCGGTCGATGACGGATTTGTAGAACTGCGACTGCTCGTCGAGGCCCGGCATCGTTTCGGACGCCATGAACTGGAACTCGGTGCGGAACAGGCCGACGCCCTTGGCCCCGACGGCGTCGAGATGGTCGAGGTCAAAGGAGAGCCCGGCATTGATGTAGAGGTCGATCTCGACGCCGTCCTTCGTCATGGCGGGCTCGTCGCGCAGGCGGGAGAGTTCGGCCTGGGTCTGCTCGCTGATGGCGACGCGAGCCTGGAAGCTCGAGATCATTTCGGCTGCGGGGCGGATGTGGACCACCCCACCCTCGCCGTCGATGATCATCAGGTCGCCGTCCTCGGCCCGGGTGACGAGACCGGTGAGACTGCCGACAGCGGGGACGCCCATGGCGCGGGCGACGATGGCGGCGTGGGAGCCGGCGCCCGCTTCTTCGAGAGCGATTCCGGCCAGATGCGCGTCGCGGTATTCGAGCAGTTCGGCCGGACCGATGCGGCTGGCGACCAGGATGGCGCCGGGGGGAGCGACACGTCCGCCGCCATCGTCGCCGTTGAGCTGGCGCAGGAGGCGGTTTTCGAGGTCTTCGAGATCGTGCAGGCGTTCGCGCAGAAAGCCGTCACGGGCATTTTCGAGGCGGGCGCGGTGTTCGCGGCGGACGCGGTCGACGGCGGCCTCGGCGGAGAGGCCGGTGCGGACGGCTTCGACGAGGCGGGCCTCCCAGCTCGGGTCGTGCGCAAACAGGCGGTAGGTTTCGAGCACGTCGCGGCTTTCGCCGAACAGGACGGGGCCGGCGCGGGTGAGCATGGCGTCGATCGAGTTGCGCAGCGCTTCGAGTGCGTCGTTGAGGCGGCGCTCTTCCAGCTCGGCGTCGGCGGCGAACAGTCGTGCGGGCGGGACGACGGGATCGTAAAGGTGCACGACGCCTGACGCGAGGCCTTCATTCATGGTGCGGCCGCGGAGTTCCACGGGCCGGGTCTGGCGCAGGCCGGCGCTGAGCGTGTCGGCGGCGGACGCGACGAGTTCGGCCAGCACCATGGCGACGGTCTGGAGGGCCTCGGCCTCCTCGTCGTCATAGACACGCTCGGTGCGGTTCTGGACGACCACCACGCCGAGGACGCGGCCGCCGCGCAGGATCGGCACCCCGAGGAAGGAGTGGAACGGGTCCTCGCCTGTTTCCGGACGGTAGGAGAAGCGCGGGTGCGAGAACGCATCGGTGAGGCGGAGCGGGCGAGCGGTCGAGGAAACAAGGCCGACGAGGCCCTCGTTGTCCTTCATGCGCGTGCGGCCGACCGCCTCGGGGCGGAGGCCCTGGGTCGCCATCAGCAGCAGGCTTTCGTCCTCGGACCGCAGATAGATCGAGCAGACGTCGGCCACCATGGTGTTGGCGATCAGTTCCACGACGCGTTCGAGGCGTTTCGGGTCCTGCGCCTGGTTGGCCATGAGCGCGCGCAGGCGCGAGAGCAGAAGCTTCGCGCCGCCCGCGCCCGCAGGGGGGCGGGGCGATGACGGTCCCTTGTCTCCTGGCCTGCCGCGGTCGGTCACGGGGTCTCCGGTTGGGGTTGTTGGCGTGCTTTAGCGGAGAATGGGGCGGACGTCATTGTGCGTGGATTCACTGAGGGGGTGTTCGGGTATGTTTTTGTGGCGGGGTTGAAAATGCGGGCGCCGCGCCAATGCGATTCTGCGCGTGATCACGTGTCGGCAAGGGAATCGAGTTGGGGCGTCGGGCACACTCCTCCCCCTTGTGGGGAGGAGGTAGGAGGTGGGGGGCGGCCCCGCATGCGAGATGCTCAACCATCATCCCTGTAGAACCGCCCCCCTCACCCTACCCTCTCCCCACAAGGGGGAGAGGGGTGAGCACCAGCTCGCAGCAGTAAGCGGTTCGACAGTCGTAGGCCGGTCAGGTCCCAGGCGTGTCGAGACTAATCCGCGTCCAGCCCATAGGCCGTATGCAGCGCCCGCACCGCGAGTTCTGTGTAGGACGCATCAATGAGGACGGAGATCTTGATCTCGGAGGTCGAGATGACCTGGATGTTGATGCCTTTGGAGGACAGGGCCTGGAACATCGTCTTGGCGACGCCGGCGTGGGAGCGCATGCCGACGCCGATGACCGAGACCTTGGCGACGTTGCGATCGACCGAGAGATTTTCAAAGCCGACATTGCCGTTGAGGCTTTCGAGGACGGATTTGGCGTGGGCGGCGTCGCGGTCGGGACAGGTGAAGACGATGTTCTGGCGGCCTTCTGTCCTGGCCGACGCCTGCACGATCATGTCGACATTGACGCCGGCGTCGGCGAGCGCGCCGAAGATGGTGGCGGCGACGCCGGGATGGTCTTCGACGCCGATCATGCTGAACTTGGCTTCGTCGCGCGAATAAGCGACGCCGCTGACAACCTGCTTTTCCACGATCTGTTCCTCATCGCACACGAGCGTTCCGGTATTGGGCGAAGGCACGGGGCCCTCAAAGGACGACAGCACGCGCACCGGCACGCGATGGTTCATCGCCAGTTCGACGGAACGCGTCTGCAGCACCTTGGCGCCGAGGGAGGCGAGCTCCAGCATTTCCTCATAGGAAATCTTTTCGATGCGCCGGGCCTTGGGCGTGATGCGCGGGTCGGTGGTGTAGACGCCATCGACGTCGGTGTAGATGTCGCAGAGCGAGGCCTTGAGTGCGGCGGCGACGGCGACGGCCGACGTGTCCGATCCGCCGCGGCCAAGCGTCGAGACGCGGCCGTGGTCATCGACGCCCTGGAAGCCGGCGACGACGGCGATCTCGCCTGAGTCGACAGAGCGGATGAATTCGGGATTGTCGCAGCCCATGATGCGGGCCTTGCCGTGGGCCTCGTCGGTTTTCAGCTTGAGCTGCCAGCCGAGCCAGGAGCGGGCCTTGAGACCCTTCTTGCGGAGTGCGAGCGCGAGGAGACCGGCCGTGACCTGTTCGCCGGAGGCGACAACGACATCGTATTCGTCGTCATAGTCGGCGCCGTGGAGGTCCGGCCCGGCGGCGCCGCGAGTCCATTCGACCAGCTGATTGGTCGTGCCCGACATGGCGGAGACGACCACAGCGATGGCGCGGGTTTCGGCGCGCCGCGCGGCGACGATGTCCGCCACGTGCGCGATGCGCTCGAGGTTGGCGACAGACGTTCCGCCGAATTTCAGCACCAGGCGCTTCATGACCACGCACGTCCCTTGGCCGCTCCTGGACACGGGGCGGATGACGGCAGGGTGTCTAGGGGCACACGCGGCGGAGGGCAATGCCGGCGGGGATCGGCCGGGCGGAAGTGGCTACTCGGCGGGTTTGATGTCGGGTTTGCGGGGCGGGGCGGAATCTTCGCGGGGCCAGATGAGCCAGAACACGAACCCGGCAAAGGCGAGGCCGCCGGCGGAAAACGCCAAAAATACCGTATCAAGGTAGGTCATGACCCGATCTCCTTCTCGCCCTCTTCCTTCCGTTCCTCGGTGAGAAGGCGAACCAGAACCGCAAATATAGCGAAGATCAGCGTCATTGGCACGCCCCCGATCAGCCTCAGCACAGCATTCGTCGCTGTGCCTGTAAGTGCGGGTATGACGACAAAGGTAGCGGCAGAGGCGGCGGCGCCCAGAAACATGTTTCCGACGAACTCGCCAAGCCGGCGCTGCCCGGCTGGCGTCAACTGCTTCCAGAGGCCGACAAGGCCGCCTTGCGGTAGCTGATTTTGCCTCACCCCAACCTCCCCTGCCCGGAACGACGATAGACGCCTCGCCCGTTGCCGGCAACGCGGGGCGGGTCCAGATTGGGGGCATGACCAAAATCCTGACGCGCGACGAAAGCATTCCGGAATCGCCAAGCGTCGATCCGGCGGAGATCGAGAAGTTCCGCGCCATGGCGGCGGACTGGTGGTCGCCGACGGGCAAGTTTGCGCCGCTGCACAAGTTCAACCCGGTGAGACTGACGTACATACGGGAAATGGCGGTGAAGCATTTCGGGCTGGATGCCGATGCGAAGCGGCCGCTTGAGGGGCTGCGGCTGCTGGATGCGGGATGCGGCGGCGGGCTGGTGACGGAGCCGATGGCGCGGCTGGGCGCGCACGCGGTGGGGATCGATGCCGGCGACAAGAACATCAAGGCGGCGATGGTGCATGCCGATGCGATGCATGTGGATGTCGATTATCGCGTGGGCACGGTCGAGGGGCTTCTTGCCGCGAACGAAAAGCCCTTCGACATCGTGCTGGCGCTGGAAGTTGTCGAGCACGTGCAGGACCCGGCGCGGTTCCTCAGCGACTGCGCGACGCTGCTGGCGCCTGGCGGGATGATGGTGATGGCGACGCTGAACCGGACGGCGAAGGCGTTTGCGCTGGCGGTGGTGGGGGCGGAGCGCGTGCTGCGCTGGCTGCCGGCGGGCACGCATGACTGGAACAAGTTCGTGACGCCGGACGAGGCGCGCGCGGCGATGAGCGGGGCGGGGCTCACCATGCAAGAAACAGTGGGCGTCTCGTTCTCGCCGCTGTCGGGCAAGTGGAGCCTGACGCGCGATGTCGCGGTGAACTACATGGTGACGGCGACGCGCCCGAAAGACTGATGCCGCGCCTGCCTCCCCTTCCCGATCTGGAATTCACGGACCTTGAGTCTCAAGGGGCGCTGCCTTTCGCGCGGGGGCATGACGATGTGTATTTCTCGGGCGAGGGACTGGACGAGAAGCGCGCGGTGTTTCTGGACGGGTGCGGGCTGCCGGAAGCGTGGGCGGGGCGTGAGCATTTTGTTGTCGGCGAGCTGGGGTTCGGGACGGGGCTGAACCTGCTGGCGCTGTGGCAGCTGTGGCGGGCGCACAGGCCGAGCGCGACCGCGCGGCTGGATGTGATCTCGTTCGAGGGGCTGCTGATGCCGCGGGAGGCGGCGGCGCGCGTGCATGCGGGCTGGCCGGAGCTTGCGGCGTTGTCGGCGCAGCTGCGGGACAAATGGCCGGAGCGGGCGCGCGGCGTGCAGCGCATGGCGCTGGGCGATGGGGTGACGCTGACGCTGTGCGTCGACGAGATCGGGCTGGCCGTCGCAGCCGCGCGGGCGCAGTGCGATGCCTGGTTTCTCGATGGCTTTGCGCCGGCGAAGAACCCGGAGATGTGGTCGGCGGAGGTGCTGGGGCATGTCGCGCGCATGTCAGCGCCAGGGGCGCGGGCGGCGACCTACACGGTGGCGGGGGGTGTGCGGCGCGGGCTGGAGGCGGCGGGCTTCGAGGTCGCGAAGATGCCGGGACATGGGCGGAAGAAGGAGCGGCTGGAGGCGCGGCTGGTTTTGGCGCGCGGGGCGCGCGTTGTGGCGCCAAAGACGGTGGCCATCGTCGGCGGCGGGATTGCGGGGGCGTGCGCGGCGCGGGCGTTCGTGCGGCGTGGATGCGCGGTGACGGTGTATGAGCAGGGCGATGCGCTCGGCGCGGGCGCGAGCGGCAATCCGATCGCGCTTGTGATGCCGCGGCTGGATGCTGCGGATGGTCCGGCGGCGCGGGCGCTGCTGGAGGCCTGGCTTTATGCGCGGCGGTTCTATGGCGAGCTGGGCGAGGACGCGGTGCAGGCGCTGGATGCGGTTCACCTGTCGCGCGGCGAGCGGGAGATTGCACGGTTCGCCAAGCTGATGGCGGACCCGCCGCTGGATGAGACGCTGCTGCAGGCGGAGGGCGCGGGGCTTCGGCATGTGGGCGCGATGGCGGTGAAGCCCGAGGCGGCGCTGCCGCAGTTGATGGCGGGCGCGGAGCTGAGGTTCGGGCGGCGGGTCGGGTCGGTCGCGGATGTGGAGGCTGATCTCGTCGTTGTGTGTGCGGGCATGGGCGTGGCGGACATCGCGGGCGCAGACGCGCCTCCGGTCGAGGGGCGGCTGGGTCAGATGGATTGGGTGCGCGGCGATGGCGCACGCGCTGTGGCGGATGGGGGATATGCGGTCGAGGCTTTCGGGCAAATCGTGTTCGGGGCGACGTTCGAGGCGGCGAACGGCGAGCCGCGGGTGAGCGATGAGGCGACGGCGCATAATCTGGACGTGCTGACGCGGTTACGGCCGGATGTGCTCGCCAATGTGACAGACGCACGCGCGAGCATTCGCGCGACAACGCAGGACCGGTTGCCGTTTGCAGGGGCGCTGGACAAGGAAAAGGCGCCGGACGGCACGCCGGCGCCTTCAGGACGTCACCGCCTTATCGGCGGCCTCGGCTCACGTGGCTTTCTCTGGGCGCCACTGCTCGCCGAGATGGTCGCATCGGAGGCATTCGGCGAGCCGCTACCCGTTGAAGGATGCGTCGCCGAATGCCTTGACCCCGGGCGATTCCGGACCCGCGCGATCAGGCGCGGGGAATTCTGACTCACGCTCCCGCGCGAGGGCCGACCTCCTCGCGGCGCAGGCGCTCGATCTCGTCGGCGAGGCGGCGATCATCGTCCGTGACCAGTTTTTCGAGAACGCGGACGCGGTCCTTGAGACGGGCGACATCCTTGTGGAGGTCGGAGACGATGCCGCCGAGTTGCGCGGATTCACCCTCGGCCTCTCGGCGGCCGGCGCGGACCTTGTCGCGCTCCAGCTTGACGCCCTGCTGGACGATGCCGGCGATCGAGCCGATCAGAATGACGCCGAGCGCGAATTCGAAGAAGCCGAGCGCCATGGTCACACCCTCCTGTCGTCGCGCAGGCGGTTGATCTCGCCGGCGAGGTTACGATCTTCGTCTGTCACAAGGCGTTCAAGCACCTGCACGCGATCACGCAGCTTCAACATGTCGGACTGGGTCTCGGCCAGTATGTGTTCCAGGCGAGCGATTTCGTCCTTGCCCGCCGCAGCTGCACCCTGCGCCTGCATCTGGCGCTCCTCATGGCGGAAGGACATCATGGTCACCACGAAGGCGAAGACGCCGACCATGGCCACCACGATGACGATCATTGTCATCACGTCCATCGTTCAGACCCTCCGGTCATCGCGCAGGCGGTCGATCTCGCCGGCGAGTTTTCTGTCGCCGTCGGTGGCGAGGCGTTCGAGCACCGCGACACGGTCTTTCAGCCGTTGCATCTCGCCCATCAATTCGGATTCAGAGGCGCCGCTGACGCGTTCCTCGCGCATCATGTCGAGCTTCATCTTCTGTGACTTGTGGATGCCGTTCACGATGATGGCGACCAGGCCGCACATGATGCCGAGGATGGGGATGAGGACGCCAAAATTGTTCATGACTGCTAGGCCCTCTGTTCCGAGCGAAGCCGCTCGATGTCGCCGGCAAGCCGGCGGTCCTCATCCGTGGCGAGCCGTTCGAGCACTTCGACACGCGCGCGCAGGCGCGAAATCTCGGCCGTGTTGTCCGCGAGCAGACGCTTCACGCCTTCCGTGTCTTCCGAGCTGGAAGCCTTGGCCCGGGCCTTGTCGGTCTCCGCCTTCCCGATAATGAAGATCATGGCGAGGAAGGTCCCCATGCCGGCGATCGCGACGAACATCACTTCGACGGGCATCTCAGGTTTCCTTCCGGTCGCGCAGCGCTTCGATCTCGGCGGCGAGACGGGACTCGCGGGTCTCCTTGTCGAGGTCGAGCACGATGCGTTCGAGCACTGAGATGCGCTCCAGCATGGCGCCCATGGTCGTCTCCATTTCGGCGACCTGCGCCTTGAGCTGCTCAACTTCGGCGTTCTGCGGGGAGGCTCCGCTCCAATCGCCGGTGAAGCCCCACTGCTTCATGCTTTCGGCGTCGAGGCCCCAGAATTTGGGATCCTTGAAATGGCTCCAGTCGCCTTGTCCGGCGCGGCGGGCGGCCCAGCGCGCACGCCAGGCGGCGCGTTTGGCTTCGCGCTCGAAGCGCCAGGCTTCGCGGCTCTTGTGTTGTCCACCACAGTCATGGTCGTGCATGTGCTGATCCCCTCACATCCAAACTAGATGGCGCTCACCTGTTCGCCGCGCAACTGTGCGATCTCGCGCGCCAGCTTGCGGTCGTCGTCGGTGACGACGCGTTCGATCACTTCCAGGCGGGCGCGCAAGCGCGCGATTTCGGCGGCGTTTTCCGCGTTGATGCGCTCCTGCCCTTCGACGGCGCCCCTGGACTCCGCCTTGATCTTCTCTTCCTTGATCGAGATGTAGCCGACGACGCAGAATATCGCGATGAGGCCGCCGAGAACCATTCCGGTGATGATGATGCCTTCCATAGTTCTGTCCCTCTATCGCAGTTTTTCGATTTCGGCGGCGAGGCGCGCCTCGTCGTCGGTGCGCAGGCGGCCCAGCGGCGCGGGGCGCGGCGGCTCGGCGTCCAGGAAGCGCGACTTCTTCTGGTCTGGCGCAGGCTTGTCCTCACCCGGCGTTCTTTGGGCAGGGCCCGGGCTGGCGTCCTTGTGCATGAGCATATCCTTGCCTGCCGTTGCTGACATCAGACCGGGGGACGGCCGCGGTCGCGAAGACTGTCGATCTCGCGCGAGAGCCGGCGGTCGTCGTCGGTGACGAGACGTTCGAGGACAGCGACGCGATCGGTCAGCCTGTCGATCTGCTGCTGCATCTGGCCGGCGATGGCCTGGTCTTCGCGCGAGCCGCCAGAGCTCAGTTCGGCGCGGCGGTTCTTACCGTTCTGGACCAGCCACACGATGGCGACGACCATCGCGAAGGGAGCTGCGACTGCAATAACGCCTTCCATCTACAACCCCGTTCCTGTCAGCGCCGCAGTGGGGCGCCAGTCGATTGCGAAGTCACAGTCCGGCGGGCAACCGCGGGAGGCTGCATCAAAGGTGAGGCCCTTCTCGCCGCCGCCGAACACGATCGCCATCTCGCCAGCGTCAACGTGTACGGCGCCGAACCGTGAAGCGATAGCAAGGGTGGAGAGTCCCGTCACGAGCAGCGCTGCGGCGCATGCCAATCTGACATGGAGTGGGTTGATCTGAAATCCGCGAGCCATGGTGTCCCTCTTGTGTTGCGGGGCTCTGTTGGTTCGTCGTTCGGCGCAGCGGCTTCCGGGGGAGGATTTGTCAGCCGCTGCGCCGGGGTGAAGTTCTATCGGCCTTCGAGGTCGCGGAATTCGCGCTTCAGCTTCCATTCCTCGGAGGTCACCGCGCGCTCCATGCGGGCGAGGCGGTCGTCCATGTCCTTGAACTTGTAGCGGATGTTCGAGAAGGTTTCGCGCGGGCGGTCGGAGACGGACGTCCAGAAGCGTTCTTCGTCGGGCGAGAGATTGCGGGGCCGGTAGGGTTGAACAGGCGTGATCGCCCACACCACCAGGTAGACCGGAAGGATGAACCCCACGCCGGCGAACATCAGCACGGCGGCGCCGATGCGGGTGATGGTCGGATCCCAGCCCATGCGCTCGGCGACACCGGCGCAGACACCGGCGATGACCTTGTCACGCGAGCGGTAGAGCCGCTTCGGGTTCGGAGAGGAGGTGTAATCGTCGCGCATCAGTTGATGTCCCCACGGGTGGATTGTGTCGGGCGCGGGCGGGCCGGAGCGGCGTCTGGTTCGAGCAGGCGTTCGAGGGTCTCGATGCGGCGCTCCATCGTGCGGGCGGAGCGCCAGAGGTCCTCGAGCATCCTTTCATCATCCTCGGTGAGGTTCCGGGAATTCCGGTTCTTCGAGATGTAGTGGAGGATCATCCACGGCAACACGACGAAGATGCTGACAATGGCCACAAGGCCAAGGCTCATCCCAAAAAACGCTTCCGAACCCATCAGGCGCCCTCACTTTCGGCGGCTTTGCGGCGCACCGGCGCCGGAGCGGGAGACGAGGCGCCGCCGCGGCGACGCTTGATCTCTGCGAGTTCCTTCTCGATCGACTCTTCGGCGGCCAGTTCCTGGAACTGGGCTTCGAGCGAACGGTCGCCGACATTGATCAGGTCGGCATAGGCTTCCATCTCGTCAACCTTGCGTTCGATCTGGCCGTAGCGGCGCATCGCTTCGTCGACCTTGTTGACCTCGATGCGTGAGCGCATCGCGATGCGTTGTTCGGCGGCTTCGCGGCGGACAACAAGCGCACGATGTTTCGTCTTCGCTTCGTCCAGTTTCGCCTGCAGTTTCTCGAGATCGTCCTGGCGGCGGATCGAGACTTCCTCGATCGCCTTCAGGGCCTGGCGGCGGCCTTCGATCTCGCGTTCGGCGCGCTGCTTGGCGGAGAGGGCGCCGCGGGCGAGGTCTTCGCGCCCCTTTTCCACGGCGAGCTCGGCCTTGGCTGTCCAGTCGAGACGGGTCTGTTCGAGCTGCGACATGTCGCGCTCGTACTCCTTCTTGTCCGCCATCGACCGCGCAGCGGCGGAGCGAACCTCGACGAGGCAGTCTTCCATTTCCTGGATGATGAGACGGGCGATCTTCTCGGGATCCTCCGCCTTGTCGAGCATCGAGTTGATGTTCGAGTTGATGATGTCGGACAGTCGGGAGAAAACGCCCATATCAGAACCTTTCGTAGAACCTTCTCGGGGGATGGTCTTCTTGGTGTTGGTGGTCTTGTGCCGATGAAGAGGTGGTTGGGGAGGTCAGAAGAGGATGCGCGCGATCAAAAAGCCGGCGATAAAGAAGCCCCAGCTTTCAAACGGTCTCCGTCCCATCCAGCTTCCAAAACGTCCCAGTGGGCTGGGCTTCTCGTAGGGATCGCGGTGGTCGGAGTAGCGCATCTTTAGCTCCTGTGGTCGCCGGTGTGACCCCGGCATGAAGACTTGATTGCAACCGCCGTGCCAGTTTTCGGGTAACCATTCGCCGCCTTGTATTGGTTATGCTTTTGAGGTTTCCGGGGGTGGGTAAGCAAGGAATTTGGTAAGAACCACCACTCTCATATTGGCGATTTAAGCTAAGTCGTGGTAATTCTCGCCACATGGCTGCACCCTCACCTCCCGAGCTGATCGGACAATCCGCGACGTGGCTGGAGAGCCTCGAGCGGGTCTCGCTGGCCGCGCTGGTCGAGCGGCCGATCCTGGTGATCGGCGAGCGCGGGACCGGCAAGGAGTTGGTCGCCGAGCGCCTGCACTATCTGTCTCCGCGCTGGGACAAGCCGTTCGTGAAGGTGAATTGCGGGGCGCTTTCGGAAGACCTGCTGGATTCGGAACTGTTCGGGCATGAGGCGGGCGCGTTCACCGGCGCGACCAAGCGACGTCAGGGGCGGTTCGAGCAGGCCGACGGCGGCACACTGTTCCTCGACGAGATCGCGACGTCGTCGATGCAGGTGCAGGAGAAGCTGCTGCGCGTGGTCGAGTACGGACAGTTCCAGCGCCTGGGCGGCGAGGACACGATCACCACGGACGTGCGCATCGTGGCGGCGACGAACGTCGATCTTCCGGCGCGAGCAGCCGAGGGACGCTTCCGCCCTGACCTGCTGGATCGTCTCGCCTTCGACGTGATCACACTGGCGCCGCTGCGGGCGCGGCCGGAGGACATCATCCTGCTGGCCGAGCATTTCGGGCAACGCATTGCGCGCGAACTGGAGGGCGACTTTCCCGGCTGGTCGCGCACGGCGCTGGAGGCGATGTGCGGCCATGCCTGGCCGGGCAATGTCCGTGAACTGAGGAACGCGGCTGAGCGGGCGACCTTTCGCGCCATGGCGGCGCAGGCGAACGGCGCGCCCCTGGGTCCGGTGACGCTGACGGTCGACCTGCTCGATCCGTTCAACTCGCCCTGGCGGCCGGCGAAGGACCTGTCGGCGCCGCTGCCTCCCCTCCCGCCGCAACAGGCGGCCATGGTGGTGGAGACGATTTCGGTTGCGCCGCCGAAAATGGACGGTCCGGTGGACTTCAACACGGTGGTGGCCGAGCTTGAGCGAAAGCTGATCGAGGCGGCGATGGAGACATGCCGCGGCCACCAGAAGAAGGCGGCGGAGCAACTCGGGCTCAGCTATCACCAGATGCGCGGCCTTCTGCGGAAATACGGCATCGGACGCGACGCGATGGCCGAGCAAGGCGTAAACGAAACCTGAGCAATTCTTCTCAGCGCGCGAAACGATTCCTCAACCGAACTTCCCTAGCCTGCATGTGGAGCCATCCGCATGCGTCGTACATTTTTCCTCGGCATGGAATTCGACGCGCTGAACGCGGATGATGCTGCGCGCAGGATCGCGACACGCGCACGCAAGCTCGGGCCGTTCGCCTATGTCGCGATGCCCACTGTCGATCACATGGTGCGCGTGGACCGTCAGCCGCGCCTGATGCAGCTCTACGACGATGCATGGCTGAACCTGTGCGACAGCCCGATTCTGGAAGCGTTCGCGAGCGCCTCCTATCTCGATCTTCCCGCGGCCCCGGGCGCCGACATTGTCGAGCGCCTGTTCCGGCAGCACATCGGCGCGGACGAGCCGGTGGTGGTGATCGGCGGCACGCAGATGCTGGTCGATCGGCTGCGCCAGCAATTCGCGCATCTCGACATCCGATGGTTCGAGGCGCCGCCGGGATTGCGCGACGATCCGGAAGCCCGCGCGGCCTGTGTCCAGTTCATTCGCGCGAATCCGGCGCCATTCGTCTTTCTTGCGTTGGGCTCGCCGCAGCAGGAGCTGATCGCTCACGAGGCGCGGCTGGCAGGTGACTGCACGGGCGTTGCGGTGTGCTGTGGCGCGGCGCTGGAGTTCCTGGCGGGCATGACGGCGCGGGCGCCGGAATGGATGCGGGCGCAAAGGCTGGAGTGGCTGTATCGCCTGGCGGCTGAGCCGGGCCGGTTGTGGAAGCGCTACCTGATCGAAGGGCCGCGGATCTTCCTGATCTGGCATCGCTGGCGCAGCCAGGTGCATGTCGCTTCCGCAGTTGCAACTGGCGTGGCAGTGTCCCTCCGCTAGGGGGATGCGATGGCCGGGCAGAAACGGCTCTACCTTTACTGGGACCCTGCGATCGACGCCGGACTGCGGCGCGCGCTGGAGGCGGCGTTGTCGCGGCTTAACGTCGATACCGCGGATGGCGAGACGGTGGACATCGATCCGGAGGCTCCCGGCGTGGTCGCAGTTATCGCGTCGTCGGCCGGCGGTTGGTCGCCCCCGTCTCAGCATGACATCCTGATCCAGGCGGGACCCGGAAAGTTCACAGCGACGTCCGGCGCCATCCGCCTCACCATCGACGACATGAGGGGCGACACGCCCCAGTGGGCGAAGCTGTTGAGACAGCTGAGTACGAAGCTTGGACTGGCGAGCCTCGTCCTGCCGGCGGACGAACTCGAGGTGGCGCTGAATGCGACGGCGCAGCGTGCGGACGAGGCCGAGCGCAATGTATCGGCGGCGCTGCTCAATGAGGCCAATGCCGTTCGCGAGAACAGGCAGCTGCAACTGGATATGGCCAAGGCGCGCGGGCGCATTGCGCAGCTGGAGCAGGAGAATGATCGCCTCCTGAACCTCAACCAGTCGGGACGCTTCGCGATCGGCGCCGTGCCTGAGAACCTGCGCGACGCCGTCTCTCAGGCGCGAGAGTTTGCGCGTCGTGCCGAGTTGGCGGCGGCGCAGGCGGCGGAAGCTGCCGCGTCCCTGCCCGATCAGATCGCGTGGAGCGGCGCGCTCTATTCCGGCGAGACGCGCAACGGACAACCGCACGGGTATGGCGTGATGACGTTCATGCACGGCAAGCAGCTGGCGGCGGCGTATCGCGGCGCGTTTGCGGACGGGAAGCGCGCGGGCCTGGGCGTAAGCATCGCTGACGAAGGGCTTGTCTGGTCCGGGCAGTGGACGGCGAATGAGGCGTGCGGCTTCGGCATTCTTGAAGCGCCGGACGGGCGGCGCTTCGAGGGGCGGGTGAAGCCCGACACGTCAGGCGCACCGAAGCCGGAACAAGGTTGGACCTGGGCAACGCCTGACACGGCGCAACGCAGGACGACGCATCGCGTGGTGGCGCCGTCGCTTCCCGCGCCCGCTGCGAAGTCGCCTAGCGCCAGCAGCTGATCGAGGCTTCCGGCTCTTCAAGCACCATGGCGTGGGCGGCGATATAGACGATCGTGCTCTCGCCGGTGAATGACGAAAGCTGTTCGTCCATGCTTCCGGCCATCTCGGCGAGTTCGTCCGCCGTGAACGCCTCGCCATTGTAAGCGCCGCCGAGGAGTTCGGATCCCGAGACGCTGGAGCTGATCAGGGCGCCATCGAGCACCCAGCTTCCGACAATTGAAAATTCGAGTTCGATGACATCGCCGCCATCCGGCATCTCGGCATAGAACCACCCGTCGAGCGAGCCATCGGGATTGAAGGCAAGGTTCACGTCCATGCCCGGATCTTCGGTGAGCGAGGTCATCCAGCAAGCCCAGGCGCCGCTGGTGAGTTCGTCCCGCATCTGTGCGTGGGCGGGCGCGCCGGCTGCCAGCAACACAGCCGCGACGATCATTGTTCTGAACATCCGTCATCCCCGTTTCGCGAAGCAAGCATGATGACACAAGACCAGCGCCGCTCGCCAGCGCCCCTTTCGCATTTGCTGTTGGCGCCCCATACCAGCGTTCACATCCGGAAGCCGCACGAGGATCAGCGCATGGCATTGCGAGTTTACATGCATCCGCTCGCCTCCTATTGCTGGAAAGTGCTGATTGCGCTTTACGAAACCGGCGTGCCGTTCGAGCCGGAGCTCATCGACCTGCAGGACCCCGACGAGCGCGAGCGCTTCGTCCGCATGACGCCGCTGGGCAAGTTTCCCGTGCTGGTCGATGAGGAAGCCAACAAGGCGTTTCCGGAATCGAGCATCATCATCGAGTATCTGGCCGGAAAATATCCGGCGGCGGCCAAGCTGCTGCCCAGCGACAGGGACCTTGCGCTGCGTGTGCGGCTGTCGGACCGGTTCTATGATCTCTACGTGCACGAGAAGATGCAGAAGATCGTCGGCGACCGCATCAGGCCGGAGGGGCAGAAGGACCCGTCCGGCGTCGAGCGGGCGCGGCAGGAGCTGGAGATCTCACTGGCGCTGGTGGACCGCGACATGAATGCGGGCGGCTGGGCCACTGGCCTCACCTTCACCATGGCCGACTGCGCGGCGGCCCCAGCGCTGTACTACGCCAACCAGGTGGCGCCCTTTGGCGACAGGCATCCCGGCGCCGCGCGCTATCTCGACCGGCTGATCGCGCGACCATCGTTTGCGCGCGTGCTGGCCGAGGCGCAGCCGTACTTCGACATGTTCCCCAAAGGTTGAGCCTCAGCTCTTCTCGAAAATGCTGGCGAGGCGTGGCGGCGTTGGCTTTTCGAGGCCGCGCGCGGGACGGCCTTGTCCGCCGCCGCCCTGCCCGGCCACACGCATGAGCGTTAGGAAGACGATGCCGAGATCGACGGCGATGCTGGCGAACAGCGCAAGAAATGCCTTGTCGTCGAAGACGAACTGCTCGTCGCCCTGCACGTCGATGCCGATCGCGCCCGCGAGCCACCCGATCAGGCCGAAGAAGGCGGCGCGCGTGGCCTTGGCGCCTTCGAGGAATTCGAAGGGCGGGACGGCGACATCCTGCACGGCGTCCACCTTGGCGGCGGCGGCGATGAGCTTCTCGTTGAGCACGACGTCCCAGCAATACCCCGGGTCTGCCGCGCGTGCAGGGTCGGGCGAGCCGGGTCGTGCGGGATCTGCGCCGACTTCGGCTGCGAGTTGCGTGAGGCGTGATGAGAACGCACCAGCATGCAGCGCACGCAGGTCGTTGGCGCGGGCGGCGAAGACGCGAGCGTCCTCGTGCACGCCCGTGAAGAGCGTGCGGCGCTCGGCTGATGGCAGCTGTGATGCGCGGGCGAGCCTGTCGAGCAGGTCGCGGTCGGCTGAGGGAGCGGCGCTCGGCACAGCGCCGCGCGCAAGCGCATCGGCCTGCAATCTGAGGCGCGCGCCCTGCGTGGCGATGGGATCGATCCAGCTGGTGCGAAGTTCGGCGCGCAAGCCTTCCGCGCGGTCGGCGAAGACAAAGCGGCTGCGCATCAGCGGACCTTCGCCGGGCGTTGAGGCGGGACGGTTGGCGCAGGTGCGTCCCTCGGCGGCTTCGGTGTTGGCGCGGGTGCGGGCGGTTGCTGCGGCTTCCTGCGTAGCCGTCTCCGCAGCCGTGGCTGCCGCGCTGGCGCGTTCGACTGCTGACGCCATCTCTCCGGTGACGGCGACGAACTGGCGGCGGGTGAACTCCTGGCCTGCGAGTTCCTTCCAGAAGAAGCCGTAGCCGAAACCGACGGTCCAGATCGCGAAGACGAGGTAGAAGACGAAAGCGACGATGCGGGTCCACCAGTGTCCGCCGGGCGCGACGAGATGGTGGAGCGCGACAACCATGGCGCTGACCACGAAGAGCGTGGTTGCGATGGTGACGGCCAGCTCGAGGCCGGAAAGTTCGCCATGGTCCGTGCCGGCAGCGCGCAGGTCGGCGAAGCCGAGCCCGGTCGCGAGAACAGAGAGCAGGAAGAAGCCCCAGAGGGCGAAGCCGGAAAGACCGCGCAGCGAGAAGGGAGCTGTCAGCCAGCGCCACGCCCCCCGGCCAACCCGCCTTCCTTCGACACGCTCGCTCAACCGCCACGCCCCCGACCAGCAGCCCGACACTAGCGTCTCGAGAGAGGCTCCGCCCAGCTGATTCTGCCCGATCCTGTGTCGGCGCCGTCCGGACGTGCAGCCGTCAGGATTTTTCCAGCGGGTGATGCGCGCGTGCATCACGGTCAAAATTTCGTGGCCCCGGGTGGAGCCCGCCGCCTGACTGTCCTATCGGGGACTCATGAGCGACCTGCCCTCGATCGGCCGTATCGTTGACCGCGAGCACTTGTTGCCGGTGCGGGTCTATTACGAAGACACGGATTTCACCGGGGTCGTCTATCACGCGACCTACCTGCGGTATTGCGAACGTGGACGGTCGGACATGCTGCGGGTGATGGGCGTGCCGCCGGGCCAGCCGGATCACGGGATTTTCGCGGTAACCCGCATCGTGATGGACTATCGCGCGCCTGCCCGGATCCACGACGCGCTTCTGGTCCGAACCGCCTTTGCCGGAATGAAGGGACCGCGCCTGATTTTCAGGCAGCAAGTCGAGCGCGATGGCGTGCTGCTGGTGGAGGCGGAGGTCGTGGCGGTAGCGATTCATCCGGACGGGCGGGCGCGTAAACCTTCCGCAGCGGAATTAGCCCACTGGGCTGCCTATATCCCGCCCTCTCTGAATAGCCCCTGAAGCCCCGGGGAATCGCCGGTATTGACCTTCATCTCGCCTAATTTCGTGACCAGAAGCGCTGTTAAAGGCTTGTGTTAAGGGGCATCCGCATAAGCCTGTGACAGCCCCCGACGTGTTTTGAGAGGACTGAATGCCCGAAGCCTTGCCTGAAGCGCTCGTCGCAACCGAGGATTTCTCCCTCATTGCGCTGTTCGTGCGCGCTGACCTGATCGTGCAGGCGGTGATGGCGATACTGGCGCTGGCGTCGGTCTGGTCGCTGGCCGTGGCGATCGACAAGTTCTTCTCGATTTCCGGCGCCAAGGCCCGGGCAAAGCGGTTCGAGCAGGCCTTCTGGGCCGGCCAGCCGATGGATGACCTCACCGACCGCGTCACCGACAAGCCGGCCGAAGCGCTGGCGCGGGTCTTCTCCGCAGGCGCGCGGGAGTGGCGCGAGAGCCGCCGTGGCGCCGCGGGCGACGACACCACCCGCGCCATTGTCGAGCGCGCGACCCAGATGATGGACGTGGCGGTGAACCGCGAGACCCAGCGTATGGAAACCGGCCTCTCGACCCTGGCCATCATCGCATCGTCGTCTCCGTTCATTGGCCTGTTCGGCACGGTGATCGGGATCATGAACTCCTTCCGCAATATCGCGGCGCAGGGCGAGACCAATCTGACGGTCGTGGCGCCGGGTATCGCCGAAGCGCTGTTCGCGACTGCGCTCGGCCTGTTTGCGGCCATTCCGGCGCTGATCTTCTACAACAAGTTCTCGGCTGACGTTTCGGCCTTCTCGGACCGCATGACGAACTTCGCGCAGGAAGTTTCCGCGCGGCTTTCCAAGCGTCTCAACGAGCGGCGGGACACCTGAACATGCCGATGTTGATGAAAGGCTCGGGAGGCAGACGCAACCGGCGGCGGCCGATGGCCGACATCAACGTGACGCCCATGGTCGATGTGATGCTTGTGCTGCTGGTCGTGTTCATGGTGACGGCGCCGATGCTGGCGACGGGCGTTTCGGTGTCCTTGCCGAAAGTGACCGCGGAGCAGATGCCGACCGAGAACCAGCGCCCGCTGGTGGTGACCATCGACAAGGAAGGCGCCGTCTATCTGGGGATGGAAGATACGCCTGTTGAGCTGAAGGACCTTGCGCCGCAACTGATGGCGCTGGCGGAAAACAATATCGAGAAGCGCGTCTATGTGCGCGCCGACGAAATGGTGGCGAACGGGGTGGTCGTGAAGGTGCTGGCGCTGTTGCAAGTGGCCGGTTTCAGAAACGTTGGCCTGCCCGTGGACCCGAATGTGGCCCGGCGCATCATGCAGGGAGGCTGATCCCGCTGATGACTCGACTCCCGCCTGCTTCGATAGCGTCACTGCCATCCGCATTCTTCTCCTTCCTGCTGCATGGCGGGGTGGTGATCGCGACGCTGTTGTCGATGCCGCAGGCGGAGCCGCTGCCGGCGATGACGCAGCACTATGTGCCGATCGAGCTCGTCGACATGGCGGACGAGACAAACCTCACCGAGATCGCGGCCGCGATGGAGAAGGCCGACGAGGAAGCCTCGCTCGAAGAGGAATCCAAGGCTGCGCCCGCACCTGCCCCGCCGCCGGTCGAGGAAGACGCAATCTCGTTCGATGAGCCGAAGGACGTGCCCAAGCAGGAACCGAAGAAGGATCCGCCGAAGGCTGCGCCGACGCCGTCGAAATCGCTGAGCAGCGAACTCGATGATATTCTTGCCGGCATCGAGAAGGCGCCGAAACCGTCGAAGAACAGGGGCGATGTCGCTCCGGCGAGCGCCGCAGCCGAAGCGCCGCGCATGAGCGTGGGCGATCGCCGGCAGATGACCGCGACGATCATCGATATTCTCGTCTCGCAGCTGAAGGACAATCGCTGCTGGGCTGATCACAGCGACATGGCCGACGCCAAGCGCCTGCGCGCGACCTTCCGCATCGCCTTTGGCCGCAACGGAAAATTCTCGATCCAGCCGCTGCTGGTCCAGCCGGTGCGCAAGCCAGCCAACGATCCGCCGCTGAACACGTTCATCGTTCACGCCGAACGTGCGCTCAGCATGTGCAACCAGAAGGGGTGGATCGTTCCGGAAGCCTATTTCAATCTGCCGGAGCCCAGGACAATCGACCTCGAATTCCTGCCCAAGATCGGAGCCGATCAATGACCAAGACGCAGACAGCAGGGGGCATGACAGGATTTTTCAGCAGGCTGGTGATCGCCGCGCTCGGCGCACTTGCACTCGTGTCGGTTGCGCCTCATGCGCCGGCGCATGCGCAGCTGCGCGCGCAGGTGGTGGGCGAGCAGTACATCCCGCTGCGGATCGCCGTGCCCGATTTCGACGGCGCGGGTCCCAACGCCGGACAGATCGCTCAGGACATCTCCAACGTGCTGCGCGCCGACCTTGGGTCGTCAGCGCCGTTCCGCGTGCTCGACAAGGCGGCGTTCATCGAGAAGGACCTCGACATCACGCTGCAGCCGATCTTCGCCAACTGGACGGTGGCGGGGCTCGAGACGCAGGCGCTGGTGGTCGGCAATGTGGTGGTGAACCCGGCCAACAATTCGATGACCGTGCAGTTCCGCCTGTGGGACGTCTACGGCCAGAAACTGCAGTACGAGATGGGCTATGAAGTGCCCACGCCCCTCAACTGGCGCCGCCTTGCGCACAAGGTTGCGGACGACATCTTCAGCCAGCTGACGGGTGATCCCGGCTATTTCGACAGCCGCGTGGTGTTCGTGTCCAAGACGCCGGGCGACGAGCCTTACAAGGGCCGCCTTGCGATCATGGACCAGGACGGTGCGAACGCCGAATTCCTGCTGTCGAACTATGCCGCGGTGATCAACCCGCGCTTCTCGCCGACGGACCAGGTGGTCCTCTATGGCGCGTACATTCCCGACCCGCGCTATCCGGGCGCGACGCTGCTGCGGACATATCTGTACGACCTCGCGACAGGCCGGCAGGAAATCCTCGCCGAGGGCGCAGGGCAGCTCGACTTCTCGGCGCGCTTTTCGCCGGACGGCAAATCGATCGTGTTCAACCGCGCCGAGCGGGGCAATACGGACATCTACAAGATCGACCTCGCCTCGCGGCGGCTGACGCGCCTGACGACGGACTCCTCGATCGATGTCTCGCCGTCCTTCTCGCCGGATGGACGGCAGATCGTGTTCCAGTCCGACCGCGGCGGATCGAAACAGCTCTACATCATGAATGCCGACGGCTCGCGGATGACCTGTCCGCGCGGCGGCACGGGCGAGGCGTGCCGGATCACATTTGGTGAGGCCGGCTACAGCTTCGCCGATCCGGTGTGGTCGCCACGCGGCGACTGGATCGCCTTCTCGCGCCAGGGCGGCGGACAGTTCGTCGTCGGGGTCATCCAGAAAGACGGCGGCGGCATGCGGATTCTCACCGACGGCTATCAGGACGAAAGCCCGACCTGGTCGCCCAATGGCCGCGTGATCGCATTCGAGAGGACGGCTTCCCGTGCAGCGGCCCCCAAGATTCACAGCATCGACCTGACAGGCCGTAACGAGCGCCGGTTGCCGACGCCGCGCGACGCCACCAACCCGACCTGGGGACCCGTGCTCAAGATGCAGTAGACCGCACTCCAACGGGACCTATCTGACAGGTTGTGCTGCGGCAGGCGAACATGTCCTGATGGTTGTGTGCCGAAGGCAACGCCGGTGCGGAAAACCATTTCAACAAAGACATTACTTGATTGCAATGTTGCCTCGACTTTGTCACAAAAGATGCTGAAGTATAATGACCCTTCGCTGACTTCTGAACGCTTCCCGGCCTTGCAATTGTATTGCAATTCGCAGGTAATGCCGGGGGATTTGATACGCGCCTTCTTGGGGGGCGCGCCGGGAACAAGGAGACTAACGACTATGCGGACATTCAGCCTGACAGTCCTCGCGACTGCATCGCTCGCCATTGCGGCTTGCGCTTCCAACCCTCCGCCGGAACCGCCGCCGACGCCTGTGGCGTCTGCGCCCGTGATCGCGCCGCCGGTACAACCGCCCGCTCAGCCGCCGCGCGTGACGCCGCCGCCGTCGGGTCCGTCGGCTGGCTCGAAGGCTGATTTCGCGGTCAAGTCCACGGACCGGGTGTATTTCGACTACGACGCATACAATCTCGACATGGACGACCAGCGGTCGCTGACGTCGCAGATTGCGTGGTTGAAGCAGTTCCCGTCGACGCGGGTTGAAGTGCAGGGTCACGCCGACGAGCGGGGCACGCGCGACTACAACATCGCCCTCGGCGAGCGCCGCGCCCAGTCGGTGAAGTCGTTCCTGGTCGCCCAGGGCATCGCGGATAGCCGCATCCAGACGATCTCGTTCGGCAAGGACAAGCCGCTCGACATGGGCCATGACGAGGCCGCCTGGTCGCGCAACCGCAACGCCTACACAAACGTCATCGTCGAAGCGATCAGCTAAGACCTGAAGTGCAGTCCGCCGCCCGGGTCCGCCACAATTTTGGCGCGGGCGGCGGATACCTTCCGGACATGAAACGCACCAGTTCCATGCCCATTTCGCCCGGTTATTTGCCGCCTGCCCCGCACCTGCCTGCTTCAGGAATGGTGCACCGGCCGCGAGCCATCGCCGTAACCATGAAATCACAAGCCAGACCAACGTCCTGGATCAGGCCTATCATGTGGACGCTTGCCTGCGCTGCGACTGCGTTCGCGCTCGTCGGCCTGACGCCCGGGGCAAACGCCCAGGTTTTCAGCTCGACACCCTATGTTGCAGCGCCCGACCCGGCCGTGGAACAGCTGCGCCTGCGGCTGGAGGCCCTCGAGGGCGACCTGCGCAAGGCCGTCGATCAGGTCGAGACGGTTGGCGCCCAGCTGGGGGACGCACGCAGGGTCGCCGACCAGGCAGACGCCGGCCGCCGCCGTGCGGAGGCCGAGCTTCAGCTGCTGAAGGACCGCGTCGAAACGCTGGAAGAAATCGTCAATGGCCAATCCCAACCAGGCGGGGCGCAGACCGGCGGCTCAGTGACGTCAGGCAGCCTGGCCATCCCTGGCGCTGCTTCGCCGAACCAGCTGGCCGCGGCTCCTGCGCCTGCGCCTGCGCCCGCACCCGTCGACCTTGCGGCGCTGCCGCAGGACGAGGAGGCGCTGTTCACCGAATCTCACGCCATGCTGATCGGCGGGAATTTTCCCGGCGCCGAGGAAGCTTTTGGCGTGCTGCTGACCAAGTATCCGAAAGGCAAGAAGGCCGCCGACGCGCAGTACTATCTGGGCGAGTCGCTGCTGTACCAGGACAGCTATGCGGAGGCGGCCGCCGCCTATGGCAAGCTGATCAAGGAACACCCGACCTCCTCCAACGCGCCGACCGGGCTGGTGAAACTGGCGCGGGCGATGCGGCTGATGGACAAGGCGAAAGAGGCATGCCGGACGCTGGACCTGATGGGCAAGCAGTTCCCCAAGGCATCCGCCGTCGCCAAGCAGATGGCCGCGCAGGAACGCCAGTACGCCAAGTGCGCGTAGGGCCTAACCGCGCCTGAAACTTTGGCGCGGCAAACATGCCAGCTCTTCATTTCGCTGGTTCTTGATTTTGATGGCCAGGGCTATGCCGAAGCGGAATTCTGATTCGGGGAAACATGACGTGCGCCTGATCCGACGCCTCCCTGCCGTACTGGCCGCCGCGGCGCTTGCCAGCGGCCTTGCGGCGCTCGCCGTTGCGCAGCCGCCATCGGCCGAGCGCGTGCGCAGCGGAATCTTCGATGCGTCCGACCCGGCCGGCATGGCGCGCTTCATGGAGCGCACGGGCTATCGGGTGGAGCTGCGCGCCGACACACGAGGCGATCCCGTCATCGCGGGGCGGTTCTCGACCTCCGAATACCTGATCCAGTTCTATGAATGCGAAGGCGGGCAGTACTGCAATTCGGTGCAGTTCGTGTCGCAGGCGGCGCGCCCGGCAAGCCTGACGCCGGAAGCCGTGAACGCCTTCAACATCCGCTGGCGCTATGTGCGCGTCACCTACGACGCGACGCAGGTGAAGCTGGTGATGGACGTGAACCTCGACGCCGGCGTTACCGGCGACAATCTCGAGGATACGCTCGACATCTGGCGGCAGCTGGTCGAAATCTACGAGCGTGAAATCCTCAACAAGAAGTAGCGGGACGGCCCCATCGCCGCTGACGCAGCGGGCGATGAAGGCGTTCGGGTTTCTTGTTCCCGCAGGCGCGAGCCTCGGCGTGGCCGTCTCGGGCGGCTCGGACTCCACGGCGCTGCTGATGCTTGCGAGCGACTACTGCACGACGAGCGGCGTGCGCCTGCGCACAATCACCATCGACCATGGCCTGCGCCCGGAAGCGACGAACGAGGCGCGCTTTGTCGGCGAGGCGTGCGCAAGGCTGGACGTGGAGCACGACGTGGTCCGCTGGGAGCGCGCTGCCACGAATCCGGTAGGTCAGGACGAAGCCCGGCGTGCGCGCCATTCGCTGATGGCCGACTGGGCGAGGCGGCACAGAATCGACCGGATCGCGCTGGGGCATACGCGCGATGATCGGCTGGAAACCTTCCTGATGCGCGCGCGGCAGGGATCGGGCTGGCATGGGCTGGCCGGGCCGATGCCGAACAGCGTCTCGCCGATCTGGCCGGAAGGCCGGCTCATGCCGCTGATCCGTCCGCTGCTTGCGTTTGGCCGGAACGAGCTTCGCGCCGAACTCGTGTCGCGCGGCACTGCGTGGGTCGAAGATCCCTCCAACGATGCGACGCGCTACGAGCGCGTGCGGATGCGGAAACTGCTCGCGCGCATGAACCCGTCGGCGCACAGGCAAGTGCTGGGCGTGATGGACCGGCTGATGCTGCTGAGGGTCTCTGTCGCCAGTGAGGCGCTATCGCTGTTCAGGCGGGTTCGTGCGGTCAGCCCTGCGGCCGGCATGGGGATATCGCTGGAGATGCGGGGCGCCGTTGGCGCGGAGGCCTGGGTTCGGTTTGTCGAGGCGATGGTGATGGCGGCGGGCGGCGCCGAACGGGGGCCGCGGCGCGATGCGCTGGACAGGTTGCTGGCCCGGATCGCGGCGGACGATCCGCAACTGGCGCGCGGAGTAACCCTGGCGGGCGCCAAGATCCGCGCCCGGAACGATGGTTTGCTTTGCTTTGGCCGGGCGCCGCCGCGCCGGACTGGCCCTGCGAAAATCGGGCAGGAAGCGCCGGACTGGGACCGCGCGGGGGCGCTGCTGACCGTGCCGGATTTGCGCGTTCTGGGCGTTTGACTTCGTCCGCCCGGCGAAACTTACAAAAAGACGCAGGTTTGTGACGCCCACTTAACCGTTCTGCACTCGTTTTCGCCGATTATCCCACCTATCTTCCACGTTCCGTATCCCCGCACGAAAAGGCTGTGCGAATGAATATGCGCAACATGGCGCTCCTGGGCGTCGTCTTGTTCCTCCTGATCGCGCTGGTCACCGTGATGACCACGTCATCCGGCACGGCTGGCGCCACCGAGATCACCTATTCCGAGTTCCAGCGTCAGGTGGACGCCGGACAGATCAAGGAAGCGACGATCAAGGGCAACAAGGTGTCGACCGTCGTGAATGGTCAGCGCCAGGTCGCCGTGTTCCGCGAGATGGAACTCGACTTTGCCAGCCGCCTGCAGACCAAGGGCGTCAATGTAAAGGTGGAAGACGCCGAGTCCGGCGGCACCATCCTCAGCTACATCATTTCGGCTCTCCCTCTCCTTTTCATCGTCGGCCTCTGGTTCTTCCTTATGCGCCAGATGCAGGGCGGCGGCGGACGGGGCGCCATGAGCTTCGGCAAATCCAAGGCGCGACTGCTGACCGAGCGCCATGGCCGCGTGACGTTCGAGGACGTTGCCGGCGTGGACGAGGCCAAGGAAGAACTCGAAGAGATCGTCGACTTCCTGAAGGACCCCTCGAAGTTCCAGCGCCTCGGCGGCAAGATTCCGAAGGGCGCTCTGCTTGTAGGTCCCCCCGGAACGGGCAAGACGCTGATCGCGCGCGCGGTCGCGGGTGAAGCCAACGTGCCGTTCTTCACCATCTCGGGCTCCGATTTCGTCGAGATGTTCGTGGGCGTCGGCGCATCCCGTGTCAGGGACATGTTCGAGCAGGCGAAGAAGAACGCGCCCTGCATCATCTTCATCGACGAGATCGACGCTGTCGGCCGTCATCGCGGCGCCGGTCTCGGCGGCGGCAATGACGAGCGCGAGCAGACGCTGAACCAGCTGCTGGTCGAGATGGACGGCTTCGAAGCCAACGAAGGCATCATCATCATCGCGGCGACCAACCGCCCCGACGTGCTCGACCCTGCCCTGCTGCGTCCGGGCCGCTTCGACCGTCAGGTGACCGTGGGCAACCCCGACATCCTCGGTCGCGAAAAGATCCTCAAGGTCCACATGCGCAACGTGCCGCTGTCCAAGGACGTCGAGCCGAAGACGATTGCGCGCGGGACGCCGGGCTTCTCGGGCGCCGATCTCGCCAACCTCGTCAACGAGGCAGCGCTTCTGGCGGCGCGGCGCGGCAAGCGCTCGGTCGGGATGCGCGAATTCGAGGACGCCAAGGACAAGGTCATGATGGGACCTGAGCGCAAGTCCATGGTGATGACGCAGAAGGAAAAGGAAGCCACCGCCGTTCACGAGGCGGGGCACGCCATCGTCAACATGCTGGTTGTGGGCAACGATCCGCTTCACAAGGTGACGATCATCCCGCGCGGCCGTGCGCTGGGCGTGACGTGGTCGCTGCCGGAAGCTGACCGACTGAGCTACACCAAGACCTGGGCGGAAGCGAAGATCGCGATGGCGTTCGGCGGACGCATCGCTGAACAGCTGGTCTATGGCGAGGAGCACCTCAACACGGGCGCATCCAGCGACATCACGCAGGCGACGAGCATCGCGCGCAGCATGGTGACCGAGTGGGGCATGAGCGAATTGCTTGGCCCGCTGCGCTACTCGCCCAACGAACAGGAAGTGTTCCTTGGTCACTCGGTGACGCAGCGCCAGAACGTGTCGAGCGAAACGGCCAGGATGATCGACCAGGAAGTCCGCCGCATCGTGACGGACGGCGAGAAGAAGGCGCGGCAAGTGCTGACCGAGAACCGGCACCTGCTTGACCAGCTGGCGGCGGCGCTGATGGAGTATGAGACGCTGAGCGGCGACGAAGTGAGCGAGCTGTTCAAGGGCAACCCCCCGGATCGCGCCGACGATACGCCGTCGGGTCCGACGTCGGCCGTGCCGGTGATCAAGAAAAAGCCGCCGCGCGAGGGTTTTGGCGGCGAGCCGGAACCGCAGCCGACCTGATCGGCTGAAACATGCTTAATCTGTGGGGCGGCGGCGTGAAAGCGCCGCCGTCTCGCGTTTGGCGGCAGGGCGGTGCGATTTTTGCAGCTTGGGCGTTGGTTCGTTTTGGCGCAGCGGGTTTACTCTCGCTGACTGGAGACACATCCCATGGTGCGCAAGCTGTTGCTGGCCTCGCTTTTCGTTGCCTTTGGCGCGGTGATCGCGCCCGCAGCCAGCGCGCAAGATTCTGACTGGAGCGGCCTCTATGTCGGCGTCGGCGCCGGCTACTCGTTCAAGGCGGACGACGAGACCGTCGTGTTCGACACGGACCGCGATGGCGCGTTCGACGACACGGTGTTCACGAGCGGCGGCGCCAACGCGTTCGCGCCCGGCTTCTGCAACGGCGCTGCGATGGGCCCGTCGCCTGCTGATGGATGCCGCAGTGGCGATGGCAGCATCAAGCTTTCGCTACGCGCGGGATACGACCTGCAGTTCGGCAACTGGGTCATCGGCGCGGTGGCGGACTATGGCGCGGTGAATCTCGGCGACGATGTGACCGCGTTCTCCTCGACGCCCGCGTCCTACACCTTCACGCGCGATCTCAATGCGCTGACCTCGCTGCGCGCGCGCGGCGGATGGGCCGGCAAGTCCGGGCTCCTCTATGCCACGGCCGGCATGGCGTGGGGCGACATGGACCAGTCGTTTACGACCACCAACACCACGAACAGCTTCACCCCGTCTGAAGACAGCGAGATCGACGGCTACCAGGTGGGCCTCGGGTATGAGGTCAAGCTGGGCGATGTCTGGCTGGTGGGCTCCGGCTGGTCGATGGGGCTTGAATACATCTGGACGTCGCTTGATGACGGCGACTATCCGGTTGCGGTCGGCCCCGGCACGGCGCCGGCGACCAATCCGTTCCTCATCGTCAATCCGACCGGAACCGACATGATGCGCACCAAGGATTTGTTCGAGTACAGCACGGTCGGCCTCACGCTGAACTGGCGGCCCTAGTCCGTACACGTCGCAAAGACATGATCGGCGGTACCGGCGGGGCCGCCGTTTTGTTTGCGTCGTGACGAAAGGCGGCGATCCGCTGGCCGAGGCGTGGCGTAGGCTTAACAGACTGCGGCGTCTTCAGCGCCGCCGCTCGCACCTGACACTTCAGCCGATTCGGAAGGACCGGTCGTAGCGGTCGCTGCGGATCAGGGTCGTGGCGAGGTGGTAGCAGCGCCATAGCGGCGAAGAACCATTCACGAACGGGCGCATCTCGACGTCAAAGCCGAATTTTGTGAGGAACGCGCCAACCGCAGGCCGAACATACCCGTCCACGTCCAGAATGCGATCAAGGCGCCACGCTGCAAGGGCGGCTTCGTACATCAGCAGGTTGAAGGCGCCGGTCGCATTGCGCTTTTCGTCGCGTGCGATCACCCAGGTGTACGCCATGCGCGAATCCCACACCAGGATAAGGGCGGCAATGTCTTCTCCGGCGGCTTCAAGGAAGATGATCTCGGCGACGCGCCGCGAGCGGGCTGCTTCAAAGATGCGCGCGAGGGCAGTGTAGTCGACGGACGTTTCGCCACCATACGCGCGGCGATGGAAGCGGATGAAGCGGTCGAGATCGCCGCTGTGCTGGACACTGCATTCCCGGCCGCCGCGGACGATCGCTTGCCGCGTCTTGCGGTGGGCCGACGCAAGCATGTCCTGCGGGCTGACGCCTGCTGGCGTGCGCAGGGTCACAGCATGCGTTACCGGAAAGCCTGCATGGATGAAGCCTTGCACGCTTGGGCAGCCAACATCGAGGGCGCGCTCGAAACGGTCATGGCGCGGCAACTGGCGCAGGAGCTCTTCCATGATGGCCAGCCGGTGGACGCGCTCGCGTGCCGGCTTGTCGGGCGGAGGCGCAAGGCGCGGGCTCATGGTGCGCGTGAGATGCGGCATGGCGATGTAGGTGAACAGGCGGCGGCGGTGCACGGCATACGCCATGTCGCCAACGACTTCGCCATCCCATTCGACACGCGCCCGATCCCATCCGCCGGGCGCTGCGGCGTCGAGCCACCAGTCTTCGTCGAAGATGCAACGCGAAGCGCCCGAGGAAGGGAGAGGCGGAGCGTCGGGTGTAACGGCAACTACAGTTGGCCGCGCGGGCTCGGCCGCCGGGTGCGCCGCCTTTACCGCGTATAGACTCGTCAAACGCACTGGCCGCCCCTCTGCCACGCGCCATGCGCGGGCTCTTCAAGCATGACTTAGAGTTCACAATCGGCAGGGCAACTCTCATCTGCAGCGCGGCATCTACAGTCGCGTGATACCGGGCGCGGTATAGTCGCTCGGCCCGTTGCAACTGCATTGAGCCCCGGTCGCATTGCTGGACCGGCGGACCACGAGGCGGCGTCGGATTCCCTAGTCCACCTTCACCATCCGCTTGCCGATATTGTCGCCGGCCAGCAGGCCGATGAGCGCGCCGGGCAGGTTCTCGAAGCCGTCGATGATGTCTTCGCGCACCTTCAGCTTGCCGGAGGCGACCCAGCCGGAGAGGTCGGCCAGCGCCTTTGCGTTCTGCGCCTCGAAATCCATCACGATGAAGCCGCGCATGGTGAGGCGCTTGGTGACGATGAGGCCGGGCACGCCGCGGGGGCCGTGCGCCGATGGAGCGTCGTACTGCGAAACCGCGCCGCAGCAGGCGATGCGGCCATTGTTCTTCATGTTGAAGAGGCAGGCTTCGAGAACGTTGCCGCCGACATTGTCGAAATAGACGTCGATGCCTTCGGGCACGGCGGCGCGCATCGCCTTCGAGAAGCTTTCGGTCTTGTAGTCGACGGCGGCGTCGAAGCCGAGTTCGCGCGTCAGCAGGTCGCACTTGGCCGCCCCGCCCGCAATGCCGACCGTGCGGCAGCCCTTGATCTTCGCGATCTGGCCGACGATCGACCCGACCGAGCCAGCGGCGGCGGAGACAACGACCGTCTCCCCCGCCTTCGGCAGCCCGCATTCGAGCAGGCCGAAATAGGCGGTGAGCCCGGCGACGCCATAGATGCTCATGAGGTAGGTGATCGGTTGGCCTTCCGGCGCCTTGCCGAGTTTGGTGACGTCCTTGCCCTTCAGCACGGCGTAATCCTGCCAGCCCGTATCGCCCCAGACGAGATCGCCTGCGGCGAAGCCCGCAGCCTTGCTCTCCACCACCTCGGCCATGCCGCCACCGGCCATCACATCGCCGGCCTTGATGGCGGCGCGGTAGGTCGCGCCCCACATCCACGCGCGGTTTGCGGCGTCGAGCGAGATATAGCGCGTGCGCACCAGCACCTCGCCATCACCTAGGCTCGGGATCGCGCTTTCGGCGCGCCTGAAGACGTCGGGCGTGAGCTTGGCCGTCGGCAGGTGGTCGATCACGAACTGTCTGTTGGCGGGCATTGATGCTTCCCTCACGTGTCTGCTGCGCGGGCTCGCCAGCCGGCGCTTTGGCCTGATAGTCTGCGCTTAAATCAGAGACGCAACAGGATTCGCGGGAGCATCGTATGGGACGCTGGATGAGGGCAGCGCTTGCCGCCACGGCGATGGCGCTTGCGGCAGCGCCGGCCATTGCGCAGGCCAACTGGAACAAGCCAACCGAGCCTTTCCATGTCATCGACATTGTCTGGTATGTCGGTACGGAGGGGCTCTCGGCTTTCCTGTTCACGACGCCGGAAGGGCACATCCTGCTCGACGGCGCGACGCCGGAGGGCGCGGCGGTGATTGCGGCCAACATTGGCAAGCTGGGCTTCAAGCTGTCGGACGTGAAAATCCTGCTCAACAGCCACGCGCACTTTGATCATTCGGGTGGGCTCGCCAAGCTCAAGCAGGACACGGGCGCAACTCTTGCCGCTATGGAAGGCGACGTCTCAGCTCTGGAGGGCGGCTTCTATCTCGGCAGCGAGGACGTGAAGGCGATGAACGCGCCGCCGGTCAAAGTCGACCGCGTGCTGAGGGACGGCGACACGGTGAAGCTTGGCGATTTCGCGCTGACCGCGCACCTGACGCCGGGCCATTCGCGCGGCTGCACGTCGTGGGGCGCCACGCTGGGCGATCAGGGCAAGTGGTATGAGGCGCTGGTGTTCTGTTCAGCGACTGTCGCGGCGAACCGCATCACACCGCCGCTGCAGTATGAGGGCATTGTCGAGGATTATCGGAAGACCTTCGCGAAGACGAAACAGATGAAGGTCGATATCCCGCTGGCGCCGCATCCGGAATTCTTCCAGCTGTTGCAGAAGTCGGAGAAGGCCAAGGCCGTCCGACAAGCGCAGAACCCCTTTATCGAGCCCGGCGCATTCCTGACGCTGATCACCAGGCTCGAAGGCGATTTCGAGCGGACGCTCAAGGAGCGTTCGACGCCGAAGCAGTAGGCCCGCACCTGTCCTAGTTGCGCGGCGCGGGCGGCGGGAGCGTGCCGCCTTCGGCGAGGATTTTCATGTTGCCAAGCGCGCGGTTGAAGGCGGTGCGGCGGCGTTCGACATCGGCGGCTTTTGCAGCGTCGTCGCCGGCGACGAGCGAGAGATCGTAGACCAGCGTGTAGAGCAGCCGGGTCGTGTTCGCATTTATGGCGCGGGCTTCGAGATTGCCGTGGTAGAGATTGTACGGTCGGCCTTCGCGAACCGGTTGTGTGTAGGCGTAGGAGTATTCGGTCTTCGCGACGAGGATTTCGGCGCCGACTGTGCGTACCGCGCCGACTTCGCCATCCTTGCCCGACGTAATCTCGCAGCCTGTTGCGATCTGGAACCATTCGGCGATGTCGCAATACTTTCCGATGCGCGCCCAGACATCCTTCACCGGCTTGTTGACCGTGATCTCCATCGGGATGGTGACGTAGCTGGCGTTCGGAACCTGCAGCGGCGCGGGGCCGGTGGGCGCAGCCACTGGCGTTGGCGGCGCGACGGCAGGCGCGATCGAGGCGACGACCGGGTCTTCAACCGTGCGGGCGTGGACCAGGATGCAGCCCGGCAGCAGGCCAGCCAGCATGAGTGCGCCGATTGCGCGTGCGTGGATCATCTTGTCCTCCCGGTATCTTCTTTTGCAGCAGCCATAGCGGGGGCGGATGCGTCGAGCAACCGTCAGGCGTCGTCGCCATCATCCTCGAACAGAGGCTGCTGGAAGCTGGCTGGCGCCTTGAGGCCGACGCGGTCCCATGCTTTCGGCGTGGCGACGCGGCCGCGTGGGGTGCGGGCGACGAAGCCTTGCTGCATCAGGTAAGGCTCGATCACTTCCTCGATGGCGTCGCGGGCTTCGGAGAGCGCGGCGGCGAGCGTGTCGGCGCCGACGGGGCCGCCGCTGTAGGTTTTCACCAGCGCCTGGAGATAACGGCGGTCGAGCGCGTCGAGGCCGTCTTCATCGACTTCGAGACGCAAGAGTGCGCTGGCGGCGCCGGCGCGGTCGATCCTGACGCCGTCGGCTTCGCAGAAGTCGCGGACGCGTCTGAGAAGCCGGACAGCAATACGCGGCGTGCCGCGCGAACGGCCGGCGATCTCTTCCGCGCCGTCCTGCGTGATGTTGGCGCCGAGCTTCTGCCCTGCCCGGCGGAGGATCGAGCCCAGCTCCTCGCGCGTGTAGAATTCGAGACGGATCGGAATGCCGAAGCGGTCACGCAGTGGCGTCGACAGGAGTCCTACGCGCGTGGTCGCGCCGACCAGCGTGAAGGGCGGCAGGTCGATCTTCACCGAGCGCGCCGAGGGGCCCTCACCGATGATCAGGTCGAGCGTGTGATCCTCCATCGCAGGATACAGGATTTCCTCGACGTGGGCTGGAAGCCGGTGGATCTCGTCGATGAAGAGCACGTCGCGCGGTTCGAGATTGGTGAGAAGGGCTGCAAGGTCGCCCGCCTTTGCGATCACTGGACCGGACGTGGAACGGAAGCCGACGCCCATCTCGCGCGCGAGGATCTGCGCCAGCGTCGTCTTGCCGAGTCCGGGCGGGCCGGAGAGGAGGACATGATCGAGCGCGTCGCCGCGATTGCGGGCGGCGGAGACAAAGACTTTCAGGTTGGCCTTGGCGGCCTGCTGGCCCGTGAAATCATCGAACGCTGTGGGCCGCAGGGCGCGGTCCACAGTCTCGCCGGGCTGGCGTTCGGGGTTGGTGATGTCGGCGTCTCGAGCCATGGAATCCTTCTGCACCAGTTCGCAGATGAATGGAACAGTTCCGGAACAACGGCGCGTTAACGGGCCTGTTTCGCCTTGCGGGCGCGGGCGCCCTCGCCGAGCTTCATCGCGAGGATGATGGCTGCAAACACCACGGTGACACCATTGGCGGCGACGATCGTCCACTGAGCGGTCAACAGGCCGTAGACCAGCCAGAGCGTGATCCCCGCAGTGAAAAGCGAATACATGGCGAGCGAGATGGCGGCGGTCTCGCGCGTGCGGACGACCTTGACCGCCTGGGGCACGAACGAACTGGTCGTAAGCAACGCGGCGCCCACGCCGACGATTTCTGCGAGATTCATCGTTACGCCCTGCCGCCTGATCCGGTATCGCGCGGTTGACCCGGATCGGGCTATATCATGCTACATGAGGACCGCACCTTCGACATGCCCCGCGACACGATGACCCCGGATGCAAAACCTGGGGAGGCAAACTCTGGGGACGCAAACTCTGGCGATGCATCGGCCGAAGGATTCCGACGCCTCGTCCGCATGCGGCGCCTGGCCAATGGCGTGTTGCTCGCCATCATGGTCCTGTTCGTTTTCTCGCACATCTGGGAACCGGACGGCGAGACCTGGGACATGCACTGGCGATTTCTGCGCGCCTTCGCCGAGGCTGCGATGGTGGGCGGGCTGGCGGACTGGTTCGCCGTGACGGCGATCTTCCGTCATCCGCTGGGCATTCCGATTCCGCACACGGCGGTGATTCCGAAAAACCAGGACCGCATTGCCGAAGCAGTCGGCCGGTTCATCGCCGACAACTTCCTGAAGCCGGAGCTGGTGGCAGAACGCGTGAAGGACAAGGACCTGTCCGAGGCGCTAGGCAAGTGGCTCGCCGAACCGGCGCAGTCGACGGGGCTGGCCAGCGGGCTTGTCTCCGCCGTGCCTGCCCTGCTCGATGCGCTCGATGACGAGACGGTGGCGGCGTTCCTACGCGAGCAGGCGGCTGAAGCAGCGGAGGGCGCGAGCATCGCACCGGCGTTTGGCTCCGTGCTCGAGGCGCTGGCCGAACAGGGACGGCACCAGGCGATTCTCGACGCGCTGCTGAAGCAGGGCTATCGCCTGCTGGAGAGCAACCAGGACATGATCCGCGATCGCATTCGCGGGCGGTCAGGATGGTTGATGCGCTTCGTCAGCGCCGACAGGAAAGTGGCCGACACAGTCATCGATGCGGTGAATGATCTTCTCTATGAGGTGGCGTCTGACCGCAACCATCCGGTGCGCGAACAGCTCAACCAGATGGTGGCGGATTTTGCCAGCGACCTGCGGCGCGATCCGGAACTGCAGGCGCGGGTTGGAACGTGGCTGCAGGACGCGGCTAAGCATCCGTCGGTGGCTGGCGCCGTCGAGGCCGGGTGGGTCGAGTTCAAGGCCGCGCTCCGGCGCGACTGCGCGAGTCCTGATGGCCGGCTGCGGGCGTGGATGCAGAACGCGCTGACCAATCTCGGCGCGGGACTGCTGCGCGAGACGCATGTGCGCGAAGCGCTGAATGTGCGGCTGCGCGGGTTGCTGGTGCAGCTCGCGGCGCGGCATGGCGAGGACGTTGCGCGGCTGGTGTCGGAGACGATCCGGAAATGGGACTCGCAGACGATCGTGGACAAGCTGGAGATAAACGTGGGGCGCGACCTGCAGTACATTCGGCTCAACGGCACGATTATCGGCGGATTGGTCGGGCTGGTGCTGCATGCGGGGGCTGAGGTGCTTTGATTGCGCGTCAGTGAGCCCGCGCTCGTGCTTCGACGGACGGCCGCGTTGCGGCCTGCTCAGCATGAGCGCTATCCAAACGCCTGCGCCTGAGCGCTCATCCTGAGCAGCGACCGAAGGGAGCGTCCGTCGAAGGACGAGTGCGGGCTCACGAACCGCGGTTCAACCCGTCGGCGCGAGCGCCTTGAGGGCGGCACGGATCAGCGTCGATTCCGTCGCATCCTCGCCCACATCGCGCGCGGCTTGGGCGACGACGCGCGAGGCGTCCGTCTGCGAGTAGCCGAGATTGACCAGCGCCGACGCCGCGGCTGCGCGGGCGCCTGAGAGTGGCTGGGCGGACGTGGCGGCGGCTAGCGAGAGGCCATGCGCGAACAGGCCCATTGGCGGGGGCTTGTCCTTGAACTCGGTGACGATGCGTTCGGCCAGTTTCTTGCCGACGCCATTGGCGCGCGAGATGGCGGCCGTGTCGTTGAGCGCGATGGCATCCATCAGTTGCGACGTGGTCAGCGTGTCGAGAATGGCCAGCGAGACCTTGGCGCCAACGCCGGGCGCATCCTGCAGGCGGGAGAACCAGGCGCGCTCCTCGCCGCTGACGAAGGCGAACAGGCGGATGGCGCTTTCCGACATCTGGGTCTCGATGTGGAGTTCTGCAACCTCGCCGACGGCCAATCGCGCGAGCGAGCGTGAGCCGGCGTGGACGAGATAGCCGACGCCCTGCACATCGATCAGCGCCTGTCCCTCGCCGATGGCCGCGATCGTTCCCCTCAACCTGCCGATCATGCGAGGCGCCTCGCACCGGCGATGGGGCGATGGTGTGCGCCGCAGATGGCGACGGCGAGCGCATCGGCCGCATCGGCGGAAACATCGCCGGCCTTCGGAAGCAGCCGGCGCACCATGAAGGCGACCTGCGACTTGTCCGCCGCGCCCGTGCCGACGATGGACTGCTTCACTTTCCGCGTTGCGAATTCGTGGACCTTGAGCCCGGCCGTCGCGAGTGTCGCCATTGCCGCGCCGCGGGCCTGGCCGAGCAGGAGCGTGGACTTCGGGTTGATGTTGACGAACGTTTCCTCGACTGCGGCCTCATGAGGTGCGTGGGCTTCAATCACGGTGCGCAATTCGGCGCACAGGATGGCGAGGCGATCGGCCATGTCGGCGTGAGGATCGGGGTTGATCACACCGTGCGCGACCCAGCCGAGGCGGGGACCATCCAGCGTGATGACGCCCCAGCCGGTGTGGCGAAGGCCGGGGTCGATGCCGAGGAGTCGAATCATCTGATCCATTCCGCCAGTGTCGCAAGTATCGAACGGAATAGGAACACGCCGGAAGTTAATGAGGCGGAAACCAACGCGCCAGACCTTGGCGCACATGGATATCCGTCATGTTTCGCTGTCGCGACGCGGGGCGTTGCGACTAGGGCTGGCAGGCCTTGGCGCTGCGCTGGCTGCGCCATCGGCCTTCGCTGCCCCAAGCGTGAGCTTCCCGCTGCGCGTCGCGTATGCGCGGGTTTCGCCGGAAGGTCTGGTACACATCCGCTCCAGCGAACAGGCGCGCTGGACACTCATGGCGCAGCGAATGGGTAGGCTGGTCGACAGTCTTGCGCCGATGCAGCCGGGCGACATGCTGGGCGGCGGGATGCCGAAGATCGAGGACGGCGCGAACTTCGCGATGGTGGCGCGAGAAATGGCGGCGAACGCAGGCTACAATCAGGTGATCGTGTACGCGACGCATGATGGCCAGCAGGTTTATGCGCCGCCTGAAGGCTGGTTTGGCGAGACATTCGCCTGGCTGCAGGGCGAGTTTGACAAGGATGGGCGCGCCAGCGGAGAGGCGCACCTGCTCGATGTCGGCGGCGGAATGCCGCTGGCTTCGGCGCATGTCGACGCCGTGCCGCGCGATCCGCTGAACCTGTTCGATGGCGGCCGCAATCCGGAACGCGAGGCGCTGGACAACCTGATCCGCGCGATGGAGTTGCGGTTCGGCGACATGGCCCGGCTGGCGTATGAAAGCCAGCGGTCGATCGCGGACTGACGTGAGTTTGTCTAGCCAACGCGGCCTTTGCGCGTAAGGTCGGCCCTTCGGATTTCGGAGGGTTTCCATGCGTCGCCTGTTGCTTTCGTCTCTGAGCGCCATCGCGCTTCTCGCCGCCTGCGGGCCGGCCGAGGACCTGACCACGGTACCAGCGGCGAGCTATGACGAAGCGACGACGGCGCAGCTGACGAGCAATCCGCTGCTGGGGAAATGGACGGGCGAACATGGCGGGCAGCCGGCGTTCGACAGGATGGACCTCGCCCAGCTGAAGCCCGCGATGGAAGCCGGGATGGCGGCGCATCTTGCCGAGATCGACGCCATAGCGAACAATCCGGCGAGGGCTTCGTTCGAGAACACCATCCTTGCAATGGAGCGGGCCGGCGAACCGCTGGACCGGGCGATGACGTATTTCGGCATCTGGTCATCGAACCTCTCGACGCCGGAGTTCCGCATCGTGCAGGCGGAGATGGCGCCGAAGCTGTCGGAGTACCAGAGCAAGATCACGCAGAATGCGGCGCTGTTCGCGCGCATCAAGGCGCTGCATGACGACCAGGCCAATCTGAAGCTGACGCCGCATCAGGCCCGTCTGCTGAAGCTGGTCTATGATCGCTTCCAGCTGAACGGCGCCGAGCTGACCGCCGAGAAGCGCGACCGCTATGCGGCGATCAACATGGAGCTGGCGGAGCTTCAGACGAAATTCTCGAACAACCTGCTGGCCGACGAGGAAGGCTGGGTGACGTATCTGACGCCAGCGCAGATCGGCGGTCTGCCGGCCAGCTATGTCGCGTCGGCCAAGGCGACGGCCGAGGGGCTTGGCAAGCCTGGCAGCTATGCCGTCACCAACACGCGCTCGTCGATGGACCCCTTCCTCACCTACTCCACCGAACGCAAGCTGCGCGAACAGGTGTGGCGCAACTATTATTCGCGTGGCGACAATGGCGATGAGCACGACAACAACGGTGTGATCGCGCAGATCCTGAAGCTGCGGCACGAGCGGGTCGGGCTGCTGGGCTACAAGACCTATGCGGACTGGCAGCTGCAGGACAACATGGCGCCGGACCCGGCTGCAGCCACCGCACTGATGGAAGCTGTGTGGCGGCCAGCGGTTGTGCGCGCGAAGGAAGAGATCGCGGACATGCAGGCGCTGGCGACCTCAGAAGGCGCAAAGATCACGATCGAGCCGTGGGACTATCGCTTCTACGCCGAGAAGGTGCGCAAGGCGAGATACGCGCTCGATAGTGAAGAGGTGAAACCGTACCTGCAGCTCGACAAGCTGCGCGAGGCCATGTTCTTCGTCGCGGGAGAACTGTTCGGCTTCGGCTTTGCGCCGGTGGCCGCCGGCACAATTCCTGTCTTCCATCCGGATGTGGGCGTCTGGGAGGTAACTGACAAAGCCTCCGGCAAGCATGTCGGTTACTGGTATCTTGATCCGTATGCGCGTCAGGGCAAAAGGTCTGGCGCCTGGGCGTCGAGCTATCGCTCGCATGCGACGTTTGATGGGCCGGAGACGGTGCTGTCGTCGAACAACTCCAACTTCGTGAAGCCGGCGCCGGGCGAGCCGCTGCTGATCAGCTATGACGACGCAGACACATTCTTCCACGAATTCGGCCATGCGCTGCATGCGCTGTCGTCGAGCGTTGAGTATCCCGGGCTGAATGGCGGGGTTCGCGACTACACCGAGTTTCATTCCCAGTTGCTTGAGCGCTGGCTGCTGACGGACCAGGTGGTCGACAAGTATTTCCGTCACTACCAGACCGGCGAGCTGATGCCGAAGGCGCTGATCGACAAGATCAACAAGGCGGCGACGTTCAACCAGGGATTCCAGACGGTGGAATTCCTCGGCTCGGCCATCATGGACATGCGTTATCACACGGTCGATCCGGCGAACCTCGATCCGCGCACGTTCGAGAAAGAAGAGTTGACCAAGCTCGGCATGCCGAAGGAGATTCCGATGCGGCATCGTTCGCCGCAGTTCGGGCATGTGTTTTCGAGCGAGGGATATGCGGCGGGGTATTATGGCTATCTCTGGGCCGAGGTGCTGACGGCGGATGCGGCGGAAGCATTCGTGGAGGCGCCGGGCGGGCTCTATGACAAGGACCTGGCGCAGAAGATGGTCACCAACCTGTTCACCGTGCGCAACGCGGTTGATCCGGGCGAGGCGTATCGCGCTTTCCGTGGGCGCGATGCGACGCCGGATGCCCTGCTGCGGGACCGGGGATTTCCGGTTCCGGCGGCGGGGGGCGGGCAGCCGTAACGCCCTACCCCCGCCGCAGCTTCCGCCGCTTTGGTGGGCCGTGGAACCAGTCGATCACGTAGTCGAAGGCGTCGTCGTCATCGATCCCAACTTCCGTGCGTGTGCGGTTGCGGCAGGAATAGCCTTCGCGGTGGATAGTCTCGCGGTCGCCGCTGACGAGGTGGTGCCAGTCGTGAAGGTCTTTGCCCTCGTGGACCAGGCGGTAGGCGCAGGTTTGCGGCAGCCAGTCGACGGTGGCCACGACTTCGGGCGTCAGCTTGACGCAGACCGGCACGAACTGCTTGCGGTTTGGGTAGTCCTTGCACTGGCAGGTCTTGTTGTCGAACAGCTTGCAGTGAAGTTTCGTCACGTAGAGGTCGCCGGTGGTTTCGTCTTCGAGCTTCACCAGGCAGCATTTGCCGCAGCCGTCGCAGAGGGATTCCCACTCCGGATCGGACATTTCGTGGAGCTGCTTGGTTTTCCAAAAGGGCTCAGCGGTCATGGTGCGGGTATAGGTGGTTTCGGGAGCGGGCGCACGTGCGGCTATTTCGTGCCGAACATGCGGTCGCCGGCGTCGCCGAGGCCGGGGACGATGTAGCCTTTCTCGTTCAGGTGGCTGTCGATGGCGGCGGTGAAGACGGGAATGTCGGGGTGGGCGGCGGTGAATTTGGCGATGCCTTCAGGGGCGGCAAGCAGGCACAGGAAGCGGATGCGATTGGCGCCGCGTTGCTTCAGGCGATGCATCGCCGCGATGGCGGAATTGCCGGTGGCGAGCATGGGATCGACGGCGATGACGAGGCGGTTTTCGAGTTCGCCCGGCGCCTTGAAATAGTATTCGACGGGTTCGAGCGTGTCGTGGTCGCGGTACATGCCGATATGGGCGACGCGCGCGGCAGGCACGAGATCCAGCATGCCATCGAGCAGGCCGTTGCCGGCGCGCAGGATGGAAGCGAAGACCAGCTTCTTGCCCTTGATGATGGGGGCGGTCATCGGGCCCATCGGGGTTTCGATGTTGGTTGTTTCGAGTTCGATGTCGCGCGTGACCTCGTAGCAGAGGAGATGCGCGATCTCTCGCAGCAGCGTGCGGAACCCGGCGGTGGATGTGGTGCGGTCGCGCATCAGCGTAAGCTTGTGCTGGACCAGCGGATGATCGACGACGGTGACGTTCTGCATTGCCTGCTCCAACGACGGTAAGCCCGCCCTCGTCCTTCGAGACGGCCCTTAGTTTACCTGAACAACGCCGCAGGCGGTGTCGAGAGGGCCTCCTCAGGGTGAGGGCTACACTGCCAATTGCACGGTAACGTGGCTGTCAGCGGAATTCCATTGGGGGCAAAAATGTGCAGACTGGCGCATGCAATGACGGTGGCCGGAGACAGGCTGCCGCGCGAGGGAGAGAGCCATGTGGATTCGCAAGGGTGAGCGCGACCGGATGATGGGCGTGGACTCGCCGATTCCGACGCAGGTGGTGTCGAACGAGGAGTTCATCCCGCGGCCTCAGACGGAAAAGCAGAAACAGGTCGAAAGCCTCATCATGGAATGGGGTGCGACCAACGCGAAGAAGATCGGCATGAGCCGGCGGGGTTACATGGCGTCGTCCATGGGTCTGGCGACGGCGTTCCTCGCGTCCAACTGCGTTTATGGGCAGGACGCTTTCGAGGTGGGCGAGGACGAGCAGTTCGAGCCGCGTGAGCAGGAAGTCGTCAAGGCGAACGGCCAGAAGGGCAAGTTCTTCGTCATCGACGTGCAGGCGCACTATTCAAACGGCATCGCGCTGAGCTTCCGCAACTCGGAGACGGCGCGGAACATGGGCTTCAACCTGAAGGACGATGTGGAGTCCTATTCCTTCCGGACCTTCACCAAGGAGATGTTCCTCGATTCAGAGACGGCCATGGTCGTGATCTCCGGCGTGCCGGGGAAGGAAGAGCAGCGCGGCCCGGATGGGCGTGTGCTGGTCGATGCGGAACGGACGCCGCGCGGGGGGATATTGCCGAGCTGGCTGATGGCGAAGTCGCGCAATGAGTTGAACGCGATGGCGGGATCGCAGCGGGCGCTGTGCCAGGGCAACCTTGCGCCGAACCATTACTGGAACACGGCGACCAATTCGATCGACAAGGCCGCGACGCTCGAGCAGATGGAGCGCGAGCTCAACACCTACAAGATCAATTCGTGGAAGTGGTATTGCCACACGGACCCCGCACGCACGGGCAACGGCTTCCAGCTCGATGATGACAACGCGCAGTGGTTCATCGAGGAATCACGCAAGCGCGGGATGAAGCTGATCTCGGTGCACAAGGGCTATTCCTACCAGTCGCGCACGCTGGGGCATCTCGCCAATCCGAAGGATGTCGAGAAGGCGGCGCTGCGCAATCCGGACTTCAATTTCGTGGTCTATCACTCGGCGCTGAAGCACGGCGCGACGGATGGACCGGACTGGAAGGCGATGAACGAGTACAATCCGGAGACGGGCGACTTCCTGTGGCACAAGGTGCTGATGGATATCAAACGCAACAATCCGCAGATCACCAATGTCTATCCGGAGGTCGGCTCGTTCTTCAACACGCTGGCGATCCAGGACCCGGTGATGGCGATGCATGGCATGGGCCTCAACATCAAGACGTATGGCGCGGACCATGTCGTGTGGGGCACGGATTGTCTCTGGTGGGGTAGCCCGCAGTGGGGGATTGATGCCTTCAAGCGGTTCCAGATCTCGGACGAGCTGTGCGACAAGCATGGCTACAAGAAGATCACCGATGAGGATCGCGCAAAGATCTTCGGGCTCAATGCGGCGAAGCTCTATGGCGTCGACGTGAAGGCGCAGCGCAACGCCCTGCCCGCGGATGCGCTCGCCCGCGTGAAGGAGGCGTATCTCGATCGCGGCGGGCTGCGGGACAACGACTATCATGGCTGGGTGCAGCAGGCGTGATGCGGACGGTTCTGGCGGTGTGAATCACGCAGTTGTCGAAGCAGCAAAACTGGACGTCGCAACATGGCAGTGCGGAGGGGGACGCTGATGAGTGAGCAATGGATAATTGAGTGGCAGCCGGGGTCGCAATGGGATGCCGAAGCATTCTTCAACTCCAGAACTGTTTTTTACCCGGGCTCCGGCTTTGACGGCCAACCTGTCGCAACCTTTAACGGCACGAGCCAAATCTCACAGTTCATCGGCAAAGTTTCGTGTTTCCTCTATGTCGACTGCGGGATTTCTCAGGAAGCTGTCGAAGCCGAACTGGCACACCCGGAGCGCGGGTTTCGAGGTTACCATCGCATTGACCGGGTACGGCTATCGCAGCGGGACCTGTGCCCACGAGGCTGGCAAGCCCACCTGCATCCTCCGCATGCACCAGCGACCGCAAGATCGGCTATAGAACCTTACGCCTTTTTAGACATCCTCGAGAGAGACGAAGAGGTTGGATCGACACACGGCCAAGAGCGCATAGCAGTCCTTTTTTTGGCCGCTGACGGTATTGCCGCTTTCGATGCTCTGTATTGCCAAGACCGCTACAACAGGCCAGCTCCGCTGTGTGTCGTACTTCAGGACCATGGGTTTGGCGGGAATTATGACAGTTTTGGCGGCGGCGGCTTGCTCTCGCAACTGGCGCACCAGACTAGTCGGTTGCCGAACTATCTTCTAGTCGCGGACCACACGCCGCCATGGCACGGCTATGCTCAATGCTCTTCTGTTTCCGCGGTTATTGGCGGACAGCATGGCAACGTGCGGCGACTGTACGAGAGGATTGCAAGAACGAAGCAGGATTCACCGCCATGACCGAACCGAACTGGAATTTCGAGGGCGAGCCGCCGTTTGAGCCGCGCACGGAGGCGGGGATCAATCTCTGCGCGTATTTCGATGCGATGCCGGATGCTAAGCTGAAGGCGTTCGATCCGGCGATGAGCGACGATGAGCTGATGCGCTGGGACGGCAACTTCAAGTCGGATGGCGACATGCTGCTGCCCTGCACGGAGAGCGAGGAAGTGGATGTGGAGATGTACCGGCGCTACATCGCCGCGTGCATCCGGTATCGTGACCGCGTGCGGGACCGGATGATGGCGAAGGCTTGAGGGGGACGATGCGTCTTGCGGGGCTTGCGATTGCGATGCTGGCTGGCGCCTGCGCGCAGCCCATTCTATCCGTGATGGGGGCGCCGGCGATGGAGCCGTGGCCCGCAGCGGACATGGCGGCGCCCTTCCCGGCCGACAATCCGCCGACGCCGATCAAGATCGAGCTGGGGCGGCGGCTGTTCTACGATGGCGATCTGTCGTGGGACGGCACGATGTCCTGCGCGACGTGCCATGAGCAGAAGCGCGGCTTTACCGATCCGAACAAGACGCGGGTGGGGTTCGATGGCACGCCGGGCGAACGCAACATCCAGGCGTTGGCGAACCTTGCGTGGATGAATTCGCTGACATGGGGCGGGCCGCATGTGGATACGCTGGAGCATCAGGCGCTGATCCCGATCGAGGGCTTCGTGCCGGTGGAGATGGGGTTCGGCGGCAAGCCCGAGGGCGCGCTGGCGCAACGGCTGGGCGATCAGGCGTGCCATCCGCAGATGTTCCGCGCGGCGTTTCCCGAGCGCGGGGGGAAGATCGACATGGACACGATCACGATGGCGCTGGCGGCGTTCCAGCGCTCGCTGGTGTCGCTGGATGCGCCGTATGACCGGTGGCGGCGCGGGGATGCGTCCGCGATTTCGGACGAGGCGAAGCGCGGCGCGGCGTTGTTCGAGAGCAAGGCGTGTTCGAGCTGTCATGCGGGGCCGCATTTCACCGATGCGGCGCTGGGCGGGCGGAAGCCGCAGGAGGCGTTTCATCGGTTGTCCTGGCCTGGCGACGGCAAGGATGCGGGGCTGGCGAGGATCACGCTGAAGGCCGAGGATGCGGGCAAGTTTCGCACGCCGGGGCTGCGGAATGTGGCGCTGTCGGCGCCCTACATGCACGATGGCGAGGTGGTGACACTGAGCGATGCGGTGCGGCATCACTTTGCGGGTGGCGGAGATGATCCGCGATTGGCGCAGGTGGTGAGCGATGGCGAGGTTGCCGATCTGGTGGCGTTTCTGGAGTCGCTGACGGATGAGGGGTTTGTGACGAACCCGAAGTTTGCTTTGCCGAAAGCGGCGTGTCCGTTGCCGGCGGATGCTGCGCTGGTTGCGGCGGAAGAGAATGCGCGGCGGCAGCATAATTCGGTGGAGGGGCCGTGAGAGCGTGAGCAGCGTCGGTGAGCACGCCCTCGTCCTTCGAGACGCCGCTACTGATGGATTTTGCGCGCTGAAACGTTGTACCTAGCAGCCCTCAGCTCGATGAGCCTGTCGATGCCCTCTGGGGTGAACGCGACGGTGAACTCATCGTCGACACCGTAGACGTTGAGGCATCCGTCTTCGGGCGACATGTCGCAAGCGATTTCGAAGACGAAGTCTTCGTCCTCACCGACGATC
>JANOKS010000161.1:0-2997 GCA_031419455.1 Alphaproteobacteria bacterium
ATGGACTCGCCGGCGCGAATGAGCGTGGTGCAGCTTGGATACCCGGACTATCGCCGGAATTTCTTGCCGACGTCCCGCGCGATCCCGTCCATAGCCTGGGTACGCAGTATGTCTACGTCTCGGATGGCGCGAACTATAAGCTGCTGGCGCAGGGCGCGTCGCTGATCGGCAGCGGCAATGTGGAAGTGCTTGGGGTCAAGATAGACCAGACGCGCGATCCGACGCCACAGAACGCAGCGTTCGGCTTCTGGACCTCCTCCTTCGCAGGAGCCTGATCAGGCCTCCTTCGCAGTCAGGTTTGGGTCCAGGCGCGATACCAAGCGACGAAGCGGGGGATGCCCTCCTCCAGCTTCGTGGCCGGCGCATAGCCATAGTCGCGCTGCAGGGCGTCGATATTCGCGCAGGTCGCGTGAACGTCGCCCGCCTGCATCGGCAGCATGATGCGCTCGGCTTTCTTGCCCACGGCCTCCTCGATGATCGCGATGAAGCGGCCGAGCTGCACGGGGCGGTTGTTGCCGATGTTGTAGATGCGGTGGAGCGGTTGCGGCGTGGCGGGGACCTGCATGGCCGTTGCGACCACGCCGGAGACGATGTCGCCGATCCAGGTGAAGTCGCGCTCCATCTCGCCATTGTTGAACACCTTGATCGGGCGGCCCTCGATGATATCGCGCGTGAAGGTCCAATAGGCCATGTCCGGCCGGCCCCAGGGGCCGTAGACGGTGAAGAAGCGCAGGCCGACCTGCTCGAGACCATAGAGTTTGGCGTACGCTTCGCTGGTGAGTTCGTTCGAGCGCTTGGTGGCGGCGTAGAGCGATACAGGATGATCGACGCGTGCCGTTTCCGAATAGGGAGCGATGGCCGTATCGCCATAGACCGAGGAGGAAGAGGCGTAGACGAGGCGGGGACGGCTCGGGTGGTGGCGAACGAGTTCAAGAACCGAGAGATGGCCCACGAGATTGGACTGGGCATAGGCAAAGGGGTTTTCAATCGAGTAGCGAACGCCTGCCTGGGCCGCGAGATGGATCACCGCGTCGATGTCTGCCGGCGTCGCGGCTTTCAAAGCGGCATGATCGGCAATGTCGAGTTCGACGAAGCGGAAGCCTTCGCGCTTGGCCAGCAGGGCCAGGCGATCGCGCTTGAGGGCCACGGGGTAGTAGTCGTTCAGGTTGTCGACGCCGGTGACTGCGATGCCCTGGTCGAGCAGCGCATTGGCGACATGGAACCCGATGAACCCGGCCGCGCCCGTCAGGAAGATGTGCTGGGGAAGAGCTGTTTGCATGGAAAGTCACCCATGGAGCGCCGCCGAAAGGGGTGCAAGCGGAAAACCCCATTTGTGAAGCATTGCCGCTACATTTCAGCAGCGTCGGACGACTTGCATACGAGCCCGCTGATCGTGCACTTGGAGAGCAAGGGAGAGGGGGGCCAGGGGTCATATGAGAAGTCTTATGCCGGTTAAAATCCACACGCGTGAGGCCATTCGGTCGTGGATGTTCGACCAGGCCCTGCCCTTCTGGGCGGCGCACGGGTCGGACCGCGAGCATGGTGGTTATGTCGAGCAGCTGACGCTCGATGGGCGCGACGCCGCGATCGACTTCAAGCGCACGCGCGTGGCGTGCCGGCAGATCTATGTGTTCTCGCACGCCGCCACGATGGGCTGGAGCGCAGGCATGACGCTGGCTGAAACCGGGGTCGCCTACCTGACTGAACGCGCGTGGCAGGGACCAGACAAGGGCTTCGCCCGGCTTACGACGCGGGACGGCAGGGTGCTCGACCCGACGCCCGACCTCTATGATCTAGCCTTTGTGCTTTTCGCCTTCGCGTGGCGACATCGGGCCATGAAGGATCAGCTGTCGCTTACCTGGATGCACAGGACGCTCGACTTCATCGAGCAGCACTTGCGCCATCCCAGCGGACTGGGTTTCTGGCACCAGCTGCCACCAGAGGGTTTTCGTCTTCAGAACCCGCATATGCATCTGACAGAGGCCTGCCTTGCGGCGTTCGAGGCGACCGGTGATCAGCGGTTCGCCGCACATGCGAAGGCGCTGGTTGAGCTGTTTCGGACACGATTTTTCGATACCAGCTCAGGCACACTGGCGGAGTACTTCAACGACGACTGGTCGCGTGCCGCGGGCGATGATGGCCGCATCACCGAGCCCGGCCATCAGATGGAGTGGGCCTGGATTTTGAATTCGGCGCGCAAGCTGCTCGGGGTGGACACGGCGGCTGAGATACGCTCGGCAATCCGGTTCGCCGAGGCTTATGGCGTCGATAACCGAAACGCGTCGACCTACAACGCCGTCCGTGATGACGGAACGCCGATTGATCGCGGCTCGCGAACATGGCCGAACACGGAGCGGCTGAAGGCGGCTGTTGCGCTCTACGAACTCGACGGGGTCGATCCGGCGCCGGTGATTGATCCAACGGTGGAGCTGCTCCTGCAGCGCTACCTGTCACACAATCCGCCGGGAACGTGGATCGACGCGTTTGATAGCGATGGCAAACCGACAGTGAAGACCGTACCAGCATCGACGCTCTATCACGTCTTCCTGGCGTTTGCGGAAGTGCTGCGGATTTCAGACTAATCGTCGGCGAACGGCGTTACCTGGATACTGCGGCCGAGATAGCTGTACGGGTTCCAGGTGAGGGCGGCCGCTAGCTTGCCGGCAGAGATACAACGCTGGGCTTTCAGCTCGCCGCGCGTTTTGAGCATGGGGCCGAGACCTTTGAAGGCGGCCCAGAAGCCCTGCAGGGTTGGCGCAAAGACGCCGCGCACCGCACCGCGTGCCAGCAGCAATAGCGAACCGACGAGCCATACCGGTGACGTGAGCAAAACCAGCCCGCCCGGCATATTCTTCGCATACGTCCACACGCCATTGCGTACGCCGTGGAATACCGCGAACACGCTGGATCGTCCTGTGATGCCCGAGCCGGCGTGGCGGACAACGGCGTCGGGCACGAACTGGCAGCGTTCGCCGCGCAGGCGCAGCCGGAACGCGA